>NZ_JBVIGA010000006.1:0-369012 GCF_055571035.1 Streptomyces malachitofuscus | reverse complement strand
ACACCGAGCTGCCCTCCTCCAACCCCGCGGTCCTCGCCTTCCTGCGCGAGTACGAGGACGACCTGGTGCTCTGCGTGAACAACTTCTCACGCTTCGCACAGCCCACGGAGCTGGATCTCAGCGCCTTCGAGGGGCGGCACCCGGTCGAGCTGTTCGGCGGGGTGCGCTTCCCGGCCGTCGGCGAGCTGCCGTATCTGCTGACCCTCGGGGGGCACGGCTTCTACTGGTTCCGGCTCCGCAAGGACGCCGCGTAGAACCCGGGGCGGGGCGGTTTTCACCGGCTCGCCCTGGGCACGCATCAGTAACACCCCGCCCACCGGCGGCGCCCCCTGCGGCGCGCCGAAAGAGGGGAAAGGACGCGACGCCATGTCGGAAGCCGTCACACGCACCGTCACGACACCGCCCGGCCTCCTTGCGTCACTGGATCCGCTGCTGAGGGAGTGGCTGCCGCGGCAGCGCTGGTTCGCGGGCAAGGGCCGTCCGGTCACCGGGTTCGACCTGGTCGCGGCCACCGAACTGTTGCCGCCCACCGCCAAGCTGGGCCTGTACCACCTGCTGGTGCGCGCCCACCAGCCGCTCCAGCCCGGCCACGGCGGCCACGAGTGGCCCGGCGACTGCTACCAGCTGCTCATAGGCGTGCGCGAGGCGCTGCCGCCCCGGCTGGCGCCCGCGCTGATCGGTCATGTGACCCGGGGCCCGCTGGCCGGACGGACGGTCTACGAGGCCCTGCACGACACCCGGCCCGCCGAACTGCTCCTGGAGGCCCTGCGCACCCAGGCCCGGATCGGCGGGCTTCGCTTCGAGCGGGACCCGCACCAGGAGATCCGCCCCGGCCTGGTACCGCGCCTGATGACCGCCGAGCAGTCGAACTCGTCGGTCGTCTACGGAGATACGTTCATTCTGAAACTGTTGCGCCGGGTCGTGCCCGGCATCAACCCCGATTTGGAGCTGCCGCTGGCGCTGGCCCGGGAGGGCTGCCCCCGGGTGCCGCCCCCGACGGCCTGGCTGGTCGCGGACCCGGACGCCTCCCCCGGTCCGCCGCCCTCGGCCGAGCCGTACGTCCTCGGGGTGCTGCAGCCGTTCGTGCAGGGCGCGACGGACGGCTGGGAACTGGCGCTGCGGGAGCTCGCCAAGGGCGAGGACTTCGTCGCCGAGGCGCGGGCCCTGGGGCGGGCCACCGCCGAGGTGCACACCGCGCTGGCCCGCGCGCTGCCGACGGTCACGCTCGGCCACACCCAGCTCCGCTCCATGGTCGACGGCATGCGGGAGCGGCTGGAGGCGGCGGTGCACGCGGTGCCGACGCTGCGGCCGTACGCGGACGGGCTCCGTTCCGCGTACACGGCGCTGGACGACCTGGCCGCCGAGGGCCGCACCTGGACGGCCCAGCGGGTGCACGGCGATCTGCACCTCGGGCAGTGTCTGCGCTCCCCGGCGGGGGAGTGGTCGCTGATCGACTTCGAGGGGGAGCCGGCCCGGCCGCTGGCCGAACGGCGGATGCCGCAGCCGGCGGTGCGCGACGTCGCCGGCATGCTGCGCTCCTTCGACTACGCGGCGCGTTCGGTGGACCCGCCGCAGCCGGAGTGGGCCGAGCACTGCCGGGCGGCGTACTGCTCCGGGTACGCGGAGGCCGCGGGCCGGGATCCGCGCACGGAACCGGTGCTGCTGCGGGCGTGCGAGACCGACAAGGCGGTCTACGAGGCGGTCTACGAGGCCCGGCACCGCCCCGACTGGCTCCCCGTTCCGATGGCCGCGGTGCACCGGCTCGCCGCGGCCGACCTGACCTGACCGTCCGACCTTCGCCCAGGAGGCTTCGCCCGTGACCCCCCGCCCCGAGTCCAGCGGTTCGCATCCGGAGCAGCCGGCCGAGCAGCGGCGCACCGAGCCGCCGGCGCCCGCACGGAAGAAGGCAGCCGTGAAGAAGGACAGCGCGAAGAAGACCCCGGCGAAGAAGAGCGCCGCGGCGGCGAAGGCCACGGCCAAGAAGGCGGCGACCGAGAAGACGACGGTGAAGAAGGCGACGAAGAAGGCGGCGAAGAAGGCAGCCGGGAGGACGGGCGCCGGGAGCCCGGTGCCGAAGGGCGCGACGAAGGCCCCGAGGAAGGCCGAGCCGGAGAGGACGGCCGTCGCCCCGGCGACCGCGGTGACGCAGTCCGCCCCGCCCGAGATGGAGATCGCGGTCTCCCCCGCCGTGGACGCGGCCGACCGTGAGCGGCTGCTGAACGGCACCCATCACGCCCCGCACTCCGTGCTCGGCGCGCATCCGGTGCCCGGCGGGGTCGTCTTCCGGGTGTTCCGGCCGTACGCCCAGGCGGTGACCGTGCTCTCCGGGGGACTGACCGTCGAGTTGCACGACGACGGTGACGGGTTCTTCTCGGGACTGCTGCCGCTGCGGGAGGTCCCGGCGTACCGGCTGCTGGTGACGTACGAGGGGACGGTCCAGGAGACCGAGGACGCCTACCGCTTCCTGCCGACGCTCGGCGAGCTCGATCTGCATCTGATCGGCGAGGGCCGGCACGAGGAGCTGTGGACGGTGCTGGGCGCGCACCCGATGACGCACCAGGACGTCACCGGCACCCGCTTCTCGGTGTGGGCGCCGAACGCGCGCGGCGTGCGGGTGGCGGGCTCCTTCAACTTCTGGGACGGCACCGGCTTCCCCATGCGGTCGCTGGGCTCGACCGGGGTGTGGGAGCTGTTCGTGCCGGGGATCGGTGAGGGCGAGCTGTACAAGTTCGAGATCACCCGCCCCGACGGTTCCCGTACCCTGCGCGCCGACCCGCTGGCCCGCCGCACGGAGGTGCCGCCGGCGACGTCGTCGGTCATCACCTCCTCGGCGTACGAGTGGGGCGACGCTCAGTGGCTGGAGCGGCGGGCGGAGGAGCCCGCGCACCGGGCGCCGTTCTCCGTGTACGAGGTTCATCTGCCGTCATGGCGACCGGGACTGACGTACCGTCAGCTGGCCGAGCAGCTCCCCGCCTACGTCAAGGACCTCGGCTTCACCCATGTCGAGCTGATGCCGGTCGCCGAGCATCCCTTCGGCGGCTCCTGGGGCTACCAGGTCACCGGGTTCTACGCGCCCACGGCCCGGCTCGGCACCCCCGACGACTTCCGGTACCTGGTCGACGCCCTGCACCGGGCCGGCATCGGGGTGCTGATGGACTGGGTGCCCGCGCACTTCCCGCGCGACGAGTGGGCGCTGGCGGAGTTCGACGGCCGGCCGCTGTACGAGCACGAGGATCCGCTGCGGGCCGCGCACCCCGACTGGGGCACCCTGGAGTTCGACTTCGGCCGGCGCGAGGTGCGCAACTTCCTGGTGGCCAATGCCCTGTACTGGTGTGAGGAGTTCCACATCGACGGGCTGCGGGTGGACGCCGTCGCCTCGATGCTCTACCTGGACTACTCGCGCGAGCCGGGCCAGTGGACGCCGAACGAGCACGGCGGCCGGGAGAACCTGGACGCGGTGGCGTTCCTGCAGGAGATGAACGCCACCGTGTACCGCAGGGTGCCGGGGGTCGTGACGATCGCGGAGGAGTCCACGGCCTGGGACGGCGTCACCCGGGCCACCCATCACAAGGGCCCGAGCGGCTTCGGCGGGCTGGGGTTCGGGCTGAAGTGGAACATGGGATGGATGCACGACTCGCTGCAGTACATGAGCCACGACCCGGTGCACCGCCGCCACCACCACGGCGAGATGACGTTCTCGATGGTGTACGCCTACAGCGAGAACTACGTGCTGCCGATCTCCCACGACGAGGTGGTGCACGGCAAGCGGTCCCTGGTGTCGAAGATGCCCGGCGACTGGTGGCAGCAGCGTGCGAACCTGCGCGCCTATCTGGCGTTCATGTGGGCCCACCCCGGCAAGCAGCTGCTCTTCATGGGGCAGGAGTTCGCGCAGGGAGCGGAGTGGTCGGAGGCGCACGGCCCCGACTGGTGGCTGCTGGACCCGCACTACGGTGCCGAGGCCGACCACCGCGGGGTGCGCGACCTGGTGCGCGACCTCAACACCGTCTACCGGAACACCCCGGCGCTGTGGCAGGGCGACACCGAGCCGTCCGGTTTCCGGTGGGTGACCGGGGACGCCGCCGAGGACAACGTGTTCGCCTTCCTGCGGTACGACGCGGACGGCTCTCCGCTGCTCGCGGTGTCCCACTTCGCGCCGGTGGTCCGGCAGGACTACCGGATCGGGGTGCCCGACGACGTTCCCGCCTGGCACGAGGCCGTGAACACCGACGCCGGCCGCTACGGCGGCGGTGACATCACGACCCCTGACCCGGTCAAGCCGGAGCCGCAGGGGTGGCACGGCTACCCGGCGAGCATCCGGCTGACCCTGCCGCCCCTGGCGACGGTGTGGCTGCGCCCGGCCTGAGTTCCGGGCTCCGGCTCAGCCCAGGGCCTCGGCCAGCGGCTCCGGCAGCGGCTCGGTGTGCAGGACGCCGAGCCGCTGGGTGGCGCGGGTGAGCGCCACGTACAGGTCGCTGGTGCCGTAGCGGCCCGGTTCCACCACGAGGACCGAGTCGAACTCCAGCCCCTTGGCCTGGCGCGGGTCGAGCAGGACGACGTCGTGGGTCAGATCCGGCTCGGCCCCGGCCGTGACGCCGTCCAGCCGCGCGGCCAGCGGCCTGTGCAGCTCCCGCGGGGCGATGACGGCGAGGCGCCCCTCGGCGGGGGTGAGCTCCGCGACGGCCTTGGCGGCGGCGCCGGGCAGGTCGTCGGTGGCGCGGGCCCAGGGGCGTACGCCGGTACTCCGTACCGAGCCGGGCGGCTCGAAGCCGGGGTGCTCGGCACGCACCACCGCGGGGGCGACGTCCATGATCTCGGCCGGGGTGCGGTAGTTGACGCCGAGCCGGGTGTGTTCCCAGCGGTCCTCGACGTAGGGGGTGAGGATGTCCGCCCAGGAGCCGACCCCACCCGCCTCCGAGGTCTGCGCCGGGTCGCCGACCAGGGTCATCGAGCGGGTGGGGCTGCGGCGCATGAGCAGCCGCCAGGCCATCGGGGAGAGTTCCTGCGCCTCGTCGACGATGATGTGCCCGAACGCCCATGTGCGGTCGGCGGCGGCGCGCTCGGCGGCGCTGCGGTGGTCGTCCTCCTCGTGCCGTTCGGCGAAGCGTTCCGCGTCGATGATGTCGTGCGCGGACAGCACCTCGGAGGAGTCGGGGTCGTCGTCCTCCTTGTCCTCGAACTCGAAGGTGCGGGAGGCGTAGGAGACGTCCAGCACGCCCTGGGCGTAGGCGATCTGCCGCTGCCGCTCGCGTTCGGCGCGCTCGCGGGCGAGCCGGTCGTCCTCGCCGAGGAGTTCGGCGGCCTCGTCGAGCAGGGGCACGTCGGAGACGGTCCAGTGCCGGGTGACGGGGCGGCGGATCGCGGCGGCTTCCTCCTCGGGCAGATGCCCCTCGGGGGCGGCGAGGAAGTCGGCGATCAGACGCTCCGGGGTGATCCGTGGCCACAGCCGGTCGATGGCGGACCAGACCTCGGGGTTCTCGGCGAGCTCGTCGCGGATCTGGGTGATGTCGCTGGGATCGAGCAGGTTGCTGCCGTCGTAGGGGTCGGTGCCGATGCGTTCGGCGACCATGTCGGTGAGCGCGTTGAGGATGTGGCCCTCGAAGTGCTCCCGGGCCACGTTGTGCGGCAGCTTGGCGGCGCGGGTGCGTTCCCGGGCGACGTTGACCAGGCCGTCGTCCAGCATGAGGATCTCGCGGTCGTGCTCGATCGCGATCACCGGATCGGGCAGCACCTGCCGGTCGCGTACGACGTCGGCGAGGACGTCGGCCATCCGCGCCGCGCCCTTGACGGCGGCGGCCTCGGGGGTGTCCGTGCGGGTGGTCCTCACGCCGGGGTACAGCTCGCCGACGGTGGCCAGCAGCACCCCGGTCTCGCCGAGGCTCGGGAGCACCTCGCCGATGTAGCCGAGGAACGCCGGGTTGGGGCCGACGATCAGGACGGCGCGGCGGGCCAGCAGCTCGCGGTGCTCGTAGAGCAGGAACGCGGCGCGGTGCAGGGCCACGGCGGTCTTGCCGGTGCCGGGGCCGCCCTCGACGACCATGACCCCGCGGTGCGGTGCGCGGATGATGCGGTCCTGGTCGGCCTGGATGGTGCGCACGATGTCGCCCATGCGTCCGGTGCGCGCGGAGTCGAGGGCGGCGAGCAGGACGGCGTCGCCGGTGGGGTCCTCGTGTCCGGTGCGGGTCTCGTCGCCGAGGTCGAGGATCTCGTCGTGCAGGGCGGTGACCCTGCGCCCCTCGGTGGCGATGTGCCGGCGGCGCCTGAGCCCCATCGTGGTGTGCCCGGTGGCCAGGTAGAAGGGGCGGGCGACCCGGGCGCGCCAGTCGATGAGGACCGGGGTGCGCTCCGCGTCGTCGGCGCGCAGTCCGATGCGGCCGATGTGGTGGGTCCCGCCCGAGGCGAGGTCGATCCGGCCGAAGCAGAGGGAGCCGTCCACCGCGTTCAGCGCGGCGAGCAGCCCGGAGCGCTCGGCGACCAGGATGTCCCGCTCCAGCCTGGCCTGCCGGGGGGTGTGGCCCTGCGCGAGCGCGTCCGTGACGCCGGCCTCGGCGTCACCGCGCAGGACGTCCACGCGTGCGTACAGTCCGTCGATGAATTCCTGTTCCTGCCGCAATTCATCGTCCGGAAATTCGGTGTTTGACAATTCCGCTCCCGCCCGCATATACTGTGCTCACTGAACTTCACCGCGCCTTCCTCCGTGCGAAGTCGCGAACCAATGAATATACGCAAGGAAAACCCCCGGACGCAATTGCCCGGGGGTTTATTCGTGTCCGGACCGCAGGTCAGAGCACTTCTTCCAGCTCCTGGCGCAGCCGCCGTCCGGGCCTGGCCCCCACCATCGACCGCAGCGGCTCGCCGTCGCGGAACACCATGAAGGTCGGCATCGACAGCACCTTGTACGCGTTGGTCGTATCGGGATTGGCGTCCACGTTCAGCTGGACGACCTTCAGCCGGCCCTCCTCCTCGGCGGCCAGCGCGCGGAGCACCGGGGCCATCTGCCGGCACGGCGGGCACCAGTCGGCCGTGAACTCCACCAGCACGGGCAGTTCCGCCCCGAGCACCTCTCGTCCGAAGTCCGCGTCGGTCACCTCGGGCACACCTCTCACCGCAGCTCCCCTCCCAGTTCGCACCCCGGCTCCGGACCTCCCGGAACCGCCGCGTCGGCGGCCAGCTCATCCCGGGCCCGCTCGGCCCGCGCCAGCTGCTCCCCGACCTTCTCCCGCACCGTCCGCAGCTCACCGATGAGCGCGTCGAGCTCGTCCAGCTTGCGCCGGTAGACCTGGAGCGAGGCGGGACACGAGTCGCCCTCGGGGTGCCCGGCGCGCAGACACTCCACGAAGGGGCGGGCCTCCTCCAGGTCGAACCCGAAGTCCTGGAGTGTGCGGATCTGCCGCAGCAGCTTCAGGTCGCCCTCGTCGTAGGTCCGGTAGCCGTTGGTGGCCCGCCGGGCCGGCAGCAGCCCGCGTGACTCGTAGTACCGCAGCGTCCGGGTGGTGGTCCCGGCCCGTGCGGCCAGCTCGCCGATTCGCATACCGACGAACGTAAGCCTTGACGTCGGCGTCAGGGGAAGGCCGACGGACGGGAAGGGCCGAGCGGCCGGTCTCACGGGGGAAGGAGCCCGGCCGCTCGGCCGTGGGGGGAGGCCCGGCAGCGTGTGCCGGGCCTCCGGTGCCGGGCGGCAGGGCTACGGGGGAGCGCCCGGCCGCCCGGGGTCCGCGGGGAGCGGTACCGGCCGTCAGGCCTTGGCCAGCTCCTTCTCGCCGCCCGGCTGGGCCGGCTCGGCGTGGGAGCCGTCGGCGTCGTCCGCGCCGTCGTGGTCGTCGAGGAGCGTCTGCTCGTCGAACGGGGCACGGCCGGTGAGGACCTCGTCCACCCGGTCCCGGTCGATCTCCTTGGTCCAGGTACCGATGAGGACGGTGGCGATGGCGTTGCCCGCGAAGTTGGTCAGGGCACGGGCCTCGCTCATGAAGCGGTCGATGCCGACGATGAGGCCGATGCCGTCCACCAGGGCGGGCTTGTGCGACTGCAGACCGCCGGCCAGCGTGGCCAGACCCGCGCCGGAGACACCGGCGGCGCCCTTCGAGGCGACCAGCAGGAAGAGCAGCAGCGGGATCTGCTCGCCGATCGACATCGGGGTGCCCATGGCATCGGCGATGAACAGCGAGGCCATGGTCATGTAGATCATGGTGCCGTCGAGGTTGAACGAGTAGCCGGTCGGGACGGTGATGCCGACCACCGGCTTGCTGACGCCCAGGTGCTCCATCTTCGCGATGAGGCGCGGCAGCGCCGACTCCGAGGAGGAGGTCGACAGGATCAGCAGGAACTCACGGCCCAGGTACTTGAAGAGCGAGAAGACGTTCACCCCTGCGATGACGCGCAGCATCGTGCCCAGCACCAGGAAGATGAACAGGACGCAGGTGACGTAGAAGCCGAGCATCAGCACGGCCAGGCTCTTGAGCGCGTCGACGCCGGCCGAGCCGGTGACCGCCGCGATGGCGCCGAAGGCGCCGACCGGCGCCGCCCACATGATCATCGCCAGGACGCGGAAGACCAGCCGCTGGATGTGCTCGATGCCGCGCAGCACGGGCTGACCGGCGGAGCCCATGGCCTGCAGGGCGAAGCCGCAGAGCAGCGCGATCAGCAGGGTCTGCAGGACCTCGCCCGCGGTGAAGGCGGAGACGATCGTGGTCGGGATGATGCCCATCAGGAAGTCGACGGTGCTCTTGGCCTCCGCGTCGACCTGCGCCTGGCCGGTCTCCTTGACGGCGTCGGTCACGGCGAGGCCCGTGCCCGGGTCCAGGATGTTGCCGACGATCAGACCGATGGCGAGGGCGACGACCGACATCACCAGGAAGTAGCCGAGCGCGATACCGCCGACGGCGCCGACCTTGGCGGCCTTCCGCACGGAGCCGATGCCCAGCACGATGGTGCAGAAGATGATCGGCGAGATCATCATCTTGATCAGGTTCACGAATCCGGTGCCGAGCGGCTTCAGCTCGGTCGCGAAGTCGGGTGCGATCAGACCGACGGCGATACCGAGGGCGACCGCGATGATCACCGCGATGTAGAGATAGTGCGTGCGGTCCCGCTTGGCTTTGGGTGCGGCAGGTGCCGTAGCGGCTGTGCTGGTCACGGCGGCCCTCCTTGACGACGTCGTCGGCATCACCGGCGTGCGGCTCACGTCCGGGGAGATGGGGGTCAGGGCCGGTGCTCGGGCCCTGGGGGAATGCCGTGACTATGTCCTGCCTTGTGAGCGCGGTCACCCTTCCGTTCATTTAGTTCATCGTGGAAGCGCCAGGCAGACTGACGGCATGCGCATCCCCCTCCCCCGGCCCCGCAGCCTCGCGGGACAGCTGTTCGCCATGCAGGCCGTGCTCATCGCGGTCGTCGTGGCCGGGTACGCGCTGTTCACCTACGTCGGCGACCGCAGCCAGGCCGAGGAGGCGGCGGGCCGCCAGGCGACCGCGGTGGCCCGTTCGGTCGCCGACTCGCCGTCCGTGCGGGAGGCGATCCGTACGCCCGACCCGTCGGCGAAGCTCCAGCCGTACGCGCTGGCGGTGGTGCGCGACACCGACGTGGACTTCGTCACCATCATGGATCCGCGGGGCATCCGCTGGACCCACCCGAACCCCGACCAGATCGGTCTGCTCTTCCAGGGCCACACGGCCCCGGCGCTGCGCGGCCGTACCTTCACCGAGACCTACACCGGTACCCTCGGGCCGTCGGTCCGGGCGGTCACCCCGATCCGGGACGGCGACCGCATCGTCGGCCTGGTCAGCGCCGGCATAAGGGTCGAGGAGATCAGCCAGCGCGCCCAGGGACAGCTGACCGCGCTGCTCGTGGTCGCGGCCGGAGCGCTCGGTCTTGGCGCGGTCGGCACCTACGTCATCAACGCCCGGCTGCGCCGTCACACCCACGGCATGAACGCGACCGAGCTGAGTCATATGCACGACTACCATCAGGCCGCGCTGCACGCCGTGCGCGAGGGTCTGCTGATGCTGGACGGCCAGTACCGGGTGGCGCTGATCAACGACGGCGGCCGGGAGCTGCTGGGCGTCGACCAGGAGGAGGACGTGGTGGGCAGGTCGGTGGCGGAGCTGGGTCTTCCGGCGCCGCTGACGGGTGCGCTGCTCGCCTCGGAGCCCCGGGTGGACGAGGTGCACCTGGCGGCGGACCGGGTGCTGGTGGTGAACACCTCGCCGGTCACCGGCGGCCAGCGGCGCGGCTCGGTGGTGACGCTGCGGGACGTGACCGAGCTCCAGTCGCTGATGGGCGAGCTGGACTCGGAGCGGGGCTTCACCCAGGCGCTGCGTTCGCAGGCGCACGAGGCGGCGAACCGGCTGCACACCGTGGTCTCGCTGATCGAGCTGGGCCGGGCGGAGGAGGCGGTGGACTTCGCGACGGCCGAGCTGGAGCTGGCGCAGGCGCTCACCGACCAGGTGGTCGCGGCGGTGAGTGAGCCGGTGCTGGCGGCGCTGCTCCTCGGCAAGACCGCGCAGGCCAACGAGCGGGGCGTGGAACTGGTGGTGTCGGCGGACAGCCGCCTGGACGACGGCCTGCTGCCGGACTCGCTGCCCGCCCGGGACCTGGTGACCATCCTCGGCAACCTGATCGACAACGCCGTGGACGCGGCGCAGGGCGGGGTGCGGCCCCGGGTGACGGTGACGGCGCTGACCGAGGAGGACGGCGCCGGGCTGGTCCTGCGGGTCTGCGACACCGGCCCGGGCGTCGATCCGGACCACGCGGAGGCGGTCTTCCGGCGGGGCTTCACGACCAAGCCGTCCGGCCCGGGCGGCCGGGGCCTGGGCCTCGCCCTGGTCCAGCAGGCGGTGGCCCGGCACGGCGGCGCCCTGTCGGTCACCTCCGGCGAGGAGGGCGGCGCGGTGTTCGAGGCACGGCTGCCGCTGAGGCCTCCGGCCCCGGGCACGCCGGCGGAAGAAGCCGAAGGGCCGGGACGCACGCCGGCCGGGACGGATGCGGGAAGCACGCGTGCCGACGCCGCCCGTGGCGTGGCTCCCGGCGCGGCCGCACAGGACCCAGGAGCCCGCACATGACCGAACGGCCCATCAGAGTGCTCGTCGTCGAGGACGATCCGGTCGCCGCGGACGCCCATGTGATGTACGTCGGCCGGGTGCCCGGGTTCGTCGCGGTCGGGAAGGCGCGCACGGGGACGGAGGCCCGCCGGGCCCTGGAGCGCACACCCGTCGACCTGCTCCTCCTCGACCTGCACCTGCCCGATGTGCACGGACTCCAGCTGGCCCGCTCGCTGCGGGCGGCCGGTCACCACGCCGACGTGATCGCGGTGACCTCCGCCCGGGACCTGGCGGTGGTGCGCGAGGGAGTGTCCCTCGGGGTCGTGCAGTACGTACTGAAACCGTTCACGTTCGCGACCCTGCGGGACCGTCTGGTGCGGTACGCGGAGTTCCACGCGGCCGTCGGCGAGGCCAGCGGCCAGGACGAGGTGGACCGGGCGCTGGCCGCCCTGCGCGCTCCCGGACCGGCCGCCCTGCCGAAGGGCCTGAGCGCACCGACCCTGGAGCGGGTGACGGTGGCCCTGCGGGACGCCGGGGAGGGCCTGACGGCCGCCGGCGTCGCGGAGGCGGTCGGCATCTCCCGCATCACGGCCCGCCGCTATCTGGAACACCTCGTCGACGCCGGCCGCGCGGCCCGCCGCCCCCAGTACGGGACGGTCGGGCGGCCGGAGTTGCAGTACCGGTGGGTGACCGGGAGCTGAGGCCCATCCTCGCGCCGCGGCACCCGGCGCCTGGCCGCCGACGCCGGGCTGCTCACCGTGGCCGCCGCGTTCGTCCTGCCGCTCGCCTGGGTGGTGCTCTCCGCGCTCGATCCGCACGCCGGTCTGCGGGTGCAGGCCCCCGACGGCCTGACCCTGGACCACTTCGACGCGATCCTCACCGACGAGATCACGTTCACCCCGCTGCTGAACAGCCTGATCCTGTGCGGGGGCGCGACCGCGCTCACCGTGGTGTGCGCCGCGCTCGCCGCGTATCCGCTCTCCCGGTTCCGTTCCCGGCTCAGCCGGCCGTTCCTGCTGACGATCCTCTTCGCGACGAGCCTGCCGATCACCGCGATCATGGTGCCGGTGTACGCGCTGTTCGTCCGGGTCGAACTGATCGACACCATGCGGGATGCGGGGCACGATCTTCTTCTTCGCCGCTTCCCAACTGCCGTTCGCCATCTGGCTGATGAAGAACTTCATGGACGGCGCTCCCAAGGAGCTGGAGGAGGCGGCCTGGACGGACGGGGCCTCGTCCCTGCAGTCCCTGGTGCGGATCGTGCTGCCGCTGATGGGGCCGGGGGTGGCCGGTGGTGACCGTCTTCTCCTTCGTGATGATGTGGGGAAACTTCTTCGGCAACCGCGGCATGGTGGCGTACGGGCAGCTCGCCGCGTTCTCGATCGTCTACTCGACGCCGGTGATCCTGCTGTACGTGCTGATCGCCCGACGGCTGGGCGGGGGCTTCGCGCTGGGCGGGGCGGTCAAGGGGTGAGCCGGGCGGTGGGTTTGCGCCGCGCGGGCGGCCGGTGCGCCGGCACTCGAGCGGGGCGTTTCTTCGTACGGAGGTTCGGACCCCGCACCTCCGCGCCCCAGCGACGGCTCACGCGACGTCAACGAGGGCTTACGCATATGCCCACTGAGCTTGCCGTTCACGGTCCGGCGGACGGCCGCCGCGCGGCGACTCCCCTCCCGCCCCCGCGCACCGACTCGCCGGTAGCCGTACCTTCCTACAATGAGTGATCCTGGCCGAACAGACCGTAGTCAGCCCCTGCGCGCGGGCCTAGCTTGTGGGCCGTGCACCGACGCTCCGCTCGTACCGACCGCCATCCGCCCCCGCCGTTCAACGCCCCCGCCGCACGCCGGCTGCGGGCCGCCCTGGGCATGGGCCCGGAGCATGTCGCCCACGCCCTGCGCGGCTCGTACGGGCTGCCGTACGTCACCCCGGCGCTCGTCGCCGCCTGGGAACGCGGGACCGCCACCCCCTCCCACCCCGAACTCACCGCCCTGGCCGGTGCGCTGTGGTGCTCGCCCGGCGAACTCATCGGCCGGCCACGCACCCTGCGTGAGCACCGGGTCGCGCGCGGCCTGGCGCCCGAGGACGTCGCCCGCACGGTCGGCCACGAACTGCACGCGTATCTGCGGATGGAGGAGACGGGCCAGTGGCACGGCACCGAGCGGCAGTCGGCCGCCCTGGCCCGGATGCTCGCCCTGACCCTGGCCGACGTCATCACCGTCACCGGCCGGGAGGAACGGCTCGCGGAGCTGCTCCGCAACGCGGCGACGACGCGCTGGCAGGCCTACGTCCGGCCGGTGTCGAAGATCGCCCCGCTGGAACGACGCGTGCTGGAGGAGGCGCTCCACCGCCTGCACCAGGACTACCAGGGCCACATGGCGGCCACCCTCAGCTGGGGCGGCGGCCACGGCGACGCGGGCGACAGCGGCCGCGAGTTCCTCGACCGCATCGTCGACCATTTCTGGACGGCGGTCGAGGAACACAGCCGGTGAACTCGCCGCTCCGGGGCAACGTCGGTAATCAGCCAAAGGGTTCACCCCCGTGTCCAGCGTGGACGGGCCGCCCTAGGATCAGTCTGTCACGGCCCTGACCAGACCACAGGTGTCCAGACGCTACGGGGGCATTATGCGAATCGAACCTGAACGACCGCACGCAATCCGGCCGACCCGCGCACTGCGCGCGCCGAGGACTCGCGAGACGGAAGCACCCTCTCCGCGGTGCCGCGCCCATCCGCCGGCGCACCGGCGCACCACCGCGCCGCAGCCCGTCCCGGCACGGCCCGTTCCTCCTCGCGGTTGAGCCGGCCGGCCAGCACCCGCGCAGTCACCCCCCCCCCACCCTCCCCCCACCCGCAGGGCGAGCGGCCCCACGCCTCTCACTGCCTCCAGAGCCGAGGCAGGCGACTGCCTGCACGCAGTCGCCGCAATGGGGCGGCCGAAACGTCCCTGCATGATGCACCCAGCTTGCGAGGCTCATCGTGCCCTACCTCTCCGAGTCCTTCCGGCACCCGCCCGCGGAGACTCCCGACTCCCCCCACCACGGCCTTCCGGCTCACGGGACCACCACGACACCGCCCGCCGCACCCTCCCACCGGGGGGCGCACCGGCCTACGCCGGGCTCCGCGCAACTGCGCGCCACGCGGCAGGACGCCGAGAAGCTCACGAGACAGACCCGGCGGCGACTGGCCGTGTGCCTGACCGCGCCCCCTCTGGCCTTCATCCTGCTCGCGGAAGTACCCGACCCGCACCCCGTCCTCGTCCTCGCGCTGGTCCTCTACGCCCTTCACCTGGGAGCGCTGCTGCGTCCGGTATGGACCGGACACCCGTACCCGGTCACGCCGTTCGTCCTGCTCGCCCCCGCCTTCCTGTGGCCGGCGTGCCTCTGGCTGCTCCCTTACGCCGGTGCGTTCGCACGGACGGAGGTCGTTCCGCTCGCCGGAATGGCCGTCGTGCCCGTGGCCCTCGTGGTGGCCGAGTCCGCGCTGCGCGTCCGGTCGGCCACCGCGGCCGTGTGCCTCGCGGTGGCCGCCGCCGTCAGCCCGCACGCGCCACTGGCCTCGGCCCTGACCGTCGGCGGGGTGTTCCTGGCCGTCGTCGCCGCCGTTCGCAGCGCGATGCGGCCGGTCTCCGTGATCTCCCGGCTGGAGATCGCCGCGGACGCGGCCGCCCAGCAGGCGGTGGCCGACGAGCGGCTGCGGATGTCCCGCGACCTGCACGACACGCTGGGACGGCATCTGGCCGTCATCGCGATCAAGTCCGAGCTCATCGCGCACACCGGAAAGCTGGAGGAGATAGAGCAGCTGCAGGTGCTGGCGAGAGCGTCGCAGAGCGAGCTGCGGGCGGTGGTGAACGCCGCCCGGACCACGTCGCTCGACGACGAGTTGGACGGCGCGCGCTCCCTGCTCGGGGCCTGCGGCATCCGGTGCGGGGTGACCTGGGAGAACCGCGGCCCGAGCCTGCCCCCGGAGGTGCGGGAGTCGCTCGGCTGGGCGGTGCGGGAAGCGGCCACGAACATCATGCGGCACGCCCCCGAGGCCACGACCTGCACCATCACGCTCACCAGGTCCGGCGCGGGCGGGGCGGACGAGTGCGTCCTGCGCGTGGTGAACGACGGTGTGCGCGATGTTCCGGGCCCGCGTCCGCAGTCCGGTACGGGCATGGACGGACTGGCGCAACGCGTCGCACCGCTGGGAGGACGGCTGGAGCACGGCCCCGGACCGCGCGGCACGTACCGCCTCCTGGTCACCGTCCCCCTCGCGCGGGGGAGGGCGGCGTGAGCATTCGGGTTCTCCTGTCGGACGACGAGAAACTGGTCCTCGGAGCGTTCTCCGTGCTGCTGGCTGCCGAGAACGACATCGACGTGGTCGGTGAGGCGGCCGGCGGCGTGGAAGCGGCCGAGCTGGCGAGGAATCTCGTCCCGGACGTCTGCGTCCTGGATCTGAGCATGCCCGACAAGAGCGGAATCAGCGTCATCCGCGACCTGCGGCTGACCCGGCCCTCCGTGCGGTGCCTCGTGGTCACCTCCCACACGGCGCCGGGGTATCTCACCTCGGCCCTGTCCGCGGGAGCCCGGGGTTTCGTGCCGAAAACGACGTCGGCGAAGGAACTGGCCGACATCATCAGGATGGTTCACCGCGGCGTCTCCTACGTCGATCCGGACGCGGCCGCACACGCGCTCGCTGCGGGAGAGTCCCCGCTGACCCGGCGGGAGGCGGACGTTCTGGCACTGTCCGCGGACGGGGCCCCCATCGAGACCGTGGCGCGGCGCGCGGTCCTCACCCCCGGGACCGTCCGCAACCACCTGTCGAGGATCGCCGGCAAACTGAAGGCGGCCAACCGGCACGAGGCCGCCCATGTGGCCCGCAAACAGGGCTGGATCTGACCTTGCGCGGCCTCGCGAGACGGTGTGACGTCGATCACACTTCTCCGGTCGGCCGCGTCCACGCACCGGTTCCGGCGGCGGATGCGCGGATCGAGGCGGGCAACTGCCCCACGGGCCATGGTGGCAACCGTCATGGGGGAACGGTGACGCATGTCAGCGGTTCGGAACGGAGAACTCCGATCACCGGTGTGATCCGCACCATATCGGTGGCTCCCGGGGGCTGTTTGTATCCACTGCGTGTGACCGACGGAGGCCTGTGCGCGAGTCTTCGTGAAACCGGCGGAAGAGGTGTCGCATGACGGACGCGGTGATCGTCGGTACGGGCCCCAACGGGCTCTCCGCCGCTGTCACGCTGCTACGGGCGGGCCTGAGCGTCGAGTTGTACGAGGCGCACGACACGTACGGCGGCGGCCTGCGCACCGAGCCGCTCTTCGACGCGGACGTGGTGCACGACATCTGTGCCGCCGTGCACCCCATGGCGGCCGCGTCCCGCTTCTTCCGGGAGTTCGATCTGCCCGCGCGCGGTGTCGACCTGCTCCAGCCCGAGATCCCCTACGCCCATCCGCTTCCCGGCGAGGACACCGTCCTCGCCCACCGCGATCTCGCCCGGACCAGCGCCGGACTCGGCGTGGACGGCGAACGCTGGCGGCGGCTCATGGCGCCGCTCGCCGCCCACAGTCAGGGCGTGGTCGATCTGATCCTGTCCGGTCAGCGCGCCGTTCCCGGAGATCTGGTGGCACCGCTGCTGATGGCGCCCAGAGTCCTCGCCCATGCCACCAGGCTGCCCTTCCGTACCGAGCGGGCCCGTGCCCTGCTCACAGGTGTCGCCGCGCACTCCGTCGGCAGACTCCCGTCGCTCGCCGCCGGCGCCGTCGCGCTGCTCCTCGGACACCTCGCCCACTCCACGGGATGGCCGCTGCCCCGGGGCGGCAGCGCCCGTATCGCCGACGCCCTCGCGGCCGACATCACCGCGCTGGGCGGCCGCATCCACACCGGGCAGCCCATCAAGGACCTCGGCGAACTCGGCGACGTGCCCCTGGTGCTGCTCGACACCAGCCCCAAGGGGCTCCTCCGACTCGCCGGGGACCGGCTCCCCGGGCGCTACCGCCGGGCCCTCGAGCGTTTCCGGTACGGCCCCGGGGCGTCCAAGGTCGACTTCCTGGTGTCCGAACCCATCCCATGGGCCGACCCCGCGACCGGCCGAGCGGGCACCGTCCACCTCGGCGGCACCCGCGCCGACATGTTCCGTACGGAGTCGGCGGCAGCGCGCGGCATCCAGGACCCCGAGCCGTTCGTGCTCCTCGTCGACCCCGCAGCGACCGATCCCGGCCGCGCCGTCGGCGGCAAGCGTCCCGTCTGGGCCTACGCCCACGTTCCTCACGGCGACCCGCGGGACCCCGTCGACCTCGTCCGTCGCCGGATCGAGCAGTACGCGCCCGGCTTCGGCGACACCGTCATCGCCGCGCGCGGCGTGAGCGCCGCGCAGTACGAGACGTACAACCCCAACTACGTCGGCGGCGACATCGGAGCCGGGGCCATGACCGTCCGCCAGTCGCTGCTGCGGCCCGCCGCGAAGTGGGATCCCTACCGGGTGCCGCTGCCCGGCCTGTACCTGTGCTCGGCGTCCACTCCGCCGGGTCCCAGCGTGCACGGGATGTCCGGCCATCTGGCCGCGCTCTCCGCACTGCGTCACGAGCACGGCATCCGTGTGCCCCCGCCGCTGGGCCCGCACAGCGGCAATTGAGCCCACAACGACAACAACGGACTTTTCTCCCTGCGCATCAGCCGTGACGTCGGCGGTCAAGGGTGCCCTGAGCCGTACGCCCGCCCGTCATGGTTGAATCCTGACCGAAATATTTGAGCCAGAGACACCTGCCTGAATTCCGCACCCCCCTCTTTGTTCTCACTGGTCAGCACAGAAAAGCATGACTTATGTCATCGTCATCTTGCGCCACCGTGTGATGCACGCCACATGAAATGTGCTTGATTTCAAGCTTCATATTATTCGTATAGTGATGCCCATGAGGGGGAGTCAATCGATCGTCGGCGGGGCAACAGCCGAGCAGCGAATTTCGCGCCCCGCCCATTTCATGGGCGGCCTTTCGTGAGCCTACCCCTTGTCCGACTGGAATCAGCAGGAGGAATGAAATGGGCAAGATCGCTTCGTTTATGAATCAGCAGGAGATGGGCTCGCTCGAGGACGGCATGACGAACACCAACGGTGTTCCCGTCATGGCCACCCCGGCCGTCGCGGTGCCGGTCTGCGTCAAGATCACGGCCGGGATCGTCGCCTTCACCGTTCCGGTGGGCGCGTACGTCGCCGGCCGGGTCGTCAACTAGCGGCCACCAGGCCTTTCGAAAATCTTCGAAGAGGGGATCAGGATGACTCACATCATCGACAGTGTGCGTGCGATCACGGAACCGGCTCTGACCGAGGGCCAGAAGGACCGGGTCACCCGCACCATGCCCGTCGCCTTCACTCCCGCCGTTCTCGTCACCTGCCCGTACGCGGGCGGGGGACTCGCGGCCGGCGCCGCCGTGGTCGGCGCCTACGAGCTCGGCCGGGCCGCCGGCGGCGGCAAGTAGGGAACACCGTCAGCAGCCCCTGACATGAGCGTGGGCTTCTGAACCCGCCCGGAGAGCGAAATCTGCGGGCATCGGGCGAGCTGTCGGGCCGCGCCGCAATCGCGGCCCGACAGCTTTCACATATTAGCTCACCCCATGGTTCATCGTGAGGAACCTTCTGTGAGACGAATGAAGAAACTTGTCTCGGCGCTTTTCTCCCCGATACCCATATCCCGGGACCGCGCCCTCGCCATATCCGAGCGACTTTCCGCGCTCACCACCCTCTCTTCCTCCCTCGAATATCTGCACCAGCACAAGCAGATGGATCCCGGTGGTCTCAACGACTGGGACATCATGAAGGAGGCGCCGGAGACCAAGAATCCGACGATCCGCCGTATTACCGAGGCTGTCAGCGGTAAAAAGGTGACGGTGGCGATACACGCCGCCCGGGCGGCTGTGAGTGTGGGACTTCTGGCCCCGGGAAACAGCAAATGGCGCGGGGCCGGAAGCCTTTTCCTCACCGCCTCCACCTCCCTGCTGCAGACCCGCCACCGTTATGGCACGGACGGTTCGGACCAGGTGGCCAATCTGGTGCAGACCGCCACCGGACTCGCTCGCCTCTCGAAGAATCCACAGACCAAGGACGCGTTCCTCTGGTACGTGGGAATGCAGGCGAGTCTGTCCTACGCGGCCTCCGGCTGGGTCAAGCTCCTCGGTGAGAAATGGCGTGACGGCTCGGCGCTTCCCGGGGTGATGCGCACCCGCACCTACGGCTTCGAGAGCGCCTACCGGCTCACCCAGCGCTACCCGCGGAGCGCGAAGTACCTGCAGCACAGCGTGCTCGCGATGGAGTGCCTCTTCCCCGTCGTGTACCTCGCCGGCGGCAGGCTCGCCCGCCCGATGATCGCGGCAGCGGGTGGCTTCCACGTCGCCAACGGCTTCGTCATGGGGCTCGGGCGCTTCATGACGGCGTTCCCCGCCATGCACCCCATGGTCGCCTACACCACGGCCCCCAGGTCGCACCCGCTGGTGGCGGGACGCGACGACCGCGCGGTGAAGGCCGCCGCCCTCCTGCTCGCCGGGGGCGTCGCGGCCGCCGCCGTGGTCGCCGCCCAGCGCCGCGCAGTGGTCCGCGAAGGCTGGCCCACGTCGCGGAAGTTCGTCACCCGGCACGGCAACGAGCTGGTGTACGAGACGGGCGGCCGTGACGACGGGACGGACGCCCCGGTGCTGGTCTTCTGCGCCGGACTCACCTCGACGTCCGAGCACTTCGCCTGGATCACCGAGCGGTTCGTGAACGACTCGGACTGCGCGGTCGTCTCCTACGCGCGAGCCGGGTACGCGGGCAGCGTCCGCCGGACCACCGCGCCCTTCACGCTGGACGAGTCGGTCGACGACCTGGAGGACCTGATCCGCGCCACGGTGCCCGGGCACCGCAAGGCGGTCCTGGTCGGCCACTCCCTGGGCGGCGAGCTGATCCGCCGGGTCTCGGCCCGTGTCCCGGACCGGATCGCCGGCCTCGTCTACCTCGACCCGTCCCACCCCGCCGAACTGCAGCGCTCCGAGCGCCAGAGCGACGGGGCGAAGGATCTGCGGGACAACATCGCGCACGCCGCCCGCTACATCTCCCTGGGCACCGGCATCCTCATGAGCCGCCCCGCGTGGCTCGACAGGCTCCCGGTGAACTACCGGGACAAGGTGTTCGCCCAGTACACCGACGCCCGGCTCTGGAAGGCCGGCAAGCGTGAATGGGCCGCGGTGGAGGAGGACTTCAGGTCCTTCGACGGCGACATGCCGCAGGTGGCGGCGCCCGCGCTGATCGTGGCCGCACAGCAGACCGTCGACCAGGACCCCGAGCAGCTTCTGATGTACAACGAGCTCGCCCGGGTCCACCCTCGCGGTGACGTCAGGATCGTCGAAGGGGCCGACCACGACTCCCTGCTGACCGACGTGCTGTTCGCCTACAGGACGGTGCAGCACATGACCGACTTCCTGCGCGCCACCGGCGGCGGGCACAGCGAGTCCGTCGCCGACGGGGAAGGAGCACAGAGGTGAATCCGACGGCCCTGTTCAAGGACACGTTCACCGGTCCCGGTTCCGTGGCGCGCATCGTGGGCGCGGGCATGCTGGTGGCGACCGTGGCCGCGCAGCACCCGCACCCGGCGTTCGACCGGGTCCGCTCCAGGGACCTGTTCTCCTTCGTCCCGAACTGGAAGTTCTTCGCCCCGAACCCGGCGACCCACGACTTCCACTACGTCTACCGCACCCTCGACCACGCCGGCGGGACGTCCGAGTGGAGCGAGATCGACATGATCGAGCCCCGCAGGATGTACCAGGCGTTCTGGTTCGCCACCCGCCGCCCGGAGAAGTCGGTGTTCGACCTGTGCACCGCCATCCTCCAGCAGGCCACCAAGTCCGGGGCGACGGAGGTGCAGAAGACGTCCTCCTACCGGGTCCTCGCCGAGTTCATCCGCAAGACGGTCCGGGAGCGGGAGGGCGCGGAACACGTCAAGGGCTTCCAGTTCGCGGTCGTACGCGCCGCGGGGCATGACACCAGCGAGGACCCCGAGCCCCTGTTCATCTCCCCGTACACCCCGATGCGCCCGGCCGGCCCCCACCTCACTCCGGCCTGAGCACCGCCGTCACACCGAGCACCATCCAGCACCAGTGTGGGAGAACGCACCATGACCATCGCCCCGAGGCCCGCCGACGACTTCGCCGGCTATCTCCGCACCTACACCGCCGACGCCTTCGCCGCCACGCAGAACCTCGAGGACGTCTGGGACCGCTACCACGTCCCGGACGCCACCCACCTGGTCAACCGGAAGCAGTGCGACCGGGCGACCGTGCTGAAGAACCTCGAGCAGTGGCGGGCGGACCGGACGCCGTACGAGCTGTGGATCCACGAGGTGGTGGTCGACGGCAACCGCGCCGCCGCCCGCTACACCGTCAGCAAGCCCCTGGTGATGCAGGTGCGGCACAACACCGAGTCGGTGATGTTCGCCGACCTCGCCGACGACGGACGTGTCGCGTCCACCGTCACCACCGCGCGGTCGACCTACGGATGGGGCGGCTCCGACTCCCCCACCTGGGACGGCGACGCGGGGTCCGCGGGCACACCGAACGGTGCGCCGACGGACCCCGCGGCCTACCTCACGACCTTCGCGGAGCTGGCCAACGACCCGGACGTGCCCCTCGAAGAGGCCTTCGACCGGTTCCACACCCCCGACTCCGTCCAGTACATCAACGGCACGCCGATGCAACGCCCGGCCGCCCTGCAGTCCCTCGCCGCGGCCCGCGGCAGCGGACCCGACTACGCCCTGGACGTCCACGCGGTGCTCACCCAGGGCAGCCGTTTCGCGGCCCGCTACTCCATGGTGCCCTCACCGCACGGACGCCGGGCGAGCGAGATGGAGGTCTTCACCTTCGGGGAGTTCGCCGACGACGGACGTGTGCGGCTCCTGCGCTCCGTGATGCAGACCAAGAGCGGCTACTGGCCCACCTGACCGGCCGGGCCCACCGCACCCGCACACCGCCAAAGGGAAGTGAGACCCCGCATGACCAGCGACGTCGCAGACATCGGTTACGGCACACAGTTCGCACAGTGGTACGACCGGGTCTTCCCCAAAGGCGCCGCCGGCCAGGCCGTGGCGGACGCCCTGGCCGGCCTGCACCCCGACCCCGACGCCGGCACCCTCGAGTTCGGAGTCGGCACCGGACGCATCGCCGTCCCGCTCTCCCGGAAGACCGGTCGGGTGACCGGCGTCGACTCGTCCCCGGAAATGCTCGCCCAACTGGCCGCCGCCCCGGGGAACGAGGACGTCGTCCCCGTGCACGCGGACATCCGCACCTACACCGACACCCGCGCCTACGGCCTGGTGTACATGGTGTGCGGGACGCTGTCGATGCTGCTCACTCCCGAGGACCAGGGGGAGGCGGTGCGCCGCGCCGCCGATCTGCTCGTCCCCGGCGGCCGGCTGGTGGTGGAGACCGGCAACCGGCCCGCGGTGGAGACGCTCCACGAGGGCCGGCTGCGCACCACCCTCTTCACGCCGTACCCCGAACCGGGGACGGGGCTCCAGACCCATTCCACGCTCACTCCCGAGATATGGCAGTGCTCCCACATCTGGTACGAGTCCGACGGCACCACCCGCGTGGGCACCGAACTGGCGCGCCTCACGGTCCCCGACGAGGTCGACGCGTACGCCACGGCCGCCGGGCTCACTCCCGAAGGCCGCTACGCGGACTGGAACCTGACCCCCTACGCCGAGCAGTACCCGATGTTCCTGACCACGTACACCAAGAGCGCCTGACGTCACCGCCGAGGTGAGCGAGCAGTTCGAAGGAGGAACCAGTCTTGACGGCTAACCGCGTGGTGTGGTTCGCGGTCGCGTTCGCCATCGCCGCACCGGGCATGTCCGCGGTGTTCCGCGAGCACGGACGGCTCACCGGACGAGCGATGGCCCTGGGCATCGTCTTCGCCACGAGCATCGCGGTGATCGTGGCCATCGCCGTCGGCCGGGGCGCGTCATGAACCTTTCCGCCATAGTCCGACGCCACCGGCTGCTCCTCGCCGTCGGCATCCTCCTCGGTCTCGGCGGCACCGCCGCGACCCTCGTACAGCCGCTCCTCATCGGCGACCTGATCGAGGCCGTCGCCCTCGACGAGTCGGTGGCCTGGCCGATCCTCTCGATCGCCGGCCTGTTCGTCGCGGACGCGGTGCTCGCCGCCACGCACTTCTACCTGATCGGCAAGGCGGGCGAGAACATCGTCCTCGACATGCGCTCCACGCTGACGGGGCGTCTGCTCCACTCCCGGATGCGGGCCTTCAACAAGCTCGAGCACGGTGACGTGTTCACCCGTACCGTGTCGGACACCTCTCTCGCCCGGATCGCCCTGTCCTCGTCCGTCGCCCAGATGATCACCTCCGGGTTCACCACGGTCGGCTGCGTCGCCGTCATGCTCTGGCTCGACTGGCGGCTGCTGCTGGTCACCGCGGGATGTCTCGGCGCCGCGTCCGCACTCGCGCTGTTCCTGGCCCGCGCGGTCCGCAGGGCGGCCGTCCAGAACCGCGAGGACACCAGCGCCTACGGTTCCGGACTCCTGCGGGTCCTCGGCGCGCTCACCACCGTCAAGGCCTCCGGCGCCGAGGGCCGGGAGGCCGAACGGATCGGGGCCCTCGCCGAGGCCGCACGCGGGAGCGGGATCAGGGTGACCCGGCTGTCGGCGATGCTGATGCCCGCGATGAACGTGGGCACCCAGGTGTCCCTCGCGGTGGTGATCACCTGGGGGATGGCCCGTACCGCCACGGGAGCCCTCCCGGCCGCGGACCTGACCTCGTTCATCATGTACCTCTTCTATCTCGTCTCCCCGCTGGTGATGTTCTTCATGTCGCTGGGCGAGTTCCAGCAGGGCCGGGCCGCCATCGACCGCGTCAGCGACCTCGCCGTCATCGACCAGGAGACCGTCCAGGCCCCGGCGGCGCCCGCGGCGGCCCCGGACCGGGACAGGGCGGAGGGCACCGCCGCCGTCGAGTTCCACCACGTCACCTTCGGTTACTCCGGCGCCGCGCCCCTCGCCCTCGACGACGTCACGTTCACGCTCCCCGCCACCGGTGTCACCGCGATCGTCGGGCCGTCGGGCGCGGGCAAGTCCACGCTGTTCCAGCTGATCGAGCGCTTCCACGACCCCGACGGGGGACAGATCCGGATCATGGGCGAGGACGTGTCCCGCCTGCCGCTGGCCGAGCTCCGGTCCCGTATCGGGCTGGTCGAGCAGGACTCCCCGCTCATGCGGGGCACGGTCCGCGAGAACCTCGTCTACGCCAGGCCCGGCGCCACGGCGGAAGAGATCACCCGGGCGCTGGAGGCGGCCCACCTCACCGACGTCGTCGCCGCCCTTCCGGACGGCCTCGACACCGATCTCGGGGAGGGCGGCATCGGCCTGTCCGGCGGTCAGCGGCAGCGTCTGGCCATCGCCCGGGCCCTGCTGACCCGCCCTGCCGTGCTCCTCCTGGACGAAGTCACGTCGAACCTCGACTCCGACTCCGAGACGGCGCTGCGTTCGGCCCTCACCACCATCGGCGCCCACTGTCAGGTACTCACGATCGCCCATCGCATCTCCACCACCGCGAGCGCCGACGACATCCTCGTGATGGAGGACGGCAGGCTGAGGGCCCGCGGCAGCCATCCGGAACTGATGGAGAGCGACGCCACCTACCGGCGCCTGGCCATCCAGCAGTTGACCCCTGTCGGCACCTCCTGAGGGCCGCCCCGGAGCGCACCGCTCCGGCGTGACAGGATGCGGACACCCCCACAACCGCCAGCGAAGAGGAACGCATGCACATGCTCACGATGCTGTGGAAGCGCTACGGCCTGGTGTTCGCCGCCGGCGCCCTGTGCATTGTGGTGAACGCGCAGGGAATAGGCCCCCTGTGGTACACCGGCGTGGCGCTGCTGATCGTCGGTCAGACCATGCGGGTGACGTTGATCCGCGCCCAGCGTCCGCCCCTGGACCGTGAACCGGTGCTCCTCCGCGTTCCCGTCACCGGGCGCTGGCTGGCGCTCAACGGGCCGGCCACGAAGGTCCCCAGTCACACCCACAGCCATGCGCAGACGTACGCCATCGATCTGAAGTACGTGCCCGCCGAGGACGGTGACGGCGAAGGGGCCGTGCCGTCGGCCCCGCCCTTCCGCTGGTTCTGGCCGCTCGCCAGAAGTGCCCGCCGCTACCCCACCTACGGCAGGCCGCTGCTCGCACCCGCCGACGGAGTGGTCGTCGCGACGGCGGAACGACAGCGGGACCATCTGTCGCGCATGTCCCTGCCCGCCTTCCTCTTCCTCTACCTGGAAGGCTTCGTCCGCAGTCTCGGCTGGCCGAGCCACCTGATGGGGAACCACATCGTCCTCGACCTCGGCAACGGCGTGTACGCGGCCTTCGCGCACCTGCGGCGCGGCTCGCTGAACGTGGCCGTGGGCGACCGGGTGTCGGCGGGCCAGAAGATCGCCGAGTGCGGCAACTCCGGCAACTCGTCCGAGCCGCACCTGCACTTCCAGCTCATGGACGGCCCCGACGTGATGACGGCACGCGGAGTGCCGTTCGCCTGGCACTACCGCGAGGACGACGGCGCGGAACGCACCGGTGTCCCCGAGGACACCACGCACTTCGTCGCCGTCGAGCCCCTGCCGGCCTAGAAGACCGACTCCGCCTCGTCCATCCGGTCCTTCGGGACCGTCTTCAGTTCGGTGACCGCCTCCGCCAGCGGGACCATCACGATGTCGGTCCCCCGCAGGGACGTCATCTTGCCGAACTCTCCCTGGTGCGCGGCCTCCACCGCGTGCCAGCCGAAGCGGGTCGCGAGGACGCGGTCGTACGCCGTCGGTACGCCGCCGCGCTGGACGTGGCCGAGGATGACCGGCTTGGCCTCCTTGCCGAGGCGGCGCTCCAGCTCGTGCGCCAGGGCCGTGCCGATGCCCTGGAAGCGCTCGTGGCCGAACTTGTCGATCTCGCCCTTGCCGTAGTCCATGCTGCCGTCGGCCGGGTGCGCGCCCTCGGCGACGCAGATCACCGCGAACTTCTTGCCGCGGGCGAAGCGTTCCTCGACCATCTTGACCAGCTGGGCCGGGTCGAAGGGACGTTCCGGCAGGCAGATGCCGTGGGCGCCGGCGGCCATGCCGGACTCCAGGGCGATCCAGCCGGCGTGCCGGCCCATGACCTCGACGACCATCACCCGCTGGTGGGACTCGGCGGTCGTCTTCAGGCGGTCCATCGCCTCGGTGGCGACACCGACCGCGGTGTCGAAGCCGAAGGTGCGGTCGGTGGAGGAGATGTCGTTGTCGATCGTCTTCGGGACGCCGACCACCGGCAGGCCCGCGTCGGACAGCATGTGGGCCGCGGTGAGCGTGCCCTCTCCGCCGATCGGGATCAGCGCGTCGATGCCGAAGTCACGGATCATGTCGGAGGCGTTCTCGCAGGCCTCGCGGAGCCGGTCGCGTTCCAGGCGGGCGGAGCCGAGGATGGTGCCGCCGCGGGCCAGGATGCCGCTGACCGCGTCGAGACCGAGGTCGCGGTAGCGTCCGTCCAGCAGGCCCGAGTAGCCGTCCTCGAAGCCGATGACCTCGTCGCCGTAGTTGTCGACCGCTCGGTGCACGACCGACCGGATCACTGCGTTCAGGCCGGGGCAGTCGCCGCCTGCGGTGAGAACTCCGATACGCATCGTGCTGTGTCTCCTGGTCCCTGTCGATACCGGTGAGCCAGTGCCGATTGTTTCACGTCCGCCGGAGCGGTGCCGACGCCGGACGGACGGGCGTCTTAGCCAGCGCCAGAGGTATTGTCAAGAGGGATCTGCTCACCTCGGTGGGCGATTTTTGTGGCCCCAGGGTGACATCTGCGGCCCGCCGACACCTCTTGCGGCCCCCGACGAAACGGAGAGCGCGCGTGACCCGCAGCGTGTACGTGACCGGCATCGACCGCGGCGACGGCCGGCAGGTCGTCGAACTCGGGGTCATGGAGCTCCTGACCCGGCAGGTCGACCGGGTGGGGGTGTTCCGTCCCCTGGTGCACGACGGGCCGGACCGGCTCTTCGAACTGCTGCGGGCCCGCTACCGGCTCACCCAGGACCCGGCGACCGTCTACGGCCTCGACTACCACGAGGCGTCCGCGCTCCAGGCCGAGCAGGGGACCGACGAGCTGGTGTCCACCCTCGTCGACCGGTTCCACCGGGTGGCCCGCGACTACGACGTCGTGCTCGTCCTCGGCACCGACTTCGCCGACACCCAGTTCCCCGACGAGCTGGCCCTGAACGCCCGCCTCGCCAACGAGTTCGGTGCCTCGGTGATCGGGGTCGTGGGCGGCCGCAAGCAGACCGCCGAGTCGGTGCGCGCCGAGACCCGCAACGCCTACCGTGCCTACGCCACCCTGGGCTGCGACGTGCTCGCCATGGCGGTCAACCGGGTCGCCCGCGAGGACCGGGACGACATCGCCGAGCGGCTCGCCAACCGGCTGCCCGTGCCCTGCTACGTGCTGCCCGACGAGCCGGCGCTCTCCGCCCCGACCGTCTCCCAGATCGCGCACACCCTCGGTGCCAAGGTGGTGCTCGGCGACGACTCCGGGCTCGCCCGCGACGCCCTGGACTTCCTCTTCGGCGGCGCGATGCTGCCGAACTTCCTCGCCGCGCTGACCCCGGGCTGCCTGGTGATCACCCCCGGCGACCGCGCCGACCTGGTCGTCGGCGCGCTGGCCGCGCACAGCGCCGGCACCCCGCCGATAGCCGGGGTTCTGCTGACCCTGGACGAGGTGCCGGCCGAGCACATCCTCACCCTCGCCGACCGGCTCGCCCCCGGCACCCCGGTGCTGTCGGTGCCCCGCACCAGCTTCCCCACCGCCGAGCAGCTCTTCTCCCTGGAGGGCAAGCTGAACGCGGCCACCCCGCGCAAGGCGGAGCGGGCGCTCGGCCTCTTCGAGCGGTACGCCGACACCGCGGAGCTCACCCGACGCGTCTCCGCGCCGAGCAGCGACCGGGTCACCCCGATGATGTTCGAGCACAAGCTGCTCGAACAGGCCCGCTCCGACCTGCGCCGGGTGGTGCTCCCCGAGGGCACCGAGGAACGGGTGCTGCACGCGGCGGAGGTGCTGCTGCGCCGGGGCGTGTGCGAGCTGACCCTGCTCGGCGACGTCGACCAGATCCGCAAGAAGGCCGCGGACCTCGGCGTCGATCTCGGCGACACCCAGCTGATCGACCCCGCCACCTCCGACCTGCGGGACTCCTTCGCCGAGCAGTACGCGGCGCTGCGCGCCCACCGCGGCGTCACCGTGGAGCTGGCGTACGACGTCGTCTCCGACGTGAACTACTTCGGCACGCTGATGGTGCAGGAGGGCCTCGCCGACGGCATGGTCTCCGGCTCGGTGCACTCCACGGCCGCGACGATCCGGCCGGCCTTCGAGATCATCAAGACCCGTGAGGACGCGCGGATCGTCTCGTCGGTCTTCTTCATGTGCCTGGCCGACAAGGTGCTCGTGTACGGCGACTGCGCGGTCAACCCGGACCCGGACGCCGAGCAGCTCGCCGACATCGCCGTGCAGTCGGCCGCCACGGCCGCACGGTTCGGCGTGGAGCCGCGCATCGCGATGCTGTCGTACTCGACGGGCACGTCCGGCTCCGGCGCCGACGTCGACAAGGTGCGCACCGCCACCGAGCTGGTGCGCTCCCGCCGGCCCGATCTGCGGATCGAGGGGCCGATCCAGTACGACGCGGCCGTGGAGCCGTCGGTCGCGGCGACCAAGCTGCCGGGCTCGGAGGTGGCGGGGCAGGCGACCGTGCTGGTCTTCCCCGACCTGAACACCGGCAACAACACCTACAAGGCCGTGCAGCGCTCGGCCGGCGCGATCGCGGTCGGCCCGGTCCTCCAGGGTCTGCGCAAGCCGGTCAACGACCTGTCCCGGGGCGCCCTGGTCCAGGACATCGTCAACACCGTCGCCATCACGGCGATCCAGGCCCAGTCCCCGGCCCCGAGTTCCCCGAGCGAGAAGGCAGCCGCCCCGTGAGCCCGTCCCGTGTCCTCGTCCTCAACTCCGGCTCCTCGTCGGTGAAGTACCAGCTGCTCGACATGGACGACAGCAGCCGGCTGGCCACCGGTCTGGTCGAGCGGATCGGCGAGCGGACCTCGCTGGTGCGGCACACCCCGCTCGCCTCCGGCGGGGAGACCCGGGAGCGGACCGGGCAGATCGCCGACCACGACGCCGCGCTGAAGGCGATGGCCGAGGAGCTGGCGGCCGACGGTCTTGGGCTCGACTCCCCCGAGCTGGCCGCGATCGGCCACCGGGTGGTGCACGGCGGGAAGCGCTTCACCGAGCCGACGGTGATCGACGGCCGGGTGCTGGCGGAGATCGAGCGGCTGATTCCGGTGGCGCCGCTGCACAACCCGGCCAACCTGACCGGCATCCGCACGGCCATGGCGCTCCGTCCCGACCTGCCGCAGGTCGCCGTCTTCGACACCGCCTTCCACACCTCGATGCCGGAGTCGGCCGCCCGGTACGCGATCGACGTGAAGACCGCCGACGCGCACCGCATCCGCCGCTACGGCTTCCACGGCACCTCGCACGCGTATGTCTCCCGGGCGACGGCGGCGCTGCTGGGCAGGGCGCCCGAGGAGGTGAACGTCATCGTGCTGCACCTGGGCAACGGGGCGTCCGCCTCGGCCGTGCGGGGCGGACGCTGCGTGGACACCTCCATGGGGCTGACGCCCTTGGAGGGGCTGGTGATGGGTACGCGGTCGGGAGACATGGATCCGGCCGTCATCTTCCATTTGATGCGTGTTGGCGGAATGTCCGCCGACGAGATCGACACTCTTCTCAACAAGAAGAGCGGTCTGGTCGGACTGTGCGGGGACAACGACATGAGGGAGATCCGGCGCCGGATCGACGAGGGCGACGAAGAGGCGCGGCTGGCGTTCGACATCTACATTCACCGTCTGAAGAAGTACATCGGTGCCTATTACGCCGTTCTCGGGCGGGTGGACGCGGTGGCCTTCACGGCCGGGGTCGGCGAGAACGCCGCTCCGGTGCGGGCGGCGGCCGTGGCGGGCCTGGAGGAGCTGGGCCTGGCGGTGGACGACGGGCGCAACGCCGTACGCGGCGGCGGACCGCGGCTGATCTCGCCCGAGGGCGCGCGGGTCGCGGTCGCGGTGGTACCGACGGACGAGGAAAGGGAGATCGCACAGCAGACATACGCACTGGTCGGAAAGAACAACTGAGCAGGGACTTCCTCATTTGTACATTCCGCCAGACGGAATATTCCGTAGCGAAACAAACCGATAGGATCGCCCCATGCGCCGTTCGAAAATCGTCTGTACTCTCGGCCCCGCGGTCGACTCCCACGAGCAGCTTGTCGCCCTGATCGAAGCCGGCATGAACGTGGCCCGCTTCAACTTCAGCCACGGCACGCACGCCGAGCACCAGGGCCGGTACGACCGGGTCCGTGCCGCCGCCAAGGAGACCGGCAGGGCCATCGGTGTCCTCGCCGACCTCCAGGGCCCCAAGATCCGCCTGGAGACCTTCGCCGAGGGTCCCGTCGAGCTGGTGCGCGGTGACGAGTTCACCATCACCACCGAGGACGTCCCGGGCGACAAGACGATCTGCGGGACGACCTACAAGGGCCTGCCGGGTGACGTCTCCCGCGGTGACCAGATCCTGATCAACGACGGCAACGTCGAGCTGAAGGTGCTGGACGTCGACGGCCCCCGGGTGAAGTCGATCGTCATCGAGGGCGGGGTCATCTCCGACCACAAGGGCATCAACCTGCCCGGCACGGCCGTGAACGTGCCGGCGCTGTCCGAGAAGGACGTCGAGGACCTGCGGTTCGCCCTGCGGATGGGCTGCGACCTGGTCGCCCTGTCCTTCGTCCGGGACGCCAAGGACGTCGCCGACGTCCACCGCGTGATGGACGAGGAGGGCCGCCGGGTCCCCGTCATCGCCAAGGTGGAGAAGCCGCAGGCGGTGGAGAACATGGAGGACGTCGTGATGGCGTTCGACGGTGTGATGGTCGCCCGCGGTGACCTCGCCGTCGAGTACCCGCTCGAGAAGGTCCCCATGGTGCAGAAGCGCCTGATCGAGCTGTGCCGGCGCAACGCCAAGCCGGTGATCGTGGCGACCCAGATGATGGAGTCGATGATCACCAACTCCCGGCCGACCCGCGCCGAGGCCTCCGACGTGGCCAACGCGATCCTGGACGGCGCCGACGCGGTGATGCTGTCCGCCGAGTCGAGCGTGGGCGCGTACCCGGTCGAGACCGTGCGGACCATGTCGAAGATCGTCCAGGCGGCCGAGCAGGAGCTGCTGTCCAAGGGCCTCCAGCCGCTGGTGCCCGGCAAGAAGCCGCGTACGCAGGGCGGTTCGGTGGCCCGTGCCGCCTGCGAGATCGCCGACTTCCTCGGCGGCAAGGGCCTGGTGGCCTTCACGCAGTCCGGCGACACGGCCCGTCGGCTGTGCCGCTACCGCGTCGCCCAGCCGATCCTGGCGTTCACCACCGACGAGTCCACCCGCAACCAGCTGGCGCTCAGCTGGGGCGTGGAGCCGCACGTCGTCCCGTTCGTGAACAGCACCGACGAGATGGTCGAGCTGGTGGAGCAGGAACTGGTCCGGCTGAGCCGGTTCAGCGAGGGCGACATCGTGGTGATCACGGCCGGCTCGCCGCCCGGCGTCCCGGGCACGACCAACATGGTCCGGGTGCACCACCTGGGCGGCGCGACCGCCTGACCCGCACCGCGCGTGCACGACGCCGAGGGCGCCCCCTGCGGAGGGGGGCGCCCTCGGCGCTGCGGCTCCCGGAAGGGTTCTGACGGGTGCTCAGTCGGTGACGTACTGGTGCAGCCCGGGCACGTGCAGGGTTCCGCCGAACTGGCCGGCCTGCTGCACCTTCACGTTGGTGAAGTAGATCAGCGGGATGTTGAGCGGCGGCGGGTGCTCCGGGTCGAACGTGATCGGGATCAGTCCGAGCAGGTTGCCGGAGATGCTCTCCGTGTACATCACGGTGTCGCCGTCGCGGATGGTGGACGTCGACCCCTTGGCGGCCTGCACGTGGTAGGTCTTGCCGGACTGCTCGTCCTTGACCGTCTGGTGCAGGTCCCCGATGTCGGTGCCGTCGGATATGACGTACTTCAGCACCTTCTTGACGGTGCCGTTGGCCGTCCGCACCTCGACGATGCCCTTGTAGTCGGCGCCCTTCAGCAGCAGCGAGCTGGCGTTCAGGAACCACGGGTCGTCGGGCAGCGGGACCTTGTTGTCGACGCCGCCCTCGGCGTCCGTGGCGACCGGGCAGTCCTCGAGGTCGACGCCGGGCGTCTCGGAGGGGCTCGGCGAGGCGGTGGCCCCCGGGGTGGCGGTCGCCTCCGCGGCGGGCTCCTCGGCCTGCTGCCCGGCGTCCTCGGCCGCCTGCGACGCCTTGTCGCCGGCGTCCTGCGCGACATCCTTCGCGGTGTCCGCCGGGGCCTCGGTGGCCGCCTTCCCGGCGGTCTCCTCGGCCGCGGCGGCCGTCTTGCCGGCGTCGTCGGCGGTCGGGGCGGAGGTGGACGGGGTGGGGCTCGGGGCCGCCTCCTGCTCCTGGTCCCCGGGCGTGAAGACGTCCTTGATGGCCTGCCCGATGTCCTCCAGCACATTGCCGTCGGTCTCCGAGGGGGCCGGCGCGGGCTCGGTCCGCTCCCCGGCGGCCTGGCCGCCCGCGGTCGCGGAGGGGCTCGGCGTGGGCTCGGGCTTGTCGTCGGAACCTGAATCCGGCGAAGAGTCCGAGCCGTTGTCCGTTCCCTGGTCCGATCCCGCGTCCGGGGCCTCCTGTGCGGGGGCCGAGGGGGTCGGCTCCGCCGAGGGCTTCTCGTCCGGCGAGGCGGTGTCGCTCGCCGTGGCGGACGGGGTGGGCGACGCGGTGGCGTCGTCCCCCTTCTCGGCCTTCTCGATGGCCTCCAGGCACTCCTTGAACTCGTCGGCCGTGAGGTTCTTGGACGACGGCTGGTCGTCGGCCTGGGCGAGCGTCGGGGTGAAGCCCATCCCCATGAGGACCGCGGTCGGCATCGCCGCGATGGCTATCGCCTTCCCGGCGGGCATGTGGAACCTGGTGAACAGCGGCTTCTTGGGTGCCGCGTGGCGCGGCCCGGTTCTCACACGGGACGTGTCCACCTCAGTCCCGTGGGTCACCTCGTCAGCCGGCACTGTGCCTCCCGTTCGCCCCGTTCGCCGGGCTCGTTCCTGACAGGTCGTTCTCTCCCGGCACCTTGGGGGCCTGGGAGTGATCCTCATCGCCCATCGGCGTGGTGCCGTCGACGGGGTCCAGGACCGTGGTGTCGGCGGTCGCGCCCTCCGGTGCCCCGCCGTGGCCGTCGCCGTCCGCCGAGGGCTCCTCGGCGGGCGGTGCGCCCGGCGCCCACGACACGGCCATCGCTCCGCCCACGAGGGAGAAGAGGAAGCCGATGAGGAAGCCGCCGAGGTTGGACACAGGGATGGACACGAGCGCCAGCAGGATCGCCGCGACACCCGCGAAGACCCGGACGTGCTTCTGGAACCAGAGGCTGACACCGAGGACGACGAGCAGCACACCGATGATCAGGGACCCGGCGCCCGCGGTGGTCGCCATGGCCAGCGTCAGATGCCCGATCTGGAGGTTCGCGTACGGGAAGTAGGCGATGGGGAGTCCGCCGAGCATGACGAACAGCCCGGCCCAGAACGGCCGCGCGCCCCGCCAGGCGCGGAACTGCTGCCTGCGGCGGGTGAACTGGCCGGAGGCGGCAGGAGTCTCGGCGCTCATGGAAAACAGCTCCCTGGTACGGCTTTGCTGTGGTGGTGATGTGCGCCGCGCGTGAAGGCGCGGCGGGAAGGTGGACGGGCGGGGGCGCCACCGGCTCCCCCGCCCGTCAGCGAGTGCTTAGTAGCACTCCTTGACACCCGTCGAGAGCGACATCTTCAGACCGCTGAGCTTGAAGGTTCCGGCGGTGGTCGCCCACGCCGTCTGCTTCACGTCCTTCAGCACGGCCTTGTCCGCCTGCTGGGCGAACCCGTAGGGGTTGGCCTGCTCGCCGCCGCCCTTCATGCCCGGACCCTTGTTGGCGTCCTTGGCGGCCACACCGATGTCGATGTTCGTGAACGTCGCGTCGGCGTTCAGGTCGGCGACGTCGATGTACAGGTTCTCGGCCTCGACCGGCTGGGCGCCGTCACCGGCGCGCAGGATCAGGCTGACGTTCCCGAGCACCGGAATGTTCGGGGTGACGACCGACTGGCACAGGCTCTTGATGGTCGCGGACTTGAACGCCGAGACCGCGACGGGGTGAACCGTCTTCTTGCCGGAGAGGGTGTACCCCTCGTCAAGGGCGCCGTACTGCGAGAAGCCCGTACCGACGAGCTCCTTCGTGGTGACCTTGAACGACTGCCCCGAAACGCTGAACGACGCCGCGAGGGCGCCCTGCGCGAGAGCGACGCCTATGCAAGCCGTGGCGGCAACGCTGGGCACCATGACCACAGCGAACCGCTTCCATCTGGTCCCGCCACGCACCTGGGACTCCATATTTCCTCCTTCTCGGACGTACATCTCCTGTCCTGACTCGCCGCCATGAACGGCGGACCGGCCGGGCAGGGATGGGAGAAGTGCTACGTCCTCGGGAAGGAGAGCGCCCGCACTCGGCGGCGCACACATGCGCCCGAATCACCGGCGATCACCCCCGAGCGACAACCACTGGTCGCGCCTGACACGCATCACGCACAACCCTGCTGGACAGGCTTCGCCGGGTGGGCGAAGACCCCCCTGTCCAAGAACCGGCGCCATGGGTGCCGGTTCTGCTCGGTGGGGACCCAGGAGTTCCCGCGGCCCGACCGGCTGTCGGGGTACGGGTAATGGACCGAGCGTCGCCGATCGTGGTGCATTCTCGCCGCCCGCACAAGGGGGTTCGTTACTCGCTAGTAACGGCCGGATAACCGTGCAACGACGCGCCGGCCCCACTCAGCGACGCTCGGTGCACCGAAGGGGCCGTACAAAACTATTGATCAGTGGACAGAATCCGACAGATCAACGCCTGCAACTTACTTGCAGTAACAGCGGCCGCGATTACCAAGATTTGGTAAAGCGCGGCCGCACCGGTCTCCATGAGCCAATCCGCAACTCGGGCACCACGCACCCGACCGACCGGCAAAACCGCCCGAATCAGGCACCCGCGCCCGGGGTGCTCAGAACAGGGCGCGCGCCAGCGCCCGGCGCGCGGCGATCACACGCGGGTCCTCGGCACCGACCACCTCGAACAGCTCCAGCAGCCGTACCCGCGCGGCGTCCCGGTCGTCGCCCGCGGTGCGCCCCACCGTCTCGATGAGCCGGCCGAAGGCGTCCTCGACATGACCGCCCACCAGGTCCAGGTCGGCGGCGGCGATCTGCGCGGCGGCGTCGTTCGGCTTCTCGGCCGCTTCTCCGCGCACCTTCGCCGGGTCCAGTCCCTGCACCCGCTGCAGCAGTTCGGCCTGCGCCAGGCCCAGCTTGGCCTCCGGGTTGCCCGGGTCGTCGGCGAGCACGTTCTTGTACGCCTGGACGGCACCGGCGAAGTCACCGCTGTCCAGCGCCTGCACGGCGGCCTCCAGCAGGGCGTCGTACGGCCCGGCGGCCTCGGCCGGGGCGGCGGCCGCGCCCCCGCCCGGCTCGGCGTCGGCGTCGACGGTGAGACCGGTCAGGCCGAAGCGCTGCTCGCCGACCTGCACCAGCTGGTCCAGGGTCTGGCGGATCTGCGCCTCGCCCGCGGCCCCCTGGAAGAGCGGCAGCGCCTGGCCGGCCACCACCGCGAAGACCGCCGGGATCCCCTGGATCCCGAACTGCTGCATCAGCATCTGGTTGGCGTCGACGTCGATCTTGGCGAGGAGGATGCGCCCGTTGTACTCGACGGTGAGCCGCTCCAGGAGGGGGCTCAGCTGCTTGCAGGGCTCGCACCACTCGGCCCAGAAGTCGATGACGACCGGGACCTCGGTGGACCGCTGCAGAACGTCGCGCTCGAAGCCGGCCTCGTCGACGTCGATAACGAGATCGGCCGGGGAGACGGCGCCCCCGCCGCCCTGCCGGGCCGTTTCGGCGCGCGCCTGCTCCGCCTTCGTCTTGGCCTCCTGGGCCGCCTTCACCGCGGCGAGGTCGACGACTCCGCTCATGGACATGTTCCGTGGCTGCATGCGCCTATCCTCCCCCGTACTCCGCGTGTGTGTGAAAAGCGCCCGGGAAACCCAGGCGTACGTGTGCGTTGGCGCCGGGTCCCCACCCCGCGCCGGTGGTCGTCGCTCGGGCACGCCGGTCACGCGTGCTTTCGCTACGAGCCGTAGCGTAATGCCGACCGGGGCTCCCGTGACATCCCGCCTCCGTGATCTCTCTCACCACGGACCGTCCGGTATCCGCCGGTTATGGTCGTGACATGCAGAGCCGCACCCCAGCCAGTCGCACCGGGCGCCCGCGCAGTGCCGCCGCGGACGCCGCGATCCTGGCCGCGACCCGTCAGGCTCTGGTCGAACTCGGCTGGTCCAAGCTCACCTTGGGAGACGTCGCGGTGCGCGCCGGGGTTGCGAAGACCACCCTCTACCGTCGCTGGGCGGGCAAGAACGAACTGGTCGTGGACGCGGTCGCGGAGCTCTTCGACGAGCTGAGCCTGCCCGACCGCGGCTCCCTGGCCGCCGACATAGAGGGTGTGGTGCTCCAGTTCGCCGCGATCCTGGCCCGTCCGGAGGCCAGGAGCGGGCTGATGGCGGTGATCGCCGAGGCCACCCGGGACGACCTCCTGCGCGAGCGCATCCGCGCCTCGATCGTCGAACGGCAGAAACGTCTCGTCCTCGCGGGCCGGGCCCGCGCCCAGGAGCGGGGCGAGCTGCCGCCCCAGCCCGACGCCGAGGCGGCGGCCCGCACGGTCGACCTGATCTTCGACATGGTGGCCGGCGCGGTGGTGCACCGCACGCTGGTCAGCGCGGAGCCGGCCGACGAGGAGTGGGCGCACGGCTTCACCCGCGTCCTGCTGTCGGGCCTCGCCGCCGCACCCGGCACCGTCTGACGCACGACGGCCCGCCCGACGCGATCGAGCCCGCCCGACCACGCACCCCAGCCCGACACGCGCCGGACCGCCCGACGCCGAGGCGGCCGCGAACCGGCCACGGTCGGCCGGTAGTCGCCTGTCGCCGCCCTTCGCGCCCTGCGAGGATCCTGATCATCCCCACCGGGGACATACGGGACACCGAGCGGCCAGGGAGGGCGCGCATGACCGGGACCGGACCCGTCACGGCACGGATCGACACCTCCAGGCCGCATCCGGCCCGGGTCTACGACTGGTTCCTCGGCGGCAAGGACAACTATCCCGTCGACGAGGAACTGGGCCGGCAGATCATGGGCGTCGACGGCACGGCCCGTCACATCGCCCGCACCAACCGCTGGTTCATGCAGCGCGTCACCCGGTGGCTGGCCGGCCCGGCGGGTGTTCGGCAGTACCTGGACGTCGGCACCGGCATTCCCACCGAACCCAACCTGCACCAGCTGGCCCAGCGCGTCGCGCCCGAGTCCCGCGTCGTCTACACCGACAACGATCCCATCGTGCTGAAGCACGCGGAGGCGCTGCTGCGCAGCACCCCCGAGGGCGTCACCGACTACGTCCAGGCCGATGTGCGCGAGCCGGAGCTCATCCTGCGCCGGGCCCGCGAGAGCCTGGACCTCGCCCGCCCCGTGGCCCTGTCCCTCGTGGCGCTGACGCACTTCCTCGGCGACGAGGACGACCCGTACGCCCTGGTGGCGCGACTCGTCGACGCCCTTCCCTCCGGCAGCTATCTGGTGCTGTCCCAGCTCACCGCCGACTTCGACCCCGAGGCGGTCGGCCGCGGGGTCGCGATGTACCGGGCGGGCGGTGTCACGCTCGCCCCCCGCGGCCGCGCGGAGGTCGCCCGCTTCTTCGAGGGGCTGGACTTCGTCGACCCCGGTCTCGTCCAGGTGACCGACTGGCATCCCGAGCTCGCCGTGGACGAGAGCACCGACGCCGGCGCCGTGATCTCGCTCTACGGGGCGGTGGCCCGCAAGCCGTGACGGGAACCGCCCCGGCGGCGGGCGACGGCGGCACCCCAAAAGCTGCTTATGATGCCCGGGTGTTCGATTCCCGGCACATCAAGACGTTCCACGAGGTCGTCAGGACCGGCTCCTACTCGGCCGCCGCCCGTGCCCTCGGCTACACCCAGCCGGCGATCACCCAGCAGATGAAGGCCCTGGAGCGGGACACCGGCTCCGCCCTGTTCGTCCGGGTGGGCCGCGGTCTGCGGCTCACCGAGGCCGGCGAGGCGCTGGCCCGGCACACCTCGGTCATTCTCGACGCCATGTCCGCCGCGCAGGAGCAGATGAACGCCCTCACGCGGCTGCGCGCCGGACGGGTCCGCCTGTGCGCCTTCCCGAGCGCCAACTCCACCCTGATCCCCGAGACCCTGGCCCGGCTGACCGTCGACCATCCCGCGCTCCGCGTCGACCTGCTGGAGAACGAGCCGCCCGAGTCGCTGCGGCGGCTCACCCGGGGCGAGTGCGACGTCTCGCTGGCGTTCACCTATCCCGGACTGCACGAACAGGTTCCGGAAGGGCTGGTGGAGATACCGCTGCTGGAGGACCAGCTGACCGTGCTGCTGCCGGCCGGGCACCCGCTGGCCCGTCGGCGGGCGGTCCGTCTCACGGATCTGGCCCAGGAGCGCTGGATCGCCGGCTGCCCGCGCTGCCGGGCCAATCTGCTCCACGAGTGCGCGGAGGAGGGGTTCGTCCCCGACATCGCGTTCATGACCGACGACAACCTCGCCGTGCAGAGCCTGGTCGCGGAGGGGCTGGGGGTCGCCATGCTCCCCTCGCTCGTCCTGAACTTCATGCGCCATCCGAAGGTCGCCGGCCGGCCGCTGCGGCCCGTCTCCCGGCGCAAGATCTCCGCCTACGTCCTGCCCGAGCACCTGCGGATACCGGCGACGGCGCGCGTCCTGGAGGGGCTGAAGGCGGTGGCGGCCGCGAAGGACGGCTGCTGAGTCCTTGCCGGACGGGCCCATCCATAAGCGGTGCTTGGGAAAGGCGAAGAAACTCGCGTTGGACGTGATGCGTCCTGGCGGCCGACGCTCCTGCCATGCCTCCCGCTCCCGGTGCCACGAGTCTCCCGGACGCCTTCACCGTCCCGCGCCCCACCGCACGCCTCGCCACCCTGATCGCGGACATCAGAGCCACCGTCGGCCGCGGACTGCCGCCCGACCCCACGGCCCATCTCGTCGGCGAGTGCCTCGCCCCGCACCTGGGCGCCCCCGACCTGCTCACCCCCGGGCAGTGCGAGAGCGACCCGGCGCACTACCGACAGCACCTGCTGCACGCCGAGCACGACGGCAGCTTCTCCGTCGTCGCCCTGGTCTGGCTGCCCGGCCAGGGCACCTCGGTGCACGACCACATCGCCTGGTGCACCACCGGCGTCCACGAGGGCCGGGAGCACGAGCGGCGCTACCGGCTGCTGCCCGCCGCCGGCCCGGACGACGGCGCACGGCTCGTCGCCACCGCCGACGTGGTCAACGAGCGCGGCGAGGTCTGCGGCTTCGCCCCGCCCGGGGACATCCACCGGGTCCGGAACGACGGGCCCGGCAGGGCGATATCCCTGCACGTCTACGGCGCCGACATATCCCGCTTCGGCACCAGCGTCCGCCGGGTCTATCCACAGCCGGCGGACCGCTGATGGCGCTGCTGGAGAAACGGCCGGCCGCACCCGCCCCGGGCGCCGCGGCCGCCACCCGCCGGCCCGGACTCGTCCTCGCGGCACTCGCGGTCGCGGCCGCCTGGTGCGTGCACCGGGTCCTGCCCGGCGTGCCGATGCTGACCGCCGCCGTCGTGCTGGGCGTCGTGGCCGCGCATCTGCCCCGGCTGCGGTCGGTCGTACGGACCTCCGCGCGGCCGGGGCTGTCGTTCGCCGGCAAGCGGCTGATGCGGGCCGGGATCGTGCTCCTCGGGCTGCGGCTCGCCTTCGCCGACATCCGCGCCCTGGGCTGGGCCGCCGTCCTCATGGTGCTGGGCGTCGTGACGGTCACGCTGCTGGGCACCTGGTGGCTCGGCAGACGCCTCGGCCTGCCCGGCGACCAGCCCCTGCTGATCGCCGCCGGGTACGCGGTGTGCGGGGCGTCGGCGATCGGCGCGGTGGGCGAGGCCCGCGGCAGCGACGAGCGGGACGCGGCCACCTCGGTCGCCCTGGTGACCCTCTGCGGGACGCTCGCCATCGCCGTGCTGCCGCTGCTGCAGGGCGTGCTCGGGCTGAGCGACGCCGAGTTCGGGCGCTGGGTCGGCGCGAGCGTGCACGACGTCGGGCAGGTGGTCGCCACCGCGCAGACGGCGGGCGGTGCGGCGCTCGGCGAGGCGGTGCTGGTGAAGCTGATGCGGGTGGCCCTGCTCGCCCCGATCGTCGCGGCGGTCGCCCTGGGCGTCCGGCGCGGCAAGGGCCGCGTCCCGGGTGCACCGCGTGTGCCGCTGGTCCCCCTGTTCGTCGTCGGCTTCCTCGCCGCCGTGGCGCTGCGCAGCACGGGCCTGCTGCCCGCACCGGCCCTGGAGGCGGCCCACATCGCCCAGGAACTCCTGCTCGCCGCCGCCCTGTTCGGCCTGGGCAGCGCGGTCGACCTGCCCGCCCTGACCCGCACGGGCGCCCGCGTCGCGGCCCTGGGCCTGGGGGCGTGGGTGGTCGTGGCCGGACTGTCGTACGCCGGGGTACTGCTGATCTCCGGCTGACCGACCGCTCCCACCCAGCGGCACGGCACCCTGCAACGGCGCACCGGCCGACGGCGGCTCGGCCGACCCGATACCCTGCGGGATCTCCCGCATCGCGGCCAGGTAGATCAGCGCGGTGCAGCCGGTCCAGCGCCAGATGCGTCCTGCCAGGCGATCGGGTCGACCCCGACGAAGTCCAGCGCCCAGTTGACACGGCCGTAGTCACGGCCGTGGAGCAGCACGAACACCAGCGTGGCGGCGATCTAGGTGGCGTACGGAGCGCCCGCACAACGCGGCCGGCAGGCACCGTGTCCGTCGACACCGTGCCTGCCGGGTTGCCGTGTGCGAGCCGCGTGCCGGGGTTCAGAAGCCGGCCGGCTCCGTGTACACGCCCCACTCGTCGCGCAGCACGCCGCAGATCTCGCCGAGCGTCGCCTCCGCGCGTACGGCGTCGAGCATGGGCTCGATCATGTTGGCGCCGGAGCGCGCCGCCGCGACCATGGCGTCGAGCGCGCCGCGCACCTTCGCGTCGTCGCGGGCGGCCTTGCGCTCGCCGAGCAGCCGGACCTGCTCGCGCTCCACCTCGTGGCTGACCCGCAGGATCTCCAGGTCCCCGGTGACCGACCCGGTGTGGACGTTGACGCCCACGACCCGCTTGTCGCCCTTCTCCAGCGCCTGCTGGTAGCGGAACGCCGACTCGGCGATCTCGCCGGTGAACCAGCCGTCCTCGATGCCGCGCAGGATGCCGGAGGTGATCGGCCCGACCGGGTGCTTGCCGTCCGGGTGGGCGCGCAGGCCCCGCTCCTTGATCTGCTCGAAGATCTTCTCGGCGTCCGCCTCGATCCGGTCCGTGAGCTGCTCGACGTACCAGGAACCGCCCAGCGGGTCCGCGACGTTGCCGACGCCGGTCTCCTCCATCAGCACCTGCTGGGTGCGCAGGGCGATCTCGGCGGCCTGCTCGCTGGGGAGGGCGAGGGTCTCGTCGAGGGCGTTGGTGTGCAGCGAGTTGGTCCCGCCGAGCACCGCGGCCAGCGCCTCCACGGCCGTGCGGACGACGTTGTTGTACGGCTGCTGCGCGGTCAGCGAGACACCGGCGGTCTGCGTGTGGAACCGCAGCCACTGCGCCTTCTCGCTCTGCGCGCCGTACACGTCCCGCATCCAGCGCGCCCAGATGCGCCGGGCGGCACGGAACTTGGCGATCTCCTCGAAGAAGTCGACGTGCGCGTCGAAGAAGAAGGACAGCCCGGGCGCGAAGACGTCGACGTCCAGCCCGCGGCTGAGCCCCAGTTCCACGTACCCGAAGCCGTCCGCCAGCGTGTACGCCAGCTCCTGCGCGGCCGTCGCCCCGGCCTCGCGGATGTGGTAGCCGGAGACCGACAGCGGCTTGTACGCGGGGATGCCGGCGGCGCAGTGCTCCATCAGGTCGCCGATGAGGCGCAGATGCGGCTCGGGCTGGAACAGCCACTCCTTCTGCGCGATGTACTCCTTGAAGATGTCCGTCTGCAGCGTGCCGTTGAGCACGCCCGGGTCGACGCCCTGCCGCTCGGCGGCGACGAGATACATGCAGAAGACGGGCACGGCGGGCCCGCTGATGGTCATCGAGGTGGTGACGTCACCGAGCGGGATGTCCCGGAACAGCACCTCCATGTCGGCCGCCGAGTCGATGGCCACCCCGCAGTGGCCGACCTCGCCCAGCGAGCGCGGGTCGTCGGAGTCGCGGCCCATGAGCGTCGGCATGTCGAAGGCGACGGAGAGGCCGCCCCCGCCGTTGCCGAGGATCATCTTGTAGCGCTCGTTGGTCTGCTCGGCGTTGCCGAACCCGGCGAACTGCCGGATGGTCCACGTCCGCCCCCGGTAGCCGGTCGGATACAGACCGCGGGTGAAGGGATACTCACCGGGCCAGCCGATCCGCTCGAACCCGTCATAGGTGTCCCCGGGCCGGGGACCGTACACCGGCTCCACGGGATCGCCGGAGAGCGTGGTGAAATCCGCGTCGCGCTTGCGTGCGGCGTCGTACCGGGCCTGCCAGCGTCGGCGGCCCTCGTCGATGGCGTCAGCGTCCATACCCTCGAATTTACTAGGACGTCCAAGTAAATGTCGATGGGAGACCGCCGTACGCTGCTCCGCACGGCGGTGAGACGCGTTACGCGACCGCGGGGGCCTCGTCGGCGACCTTGGCCTCCAGCTCACGGCTGACCTTGCGCTCCACGAAGAACGCGGCCGTGGGGACGGTCCCGGCCAGCAGCACCCAGAGCTGCTTCTTGACCGGCCACTTCGCCTTGGAACCGAGGTCGAACGCGAAGATCAGGTAGACGACGTAGAGCCATCCGTGGGCGATGCTGACCACCTGGGTGAAGTCGGCGGCCCCGCCCATGTCGAGCGCGTACTTGCCGATCATGCCAAAGGTCAACGCGACGAGGAGAACACCGGTCACGTAGGCCATGATCCGGTAGCGGGTGAACACGCTCTTCTTCATGCCTTTGAGCGTATCCGGCCGCTCCGGGAGATCTTGGCGGGGGTCGGCCCCGCTCCCGGAGCCGGCGGGTGGCACCCGAGCCCGCTCATGCACCTCCGAGGCTCAGGGCCGGCGACTCGGCCACTCCTGCGGCAGCCCCTGGCCGGGTTCGTCGAGCCAGTACGTCTGACCCTCGGGAGTGACGGTCACACCGAAACGTTCGCGCGAGGGGTGCCCGTGAGACTCGAACCACTCGTATGTGCGTTCGGCAATGTCCCACAGCCTGCGGGGACCGCTCTGGTGGACCGTGCCGTCCTGCACGTACGCCCACGATCCGTCGCCGGCCCACATGCGGTGGCCGGTGACCGTGCCGTCACTCATCTCCCGGGCTTCCCCGATCTCACCGACTACGAGGGAATGCACGAAGCGAAAACCGTCGTCGCCGAGATCGCGGGGGTCGACGACGGCGTTCCGGTGGGTGGGGTCGCCGGGCGGCCCCGGGTACGGGACGCCACCTGTGCCGTTCTCGTCGCGGGCCTTCATGAAGTAGGAGCCACCAGCAAGAAAACGCCCCAAGAGGGTGCCGTCCTCGCTGACGCTCATCCGAGCGTTGCCCCAGCCGAGGGGGCAGACGATGGCGCCTCCGGGCCTGACACTGCGCGCCAGAGCGTACGGGAAGGCGTCGAACCCGCAGGTGATGATCATCCGGTCCAACGGGGTGTCGGCCGGAAAGCCCGCCCGGGCGTCAGCCGTCCGCACCGTCGGGTGGTGGCCCACCTCGCCGAGGCGGGCCCTGGCCAGACGAGTGAGATGGGCGTCGACCTCCACGGTGATCAGGTTCTTGTCGCCCGACCGGTGACACATCAGGGCCGCGTTGTAGCCGGTTCCGGTGGCGACCTCCCCGATCGTGTCACCGTCCTCGACGCCGAGCGCTTCGAGCATCCGGAGCATGAGGCTGGGCTGGGACGAGGAGGAGGTGGCCACGCCGTCGGACACCTGCGTGGTCAGTGCGCGGTCGCTGTAGACCGCGTCGAAGTATCCGTCGTCGTCGGCCGTGACGACGGCCCACTCACCGTCCATCTGGCGGTGGAAGAGAGGGACGAACACATGGCGGGGCGTCTCGGCGACCGCTCTGTACCAGGCGGGATCGCGCAGGTGACCGTCGTCCGCGAGCCGTTGGGTCATGTCCTGTCGCAGGGCTTGTACGGCAGGAGGGTCCGCGTAGCTCAACTGATCGCTCCTCGCAGGAGAGAGGCGTGCGCCTCGGGGATGGGCAATCCGGTGGCCCGGGCGATGAACTGCCACTGGCCGGCCGGGTTGCACTCGTAGAAAACCCATTCACCGTCGGGCCGCACCGCGAAGTCGAAGGCCCCGTAGTTCATTTGGTAGAAGTTCATGAAGCGTCGCACTCGCCGGGCGACATCTTCGGGGATTCCGACAGGCTCGTACTCAAGGGCGTCGTAGTCGCTGCGCCAGTCGGCGCGTCCCCGTTCGCTCCTGGCATGAATGGCGACGGGGAACATGCGACCGCCGACGACGGTGAGGCGTACCTCGTACGCCTTGGGCACCCACTCCTGGAGATAGTGGGCCGTCAATTCCAGGGACTCGTCGAGGTCGCCGACGTCGAGCCTGCGGGTGGGATCATCAGAGCCGGGCGGCCGGCGAGGTCGAGAGAGGCTGCGGCGATGGGCTTGCACGCGAGTGGGCCACCGATGTCTTCGCCCCATGCACGTGCGGCGGCGAGGTCGTTGCCGATGTAGGACCGGGGCACGCGCAGGCCGCACACGGTGGCGGTGGTGAGCTGACCCGGCTTGTGGGCGGCGGCCCGGTAGACGTCGGGGTGGTTCATCCAGGTGACCGGCAGCGAAGTCAGGACTTGCACCATGCCGACGAGGGCCTGAGACAGCGCCCATTCGCGGTAGGCGTCATCCACCTGGGGAGAGAGGATGGGGAGGCCGGGCCGCCCGTAGTAGACGGCCCGGACCTCCTCCAACCGCACCGCGCGCCGGCTGGTCTCCAGTCTTCCGAGCCATCCGGGCGCCATGGCCCTGTGCTCGGCGGCCAGGACGACCTGCTGGGGAAACTCGGCCAGATCGAACCGCAACACAGGCGTTCCGCTCTCGGAGAGTGCGTGAACCACCAGGTCCGCGGTGGGATCGAGTTGCTCGGCGACGATCAGGACGTGCCCGCGCGGTGCAGTCACCGTGTTACCTCGCGACCTTGATCAGTCCGTGCCCGGCCGGTACCTGCTTGGGGTCTGGTTCCTCGAACAGGTACGGGTCCTTCGTCTCGTCCGCCGGCCCGTTGGAGTCGTTGTTGGTGCCGGTGGAGGAGGCCGCGATGGGCTCCAAGGCCCACAGCCCGCCGTCAGGAGTGACGTTGACCTGTCGGTCCGCGTCGTACCGGAACGAGTGGGGATCGATGGTGACGGTGTAGGCGGGCGCCGGTGCCTGAGCGCCGAGGGGTACGAGAGTCGTGGTCACGGATTGTCTCCTTGGGTGATGGATGTCGTCGTGCAGCCCGCCCCGGTGATGGTGCGAGGGGGAACCACCGAGACGGAAGTCGGGTGTTCAGGCGCGATCCCTCGCTGCGCAGTACTGCCACACCATGTGGTCCAGTTCGGCGATGCACATGGCGCAGCCGTATAGCGGCGCCTGTGCCCCGGACGAGACCACGGGACCGATCCAGGTCACGGTCACGTTCGAGCGACGGCAGTACAGCCAGCAGGTGCCGGTGATCCAAGGGCTGCCCGGGAGTCGGCGGCCCTCGGTGGCAGCGGGGTGGCACGCGATGTGCCCGTGAGTGCTCACCGGAGTGCGGCCGCGAGGTGACGGTGCCGAGTGCACCTGCACGGCGGCCAGTTGTCGGAGAGCGGGATCGTCCTGATCGGCGTCACCTCGTGCTCTTCGCGGATCACGATCTTCTTGCCGTCCGGAGTCACCCGGTACACCGTCATGGTCATCATGTCTGTCCTCAGCTCGCGGACATTCCCTTGTTCGCTGTCCGTAACCAGTCAACGACACTCCGCGTGAGCGAAGGTGCACAGGAAGTGCACAGGGCGGCGCGTGGGTAGTCGTGGACTGAGAGCATCAAGAGCAGGAGCATCCGACCGGGAAGACACCACGTATGAGCGCAGAGAGCACCACGCCCGGGCCGGGCGCCAACGTCAAGGTCCTGCGCGTGCAGCGCGGCTGGCTGCAGGACCACCTGGCCGCCAGGGCGGGCATGTCGAAGTCCATGCTCGGCAAGATCGAACGAGGTGAGCGCCCGCTGATCCAGGGCATGGGCGCGGCGCTGTCCAACGCTTTCGGAATCACGCTGGACGAATTGCTCGGACGGAGCCCTGTCGGCCCGGGTGACGAGGACCGGCTGAAGGAGCTGCGGAGTGCCATGCGGCGCTTCGATCTGCCTACGGATGAGCCGGTCCGCGGCGAGCTCCTGGAGCAGGACCTGACGGAACTCGTCCACCTTCGCGGCGACGCCGATCTGGCCGCCGTGACGCAGCGCCTGCCCGGCCTGCTGCGCCGGGCGCAGGACCGCGCGCACGCGACAGGTCTGCCGGAGCACTGGGCACAGGTGGCCGACGTCTACAGCACGACCTACTGGCTCGCCGCGCGGCACCGCTGGATGACGCTGGCGGAACTGGCGGTGGTCAAGCAGCAGCAGGCGGCGGAGCGGGCGAACCCGTTGACTCGCGCCGTCGCGGCCCGGGACGAGGCCGGTACGTTCCTCAACGGCGGAGACTTCGCGGGCGGTCTCGCAGTGGTGGACCAGGCGGTGGTGGAGGCCGAGTCGACCCTGTCGGGCCGGGCCCGCAGCCTCGGGCTCGGGCTGCTGCATCTGCGGGGGATGACGCTCGCCGGCCGGCTGGCGGACAAGAAGACGGCGCGGCGGCACATCGAGGCGGCGCGGAAGGCGGCCGAGGTCTTCGACACCGATGTGAACGTCAACGGTATCCATTTCGGGCCGGAGAACACGGCGACGCACGTGGTGGCGACCAACGCGGACCTGAACAGGCACGCGGATGCTCTGGAGGCCGGGGAGAGGTACCTACGAGAGGGCCCCACGCTGCCCGCCACGCGTATCGGACCACTGCACATGAACGTCGCACGCTCGAAGCTGGCGCTGGGCGACCGCGACGGGGCGGTGGACTCTCTCGCCGACGCGTGGAAGGCGACGCCGCAGATGGCGAAGGTGCACCCGACCTTCCAGGAACTGAGCCGGGTGCTCGTCTCGCTGCACAAGCGGAGCAACCCCAAGGTGACCGCGCTGGCGAAGCGGGCGGGGATCGCCCTGTAGGAGGCCGTCGCGCTCGCGCCCGCGCTTGGGCCGACCGGGGGGCGGCGCCCGCGGCCCGTCCGGCGTCAGCCCTCCTCGAAGTCTCCCGCCGCCAGGCGCAGGGGGCGGAGGATGGCGAAGAGTTCGGCGCATTCCTCGGCGTCGTAGGCGCCCAGGCCGAAGTCCATGGCCATCAGGTCGCGGGTGGCGGCCTCGACGACCTCGCGCCCCTTGTCGGTGATGGTCGCGAGGGTGCCGCGGCCGTCGTTGGGGTTGGGACGCTTGGCCACCAGGCCCGAGCGCACCAGGCGGTCCACGGTGTTCGTCACCGACGTGGGGTGCACCATGAGCCGCTCGCCGATCTTGGACATCGGCAGCTCACCCGACTTGGAGAAGGTCAGCAGCACCAGGGCCTCGTACCGCGCGAACGTGAGTCCGTACGGCTTGACCACCGCGTCGACCTCGGCCAGCAGGATCTGATGCGCCCGCATGATCGAGGTGATCGCGGCCATCGACGGCACACTTCCCCAGCGCTGCTTCCAGAGCTCGTCGGCGCGGGCGATGGGATCGAACGAGAGACTGAGCGGCTTCGGCACGGAGCAGACCCTACCGGCCGGTCATATGTCGGTCAGCCCTGTCTCACTCATCGGTACCGCCGCATTGCGCAGGGGAGCCGTCAGCGCAAGACATAGCTCCCCGCTCCCAGAACCGTACGCAGGCGTCCCTCCTCCCGGAGAGCGACGACGGCCTTCTGGACCGTCGACTGCGTCACCCCGTACTCCGCCGCCAGCGCGACCGTACCGGGGAAGCGCTCACCAGGCTCCCATTCACCCGAGTCCAGACGTCGACGGAGGTCGGCGGCCACCGCGACACCACCCAGCTTCGACGCCTGCCCCGGCGGGAGGGCGACCGGCCCGCGTTCGTCTCACCGGGCGACGGGATCGTCAACCGACTGGCCGACGCCCTGGAGGCCGAACTGATCGAGACCGCGCAGGCAGACGCCACTCGGGCACGAGGCCCGGCCGGTAGCAGCGGGCAGCGGATGCATGAAGGGACCCGGTGGGCCTGCCGGTAAACGCGGCGCCACTGGGTCCCGGGACGCGGCCCTTGCCCACGGCTACTCGGCCAGGTGCCGTTCCACCGTCTCCACCTTCGAGGTGAGGCCGTCCGTCACACCTGGGCGGATGTCCGCCTTGAGGACGAGCGAGACGCGCGGCGCGCGTGCCTCGACCGCGGCCACGGCGCGCTTCACCACGTCCATGACCTCGTCCCACTCGCCCTCGACCGAGGTGAACATCGCGTCGGTGCGGTTCGGCAGCCCCGACTCGCGGACCACCCGTACGGCGTCGGCGACGTACTCCCCCACGTCCTCGCCGACGCCCAGCGGCGTCACGGAGAAGGCGACGATCACGCGTTCACGACTCCCTCGGTGCGCGCACGGGAGGCGATCACCGCGTCCTCGGCCTCACGCTTGAGCCGGCGGTCGGCGAAGAAGCCGCCGGTGGGCAGGACCGACATGAGGAAGTAGAAGGCGGCGGTCTTCAACGGCCACTTGGCGCGGTTCCAGGCGTCCGCCCAGAAGAGCACGTACAGGACGAAGAGGAAACCGTGGACCGCGCCCATCACCGGGACGGCGTTGAAGTCCGTGGTCCGCTTCAGGACCGAGCAGACGAGCAGCAGCAGGAACGAGATCGCTTCGGGGCCCGAGACCAGGCGGAGTCGGCGGAGGGCGGTGGCGGTCTTGATGTCCACGGATCACCTTCGGTGGGAGAGACGTCGGCGTCGACGGTTCGGACGGCTTGTGAACACACGCACAAGCGCGCGTCCATTGTGGCAAACCCCGTACGCGATCACGGGAGGGGGTCCGTAAGGGGGACCATCGGGGTTCCCTCGGGGTGCGACTCCGCCTCGGGGATCTGTCGGCGGGGCAAAGGGGCCGCTACCGTCGCAACCGTGGCGATGTTCCGACTTCAGAGCAGCAAGGTGCTCGCCGTCGACATGACCGGGGATTCCGTGAAGGCGAAGAACGGCTCCATGGTCGCGTACGACGGCGAGATGGCCTTCAAGAAGCTCAGCGGTGGCGGTGAGGGCCTGCGGGGGATGGTGACCCGGCGGCTCACGGGTGAGCAGATGACACTGATGGAGGTGAAGGGGCACGGGACCTGCTTTTTCGCGGACCGGGCCTCCGAGATCAATCTGGTGGGGCTGCAGGGCGACAAGCTGTACGTGGAGTCCAGCAATCTGCTGGCGACGGACGGGGGGCTGCGCACCGGGACCACGTTCACCGGTCTGCGCGGGGCCTCGCAGGGCAACGGGCTGTTCACGACCACGATCGAGGGGCACGGCCAGGCGGCGATCATGTCCGACGGTCCGGCCGTGCTGCTCCGGGTCAGCCCGCAGTACCCGCTGACGGTGGATCCGGGAGCCTATGTGGCCCATCAGGGGAATCTGCGGCAGTCGTTCCAGTCGGGTGTGACCTTCCGCACGCTGATGGGCGAGGGCGGCGGCGAGGCCTTCCAGATCCGCTTCGAGGGCGACGGGGTGGTCTACGTCCAGCCCAGTGAGCGCAACACGATCGCGGGGGACGTCTGACATGGGCTTCCGGGAGATCAACTCCAAGATGATCGAGGCCACCGTGGCGCCCGGTCAGCGGCTGTTCAGCCAGCGCGGCGCGATGCTCGCGTACAAGGGCGAGGTCTCGTTCACCCCGAACACGGCCGGCGGCCAGGGCGGGGTGATGTCGATGATCGGCCGGCGCGTGGCCAACGAGGACACGCCCCTGATGACCGTCGAGGGCAGTGGCACGGTGCTGTTCGGGCACGGCGGCCATCACATCCAGGTGATCAGCCTCGCCGGGGACACGCTGTACGTCGAGGCCGACCGCCTGCTGGCCTTCGAGGGCACGCTGGAGCAGGGGACGGTGTTCCTCGGCTCCCAGGGCGGGGTGATGGGCATGGTCCGCGGGCAGGTCTCCGGGCAGGGGCTGTTCACCACGTCGCTGAAGGGGCACGGCGCCGTCGCCGTGATGGCCCACGGAGGAGTGATCGAGGTGCCGATCACCCCGCAGCGGCCCGTGCACGTCGACCCCCAGGCCTACGTCGCCCACCACGGCGACGTCCGCAACAAGCTGTCGACCGCCCTCGGCTGGCGGGACATGGTGGGCCGCGGCTCCGGCGAGGCCTTCCAGTTGGAGCTGAGCGGCAGCGGTGCCGTGTACGTCCAGGCATCGGAGGAGAAGCTGTGAGCAGCCCTGTGCACGACCCGATGACGCTGCCGTCCGACGACAACGTCGATCACTACACCTTCTGCGTGGAGCTCAAGGGCACCCAGTGGTTCATGCAGAAGGGGAAGATGATCGCCTACTACGGCTCGATCGAGTTCAACGGCATCGGACACGGGCGACTCGACCGACTTGTCCGTACGTCGTTCCATTCGCCTCTGCACGCGAGCGACTGGGTCGTGGCGGAGGGCTCGGGCAAGATGCTCCTCGCCGACCGGGCCTTCGATGTGAATTCGTACGACCTCGAGGACGGCAACCTGACCATTCGCTCGGGCAACTTGCTAGCTTTTCAGCCAAGTCTGTCGCTGAAGCAGTCGATCGTGCCGGGTTTTCTGACCCTGATCGGAACCGGGAAGTTCGTCGCCGCGTCCAACGGTCCGGTGGTGTTCATGGAGCCGCCGATCCGGGTGGACCCGCAGGCGCTGGTCGGCTGGGCGGACTGCCCGTCCCCGTGCCACCACTACGACCACGGCTACATGACCGGCGTCATGGGCGGTCTACGTGCGATGACGGGCCTGGGCGGGGCCTCCGGCGAGGAGCACCAGTTCGAGTTCGTGGGGGCGGGCACGGTGCTGCTCCAGTCGTCCGAGACGCTGATGGCGGAGCAGGCCACGGGCGTCACCCCGCACGAGCCGGGGGTACCCGGGAGCGGGGTTCCGGGCGGCCAGGGGCAGGGGGCAGGGGCACCGCGTCTTCCCGGACAGCTGGGAGACCTCCAGCGTCGCTTCGGGCTGTGAGCGGTAGTGTGCGGGGTGTGACATCGAACGCCTGACCGCGATGTCACACGGAAGCCCTATTAGTTCGCCTTTCAACTTCCTTAGGTAGACTTCATTCATGGAGACCGAGACGGCCACCCGCTGGCTGACCAATGCGGAGCAGTGCGCCTGGCGCACCCACCTGGAGGTCAACAAGCTGTTGACCTACCAGCTCGAGAAGGATCTGCAGCCGTTCGGCCTGACAATGAACGACTACGAGATCCTGGTGAACCTGTCCGAGTCGGAGGACCGGCGGATGCGGATGAGCGACCTCGCCTCCGCCACCATGCAGTCCAAGAGCCGCCTCTCGCACCAGATCACCCGCATGGAGAACGCGAACCTGGTCCGGCGCGAGAACTGCGAGTCCGACCGCCGCGGACTGTACGCGGTCCTCACCGAGCACGGCATGGAGACCATGCAGAAGGTCGCGCCGCACCACGTGGCGTCCGTGCGCCGGCACTTCATCGACCTGCTCGCCCCCGAGGCGCTCATCGAACTCGACAAGGCGCTGAAGCCCATCGCCGAGCATCTGCGGGGCCAGAGAGGGCGTTCCTGACGGCCCTCAGCCCGTGCGGGCGAGCGGCAGGCGGAGTTCGAACAGGGCTCCGCCGGCCGGCGCCGCACCCGCGGTGAGCGTCCCGCCGTGCCGTACGGCGACGTCCCTCGCGATCGCCAGCCCCAGTCCCGCGCCACCGTCGTCGCGACTGCGGGCCGCGTCCAGCCGTACGAACCGCTCGAAGATCCGCTCCCGGTCGGCCTCGGCCACACCCTCGCCGTCGTCGGCCACCCCGAGCACCGCCCACGCGCCCTCCCGCCGCACGGTCACGGTGACCCGCTCGCGGGCGTGCCGCCGGGCGTTGTCCAGCAGGTTGGCGAGCACACGGCCGAGCTGTCCCCGCGATCCGGTCACCTCCGCCGGCTCCGCGTCCACCGTCACACCCGGACGCCCGGCGGCCTCCTCACGGGCCAGTGCGGCCAGGTCCACCCGCGCGTCGGCGGGCCGCTCCCCCGCGTCCAGCCGGGCGAGCAGCAGCAGATCGGCGGCGAGCTGCTGGAGCCGCACGGTGTCCTCTACGGCGCCGTCCAGGTCGAGCAGCTCCGGGTGGGCCGCGGCCACCTCCAGCTGCGTCCGCAGCGACGCGATCGGGCTGCGCAGCTCGTGCGAGGCGTCGGCGACGAACCGCCGCTGCCGCTCCACGGACGCCTCCAGCGCGGTGAGCGTGGCGTTGGTGGTGCGGGCCAGGCGGGCGATCTCGTCGTGCGTCGCCGGTTCGGGCACGCGGCGGGCCAGATCCTCGGAGGCGGTGATCGCGGCCATCTCCCGGCGGATGCCCTCCACCGGACGCAGGGCACGCCCGGTGACCAGCCAGGTCACGCCGGCGACCACGCCGAGCAGGACGGGGAGGCCGATGAGCATCCCGGTCAGCGCGGTGCTCACCGCGCTGTGCTCGGCGGCGAGCGGGGCACCCGCGTGGACCGTCAGCCGGCCCCGGTCGGGGGTCTGCACCTCGACGGCGGCGAAGCGGTAGTCCTCGCTGTCGCCGTCGATCGTCGCGGAGCCGTTCTCGAAGGTGACCCCGCGGGCGATCTCTCCGACGTCCAGGGACTCGCCGGAGTCGTCGTCACCGGAGTCGTCACGCGAGTCGTCGCGGGAGTCGTCCGCGTCGTCGTCATCGTCGCCGTCATCGCCGGGCGGCGACGGCGCCGGCGTCACGTCTGGCGTCGCCGTGCCGGTGATCCGTTCCAGGTCCTCGGAGGCCGCGACCAGGGTGCCGTCCTCGTCGACGATCTGCACCGGCCGGCCCTCGGTGTCCAGGCCGGAGAGCTTGTCGTACGGCGTCCGGGCGGCGAGTTCGGCGGCGACCGCCCGCGCGGAGCGCTCCGCCTCGGTACCCGCCTCCCCGATCAGATTGGAGCGCAGCGACAGCAGCACGGCGGTGCCCGCCGCGACCAGGGCCACCGCGACGACGAGGACCGCACCGAGCGTCGCCCGTGCGCGGACCGAGCCGAACAGCCGGCTCACGGCGCCGACTCCAGCCGGTAGCCGGCACCGCGCACGGTACGGATGAGTCCGGCGCGCAGTTTGCGGCGCAGGGCGCTGACGTAGACCTCGACGATGTTGGGGTCGCCCTCATAGGCGAAGTCCCAGACGTGCTCCAGGATGTCGGCCTTGGACACCACCTCGCCGGCCCGCAGCACGAGGTGCTCCAGGACCGCGAACTCCTTGGCGGTCAGCGTCACTTCGTCCTCGCCCAGGTACACGCGGCGGGCGGCGGTGTCGACCTTGAGGTCGCCGTGCACATGGACCGGGGAGGCGCCGGGGCTCTGCCGGCGCAGCAGTGCCTTGATCCTGGCGACGAGGACGACGTAGGAGAACGGCTTGGTGAGGTAGTCGTCGGCGCCGGTGTCCAGGCCCTCGGCCTCGTCGTACTCGCCGTCCTTGGCCGTGAGCATCAGGATCGGCACGTCGTGTCCGGCGGCGCGCAGGGCGGCGCAGACGCGGTAGCCGTTCAGGCCGGGCAGCATGATGTCGAGGATCAGCAGGTCGTACGTGCCCTCCGTGGCCCGGTGCAGCCCCTCCCGGCCGTCGTGGACGACGTCCACGGCGTAGCCCTCGGCGGTGAGGCCCTTGGCCAGGGAGAGGGCGAGGCGTTTTTCGTCCTCGACGATCAAGAATCGAAAGGGGCGGCGCGAAGCGCCTCCGGCAGGGTGGTGGTGGGAGACGGGCGGGCGCATGGGTCCAGGGTGGCAAAGGGAAGCTGAAGATCACTTCAGGCGGCTTCAGGTTGCGCTCAGCGTCCGTCGGCGAGAGTGAAGTCGTCGAAAACCAAGCAGCTCGGGAGGAACCAGCATGAAGCGCAACATCGTGATCGCCGTCGTCACGGCCGCGGCTCTGGTCGGCGGCGGGACGGCGACAGCCATCGCGGTCTCGGGGGACGACGACACGTCGGCGCCTGTGACGCAGACGGAGACCCGGGCCGGGGACGACGACGCGCGGGACGACGACGGGCAGGACGACGACCGTGACGAGCGTGCCGTCTCCGGTGACGTGAGCGCCGCCGACGCCATCGCCGCCGCGCTGAAGCACACGCCGGGTACGGCCGTCTCCGCCGAGCTGGACGACGACGGAAGCTGGGAGGTCGAGGTTCTCGGCCGCGGCGACACCTGGCACAGCGTGCGCGTCGACCCGGGCAGCGGCAAGGTCCTCGGCGCCTCGCAGGACGACGAGGACGACGCCGGTGAGGTGCGGGCCGCGTTGAAGGGGGCCTCGGTGTCGGCCCAGGAGGCCGCGGAGGCGGCTGCCGCCAAGGGGACGGTGGTCTCCGTGGACCTCGATGACGACGGCGACCGGGGGTGGGAGGCCGAGACGCGGGCCTCCTCCGGTGACGAGCGGGACTGGCGGGTCGACGTGAGCAGCGGTGCGGTCAGCGCCGACCGGGGCGACTCCGACGACGACTAGGGCCTGTGTGGAGTTGTGATCTCGTGGGGCCCCGGCTCGGGAGGGTCGGGGCCTTTGGAGTAGAACGGTGGGGTGTCTCGACCTCAACTTTCGGATGCCGAGTGGGAGTTCATCTCCCCGTTCCTGCCGGTCGGTGAGTACGGGCCGTACCCGGAGAACCTGCGGGCGCACTTCGAGGGCGTCGTGTGGCGGTTCAGGAACGGGGCGAAATGGCGGGAGTTGCCCGAACGGTTCGGGCACTGGTCCACCGTTTACGGCCGGTTTCGGCAGTGGCGGGATGCCGGGGTGTTCACCGCGGTGTTCCAGGGGGCGATCGCCGAGGCGGCGAAGCGGGGCCTGGTGGACTTGTCGCTGGTCAGCGTGGACTCGACCACGGTCCGGGCCCATCATGATGCTGCCGGGATGATCGTGGAGCCCGAGACCCTTGACGCACTGGAGAAGGCCGCCGCGGAAAAAGGGGCGCCGGCCAGGAACAAGACGGGCAACTGGACCCGGAGCGGGAAGAACGACGACGCGTGAGGCGTCGCCGCCAGGCCCGACTCGCCGCCGCCGACCTGGGGCGTTCCCGCGGCGGACTGACCACGAAGACGCACCTGTCCTGCGTGCCGCAATGCCTGCCTCTCTCGCTGAAGATCACTGCGGGGCAGGCCGGGGACAGTCCGCAGTTCATCCCCGTCCTGAACAAGATCCGCGTCCCCGGCCCGGTCGGCCGGCCCCGCACCCGGCCGGTCGCAGTCGCGGGCGACAAGGCGTACTCGTCCCGCAAGAACCGTTCCCACCTGCGTAAACATGGAATCAAAGCGGTCATCCCCGAGAAGAAGGATCAGGCCGCCCACCGCAAGAACCGGGGCTCACGCGGCGGACGGCCCGTCACCTGGGACAAGCAGATGTACAAGCTCCGCAACAGCGTCGAACGCACCATCAACAAGATCAAGGACTGGCGTGGTCTCGCCGTCCGCTACGACAAGAAGCCTGAAAGCTACCAGGCCGGACTCGAATTATGCGCTGGCCTCCTCTGGATCCGATACCTCGGATCGCAGCCTTGATCACAACTCCACACAGACCCTAGGTGTTTTCGCCCCCGCCGCCCCTTCCCTCCCCTTCCGGTCCCTGGGGCTGCGCCCCAGACCCCCCTTTCGGCCCTTCGGGCCTCGTCCTCAGACGGACGGGCTGGGTGGGCCGGACGGGCTGGGTGGGGTGCCGGGCGGGGTGGTTGTCAGGCCCTCCACGAGCTCGTCCGCCGCGTGGTACGGGTCCAGCGTGCCGGCGATGATGCGTTCCGCCAGTGCGCCCAGGCGGCGGTCGCCGTGGAGGTCGCCGATGCGTTCGCGGAGGGCCGTGACCGCGATGGTCTCCACCTCGCGGGAGGCCCGGGCCAGCCGGCGCTCCGTCAGGACGCCCCGCTCCTCCATCCAGGCGCGGTGCTTCTCCAGGGCCTCGACGACCTCGTCGACGCCCTCCGCGCGGGCGGCGACCGTCTTGACGATCGGGGGGCGCCAGTCGCCCGGGGCGCGGGACTCGCCCAGGCCGAGCATGTGGTTCAGCTCCCGGGCGGTGGCGTCGGCGCCGTCGCGGTCGGCCTTGTTGACGACGTAGACGTCGCCGATCTCCAGGATTCCGGCCTTGGCGGCCTGGATGCCGTCGCCCATGCCGGGGGCCAGCAGCACCACGGAGGTGTCGGCCTGGGAGGCGATCTCCACCTCCGACTGGCCCACGCCCACCGTCTCCACCAGGATCACGTCGCAGCCGGCCGCGTCCAGGACGCGGATGGCCTGCGGCGCGGCCCAGGCGAGGCCGCCCAGGTGGCCGCGGGTGGCCATGGAGCGGATGTAGACGCCCGGGTCGGAGGCGTGCTCCGACATACGGACGCGGTCGCCCAGCAGGGCGCCTCCGGAGAACGGGGAGGACGGGTCGACGGCCAGGACGCCGACCCGCTTGCCCTGTTTGCGGTACGCGGTCACCAGGGCCGAGGTCGAGGTCGACTTGCCCACGCCCGGGGAGCCGGTGAGGCCGACCACGTAGGCGTTGCCGGTGAGCGGCGCCAGGGCCGCCATGACCTCCCTGAGCTGCGGGGACGCCCCCTCCACCAGGGAGATCAGCCGGGCCACGGCCCGTGGCCTGCCTTCCCTGGCCTGGGCGACCAGCGAGGAGACGTCCTGCATCACAGCTCCGTTCACGAGAGGAAACCAGAGGAAACCAGTAGGAAAACCGGGCTCAGGCCCTGGGTACCCGCACGATCAGCGCGTCACCCTGGCCGCCGCCGCCGCACAGCGCCGCCGCACCGACACCACCGCCGCGCCGCTTCAGCTCCAGCGCCAGGTGCAGCACGAGCCGCGCGCCGGACATCCCGATCGGGTGACCGAGGGCGATGGCGCCGCCGTTGACGTTCACCTTTTCGATGGAAACGCCCAGGTCCTTCATTGACTGGACGGCGACCGCGGCGAAAGCCTCGTTGATCTCGATGAGGTCGAGGTCGGAAACCTCCAGGCCCTCCTTCTTCAGCGCGTGCCGGATCGCGTTGGACGGCTGCGACTGGAGGGAGTTGTCGGGGCCGGCCACATTGCCGTGGGCGCCGATCTCGGCGATCCACTCCAGGCCCAGCTCCTGCGCCTTGGCCTTGCTCATCACGACCACGGCCGCCGCACCGTCCGAGATCTGCGAGGAGGAGCCCGCGGTGATGGTGCCGTCCTTCGAGAAGGCCGGGCGCAGCTTGCCGAGCGACTCGGCCGTGGTGTCGCCGCGGATGCCCTCGTCCTTGCTGAACAGGACGGGGTCGCCCTTGCGCTGGGGGATCTCGACCGGGGTGATCTCGGCCTCGTAGACGCCGTTCTTCTGCGCGGCGGCGGCACGCTGGTGGGACAGGGCGGCGATCTCGTCCTGCTCGGGACGCGCGATACCGAGACGGGTGTTGTGCTTCTCGGTGGACTCGCCCATGGCGATGTTCTCGAAGGAGTCCGTCAGACCGTCGTGCGCCATGGCGTCGAGCATCTGCACCGCGCCGTACTTGAAGCCCTCGCGGGACTTCGGCAGCAGGTGGGGGGCGTTGGTCATGGACTCCTGGCCGCCGGCGACGATCACGTCGAACTCGCCCGCGCGGATCAGCTGGTCCGCGAGCGCGATGGCGTCGAGACCGGAGAGGCACACCTTGTTGATCGTGAGCGCCGGGACGTTCATCGGGATGCCGGCCTTGACGGCTGCCTGGCGGGCCGGGATCTGCCCCGCCCCGGCCTGGAGCACCTGGCCCATGATCACGTACTGGACCTGGTCGCCACCGATCCCCGCACGGTCGAGGGCGGCCTTGATCGCGAAGCCGCCGAGGTCGGCTCCGGAGAATGACTTCAGCGAGCCGAGCAGCCGTCCCATGGGGGTGCGGGCGCCCGCGACGATGACGGAGGTCGTGCCGTTCGCTGCGGATGATGCGGAAGTTGCGGAAGACATGAGCTGCGATCCCCTTCCGGCTGCACAGCCGAGGAGTGAACGAGGGTTTACTTCGAATGTACTGACGTGCGGTGGACCCCGTCATCGGCCTTTCGGTGTGATCGCGCGCACGTTGCGTAACCGCCCCGGAGGCGCTGCACTGAATCCATGCTGACGCGAATCGACCACATCGGGATCGCCTGCTTCGACCTGGACAAGACAGTGGAGTTCTACCGGGCCACCTACGGCTTCGAGGTGTTCCACTCCGAGGTCAACGAGGAGCAGGGCGTGCGCGAGGCCATGCTCAAGATCAACGACACCCCGGACGGCGGGGCCTCCTACCTGCAGCTGCTCGAGCCGACCCGGGAGGACTCCACCGTCGCCAAGTGGCTGGCGAAGAACGGCGAGGGCGTCCACCACATCGCTTTCGGTACGGCGGATGTGGACGCGGAGTCGGCCGACATCAAGGAGAAGGGCGTACGCGTTCTGTACGAAGAGCCCCGGCGCGGCTCCATGGGGTCACGGATCACCTTCCTGCACCCCAAGGACTGCCATGGCGTACTGACAGAACTGGTCACTTCGGCGCCCGTTGAGTCGTCCGACCACTGACCCACGTACATAAGGGCCGGTAGGGTTGGGTCTGGTCGCCGCTCCATGCGTGGTGACCGAGTCCCGTCGTCCCTGACGGCGGGATCGCCGGGGTCCGGGTTTCGGGGGGCGAGCGCGGGGCAGCAGCCCATGCTCCGCCGTTGATCTGACACCATTCCCCCGGGGGCCCCGTTCGGCGGTTGGACGGAGCTCGGCCAAACTTGCGACCAGGGGACGGATGGGACCGCGCAGTGCGGGGCTACGAGAGCCAGGAGCGAGAGCCGGCGGCTGACGTCGACCACCTCTCTCGGTTCGAAGCCGAGATGAAGCGGCTGAAGACCGAGCGGGAAAAGGCGATCCAGCACGCCGAGGACCTCGGCTACCAGGTCGAGGTGCTGCGCGCCAAGCTGCACGAGGCGCGGCGCACCATCATGTCCCGGCCCGCGTACGACGGCGGCGACATCGGCTACCAGGCCGAGCAGTTGCTGCGCAACGCCCAGCTGCAGGCCGACCAGCTCCGTGCGGACGCCGAGCGGGAGCTGAGCCAGGCCCGGGCGCAGACCCAGCGGATCCTCCAGGAGCACGCGGAGCAGGCGGCCCGGCTGCAGGCGGAGCTGCACCAGGAGGCGGTGACCCGGCGCCAGCAGCTCGACCAGGAGCTGGCCGAGCGCAGGCAGACCGTCGAGTCGCACGTCAACGAGAACGTGGCGTGGGCGGAGCAGCTGCGGGCCCGCACCGAGGAGCAGGCCCGCCGGCTCATGGAGGAGACCCGCGCGGAGCGCGAGCAGGCCATGGCCGCCGCCCGCGAGGAGGCCGAGCGGCTGACGGCCGAGGCCCGTCGCCGGCTGCAGAGCGAGGCCGAGTCGGCCCGCGCGGAGGCCGAACAGCTGCTGCGCCGGGCCCGCGCGGACGCCGAACGGCTGCTGACCACCGCCACCACGGAGGCGCAGGAGGCCACCGAGCGCGCCGAGCAGGTACGGACGTCCACGGCCACCGAGTCGGAGTCGGCCCGCCGGGAGGCCCAGGAGCTCGCCAAGGCCGCCGAGCAGCGCATGACGGAGGCCGAGAGCGCGCTGCGCGAGGCGCGCGCCGAGGCGGAGAAGGTGGTCGCCGAGGCGAAGGAGGCCGCCGCCAAGGCGCTCGCCTCCGCCGAGGCCGCCAACGAGACCCGTACGCGCACCGCCAAGGAGCAGGTGGCCCGGCTGGTCAGCGAGGCCACCAAGGAGGCGGAGACCACCAAGGCGGACGCCGAGCAGCTGGTCGCCGACGCCCGCGCCGAGGCCGAGAAGATCGTCGCGGAGGCCGCCGAGAAGGCCCGCACGCTCACCGCCGAGGAGTCCGCCACCCAGCTGTCCAAGGCGGCCAAGACCGCCGAGGACGTGCTCAACAAGGCGTCCGAGGAGGCCAAGCAGACCACGAAGGCGGCGGCCGAGGAGGCCGAGCGCATCCGCAGGGAGGCCGAGGCCGAGGCCGACCGGCTGCGCGCGGAGGCGCACGACATCGCCCAGCAGCTCAAGGGCGCGGCGAAGGACGACACCAAGGAGTACCGCGCCAAGACGGTCGAGCTGCAGGAGGAGGCGCGCCGACTGCGCGGCGAGGCCGAGCAGCTGCGCGCGGACGCGGTCGCCGAGGGCGAGAGGATCCGCGCGGAGGCCCGCAAGGAGGCCGTGGCGCAGATCGAGGAGGCGGCGAAGTCCGCCGAGGAGCTCCTGGCCAAGGCGAAGGCGGACGCCGACGAGCTGCGCTCGACCGCGCAGACGGACAGCGAGAAGGTCCGCACCGAGGCCATCGAGCGCGCCACCACGCTGCGCCGGCAGGCCGAGGAGACGCTGGACCGCACGCGCAAGGAGGCCGAGCGGCACCGCGCGGAGGCCGTCGAGCAGGCCGACGCGCTCAGGGAGGACGCCTCGCGGGCCGCGCGCGAGCTGCGCGAGGAGACCGAGCGGGCCGTCGAGGCCCGCCGCGCGGAGGCCGCGGACGAACTGACCCGGCTGCACACGGAGGCCGAGGAGCGGCTCGCCGCCGCCGAGCAGGCGCTGAGCGACGCGCGCGAGGAGGCCGGCCGGATCCGCCGTGAGGCGGCCGAGGAGAGCGAGCGGCTGCGCGGCGAGGCCGCCGAGCGGATCCGTACGCTCCAGCAGCAGGCGGAGGCCGAGGCCGAGCGGCTGCGCGACGAGGCGGCCGCCGACGCGTCGGCCTCCCGCGCGGAGGGCGAGTCCGTCGCCGTACGGCTGCGTTCGGAGGCCGCGGCCGAGGCGGAGCGGCTGAAGTCGGAGGCGCAGGACAGCGCCGACCGGATGCGCGCGGAGGCGCAGGCCGCCGCCGAGCGGATCGGCGCGGAGGCGTCCGAGGCCCTGGCCGCCGCGCAGGAGGAGGCGGCCCGGCGGCGGCGCGAGGCCGAGGAACTCCTCGGCGCGGCCCGGCAGGAGGCCGACCAGGAGCGCGAGCGGGCGCGCGGGCAGAGCGAGGAGCTGCTGGCCTCGGCGCGCACCCGTGTGGAGGAGGCGCAGGCCGAGGCCGTGCGTCTGGTCGAGGAGGCGGACCGGCGCGCCACGGAGATGGTGTCGGCGGCCGAGCAGCACGCCCAGCAGGTGCGGGACTCCGTCGCGGGGCTGCACGAGCAGGCGCAGGAGGAGATCGCCGGGCTGCGCTCCGCCGCCGAGCACGCGGCGGACCGTACGCGCCGCGAGGCCGAGGAGGAGGCGGACCGGGTCCGCGCCGACGCCTACGCGGAGCGGGAGCGGGCGAGCGAGGACGCGGGCCGGCTGCGGCGCGAGGCGCACGAGGAGACGGAGGCCGCCAAGTCGCTGGCCGAGCGCACCGTCTCGGAGGCGATCACGGAGGCCGAACGGATCCGCGCGGAGGTGTCCGAGCACGCCCAGCGGTTGCGTACGGAGGCGTCGGACGCCGTCGCCGAGGCCGAGCAGGCCGCCGCGCGCACCCGGGCGGAGGCCCGCGAGGACGCCAACCGGATCCGTTCGGACGCGGCGACGCAGGCGGACACGCTCATCACGGAGGCCCGCGGCGAGGCCGAGCGGCTCACCGAGGACACCATCACGGAGACCGACCGGCTGCGGGCCGAGACGGCCGCCGAGGCGGAGCGGGTGCGCTCCGAGTCGGTCGCCAAGGCGGAGAAGCTGATCGCGGACGCGACCGGTGACGCGGAGCGGCTGCGGGCCGAGGCCGCGGAGACGGTGGGGTCGGCGCAGACGCACGCGGAGCGGCTCCGTCAGGACGCCGAGCGGGTCAGGTCCGAGGCGGAGTCGGACGCCGAGCGGCTGGTGGCCACCGCGCGCGAGGAGGCCGAGCGGACGCTGGACGAGGCCCGCAAGGAGGCCAACAAGCGGCGTTCGGAGGCGGCCGAGCAGGTCGACACGCTCATCACGGAGACCACCGCCGAGGCGGACAAGCTGCTCACCGAGGCGCAGCAGCAGGCGCAGAAGACGACGGCGGACGCCGAGTCGCAGGCGGACACGATGGTCGGTGCGGCCCGCACCGAGGCCGAGCGGCTGGTGTCCGAGGCGACCGTCGAGGGCAACGCGCGGGTGGAGAAGGCCCGTGCGGACGCGGACGAGCTGCTGGTCGGCGCGCGCCGGGACGCGACGCAGATCAGGGAGCGCGCCGAGGAGCTGCGCGACCGCATCACCGGTGAGATCGAGGAGCTGCACGAGCGGGCCCGCCGTGAGGCGTCGGAGACGATGAAGTCCACGGGCGACCGCTGCGACGCGCTCATCAAGGCCGCCGAGGAGCAGCTCGCCAAGGCGGAGGCGAAGGCCAAGGAGATCGTGTCCGAGGCCAACTCCGAGGCGGGCAAGGTGCGGATCGCCGCCGTGAAGAAGGCCGAGGGTCTGCTGAAGGAGGCGGAGCAGAAGAAGGCCACGCTCGTGAAGGAGGCCGAGGAGCTGAAGGCCGAGGCGGTCCGCGAGGCGCGGCGCACGGTCGAGGAGGGCAAGCGCGAGCTGGAGGTGCTGGTGCGGCGCCGCGAGGACATCAACGCGGAGATCTCCCGCGTGCAGGATGTGCTGGAGGCGCTGGAGTCCTTCGAGGCGCCGGCGGGCGGCAAGGACAACGGGGTCAAGGCGGGGGCCGCCGCGGGTGCTACCCGTACGAGTGGCAAGTCATCCGATAGCTAGCAAACCGGACCAAAACCCTTGTACGGTGAGGGCTTTGACCATGGCTTTGGCAAGCCTTCCGGCGGCGAGCCACTCAAAAGGGGTGTCATTCTCCGTATCAAACGTGCATCCGCTCGATGACACAGCGCTTCGGCCCCTAGGATTCCACCTATCACCTCACCGGTCTCATTCGACAGGAACCCCATGAGCGACACTTCCCCCTACGGCTTCGAGCTTGTGCGGCGTGGGTACGACCGCGCTCAGGTGGACGAACGTATCTCCAAGCTCGTCTCCGACCGTGACAGCGCTCTCGCCCGCATCACCGCTCTGGAAAAGCGCATCGAAGAGCTCCACCTCGAGACGCAGAACGCCCAGGCCCAGGTCAACGACGCCGAGCCGTCGTACGCGGGTCTCGGCGCGCGCGTGGAGAAGATCCTCCGACTCGCCGAGGAGGAGGCCAAGGACCTGCGCGAGGAGGCCCGGCGCGCGGCGGAGCAGCACCGCGAGCTCGCCGAGTCGGCCGCCCAGCAGGTGCGCAACGACGCCGAGTCGTACGCCGCCGAGCGCAAGGCCAAGGCGGAGGACGAGGGCGTCCGGATCGTCGAGAAGGCCAAGGGCGAGGCGTCCCAGCTGCGTTCCGAGGCGCAGAAGGACGCGCAGTCCAAGCGGGAGGAGGCGGACGCCCTCTTCGAGGAGACCCGCGCCAAGGCCGCGCAGGCCGCCGCCGACTTCGAGACGAACCTCGCCAAGCGCCGCGAGCAGTCCGAGCGTGACCTGGCCTCGCGTCAGGCCAAGGCCGAGAAGCGCCTGGCGGAGATCGAGCACCGCGCGGAGCAGCTGCGCCTGGAGGCCGAGAAGCTGCGCACCGACGCCGAGCGCCGCGCCCGCCAGACGGTGGAGACCGCGCAGCGCCAGGCCGAGGACATCGTGGCCGACGCCAACGCCAAGGCGGACCGGATCCGTTCGGAATCCGAGCGCGAGCTCGCGGCGCTGACCAACCGCCGCGACTCCATCAACGCCCAGCTGACGAACGTCCGCGAGATGCTGGCGACGCTCACCGGTGCCGCGGTGGCCGCGACCGGCGCGCCCGCCGCCGAGGACGAGCCGATCTCCCGCGGGGTTCCGGCCCAGCAGTCCCGGTAACGGCGACCGCACGTCGGCGAAGCCCTCTGCCACTGAGGTGGCAGAGGGCTTTGTCCCGTTCTAGCGTGGCCGCATGATCGAGCTCGAGGGGCTGACCAAGCGGTACGGCGAGAAGGTGGCGGTCGACGCCCTGACCTTCACCGTCCGGCCGGGCATCGTCACCGGCTTCCTCGGTCCGAACGGCGCCGGCAAGTCGACCACCATGCGGATGATCCTGGGCCTGGACCACCCGACCGCCGGGGATGTGCGGATCGACGGCACGCACTACCACCGGCTCAAGGACCCGCTGACGTACATCGGGGCGCTGCTGGAGGCGAAGGGCGTGCACCCGGGGCGCAGCGCCTACAACCATCTGCTGTGCCTCGCCCAGAGCAACGGCATCCCGCCGCGCCGGGTGCACGAGGTGCTGGACGCGGTCGGGCTGACGGCGGTGGCGCGGAAGAAGGCCAAGGGGTTCTCGCTCGGCATGGGCCAGCGGCTCGGCATCGCCGCCGCGCTGCTCGGCGACCCGCGCATCCTGATGTTCGACGAGCCGGTCAACGGCCTCGACCCCGAGGGCATCCACTGGATCCGCACGTTGATGAAGTCGCTCGCCGCCCAGGGCCGTACGGTCTTCGTCTCCTCCCATCTGATGAGCGAGATGGCGCTGACCGCCGACCACCTGGTGGTCATCGGGCAGGGCCGGCTGCTCGCCGACACCTCGATGGCCGACTTCATCGCGCGCAACTCACGCTCGTATGTGAGGGTGCGCAGTCCGCAGCGGGAGCGGCTGCTGGACGTGCTGCACGGGGGCGGGATGACGGCCGCGGAGAGCGGTGACGGGGCGCTGGAGGTGGACGGGTCCACGGCCGAGGCCGTCGGGGAGCTGGCGGCCCGCCACCAGCTGACGCTGCACGAGCTGAGCCCGCAGCAGGCCTCCCTGGAGGAGGCGTTCATGCAGTTGACCGCGGAGTCGGTGGAGTACCACGCGCACACCGGCACCGGCACCGGCACGCCCGCACCCCCGCAGCAGCAGTGGGGCGCGAGCTGGACGAAGGGCTGAGCGGCATGACGGCGACGCAGGTCGTACGGTCGGAGTGGACCAAGATCCGGTCGGTGGCGTCCACCGTGTGGACACTGTCGCTGGCTGTGGTGGTCACCATCGCGCTCGGCATGCTGATCTCGGCCCTGTCGAAGAACGAGTTCGACTCGCTGAGCGCGCAGGACCGGGCGGCCTTCGACCCGACGTTCATCAGCTTCGCGGGAATGAGTCTCGGTCAGCTGGCGATGATCGTGTTCGGGGTGCTGGTGGTCTCGAACGAGTACAGCACCGGCATGATCCGCGCCTCGCTGGCGGCCGTGCCGCAGCGCGGCACCTTCCTGTTCAGCAAGCTCGCGGTCGCCACCGCGCTCGCCCTCGTCGTCTCCATGGCCACCAGCTTCGCCGCCTTCTTCCTGGGCCAGGCCATGCTCGGCGAGCACAAGGCCTCCATCGGCGACGACGGGGTGCTGCGGGCGGTCATCGGCGGCGGTCTCTACATGACGCTGATCGCGCTGTTCTCCATGGGCGTCGCCGCGATGCTGCGCTCCCCCATGCTGTCGCTGGGCATCCTGATGCCGTTCTTCTTCCTGATCTCCAACATCCTCGGCAACGTCGACGCCACGAAGAAGGTCGGCCGGTTCCTGCCCGACCAGGCCGGCAGCAAGATCATGCAGGTGGTCCAGCCCCCGGACGACGACACCCCCTACGGTCCCTGGGGCGGGCTGGGCATCATGGCGCTGTGGGTGGCCGCCGCGCTCGTGGGCGGTTACGTGCTGCTGAAGAGGCGCGACGCCCAGTGAGTGACGCCCGGGGCCGGTTTTTACCCGGCCTTGGGCGGAACCGTCAGCGCCCGGATATCCTCCTAACCCTTACGGGGGCGTGCGCCCTGCTGTCCTGAACCTTTCGATGGGTGCGGAGCATGATCGAGGCAGTCGGCCTGACCAAGCGGTACGGCGACAAGACCGCTGTGTACAACCTTTCCTTCCAGGTGCGTCCCGGCGCCGTCACCGGTTTCCTGGGCCCCAACGGCTCGGGCAAGTCGACGACGATGCGGATGATCCTGGGCCTGGACAACCCCAGCGCGGGTCAGGTCACGATCGGCGGCTATCCGTACCGCAAGCTGCCCAACGCCCCCCGTCAGGTCGGTGCGCTGCTGGACGCCAAGGCGGTGCACGGCGGCCGGTCCGCCCGCAACCACCTGCTGAGCCTGGCCCAGCTGTCGGGCATCCCGGCCCGCCGCGTGGACGAGGTGCTGGGGGTCGTGGGCCTGCACGACGTGGCGCGCAGGCGGTCGAAGGGCTTCTCCCTGGGCATGGGCCAGCGGCTCGGCATCGCCGCCGCGCTGCTCGGCGACCCCCAGGTGCTGCTGTTCGACGAGCCCGTCAACGGCCTGGACCCCGAGGGCATCCTCTGGGTGCGCAACCTGATGAAGTCGCTGGCCGCGGAGGGCCGCACGGTCTTCGTCTCCTCCCATCTGATGAGCGAGATGGCCCTGACCGCCGACCACCTCATCGTCATCGGCCGGGGACAGCTGCTCGCCGACATGAGCGTGACGGACTTCATCTCCGCCAACTCCGCCGACTTCGCGCGGGTGCGCACGCCGGACTCCGAGCCGCAGCAGCGCGAGAAGCTGTCCGCCGCGATCACCGAGGCCGGCGGTCATGTGCTGCCGGAGCAGGACGGCGCGCTGCGGGTGACGGGACTGCCGCTGCCGCGCATCAGTGACATCGCCCACGACAGCGACGTACGGCTGTGGGAGCTGTCGCCGCACCAGGCGTCGCTGGAGGAGGCGTACATGCGGATGACGCAGGGCGCCGTCGACTACCGGTCGACCATCGACCAGAAGGCGGGGCTCCAGCAGCCCCTGCCGCCGGGCATGCAGCCGCCGATGCCGGTTCCGGGGCAGGGCCAGCCCGGCTGGTACGCGCCTCCTCCGCCGCCGCAGCAGGGCGGGCAGCCCTTCCCGGCTCCGGCACCGCAGGGCGCTCCGGTGCAGGCCCCCGCGGGCCCCTACGGCGCTCCGGGCGCCCCCGGGGCGGCCCCGGGCGTCCCCGCGCCCAACCCGTACGCGCAGTCCGCTCCGCAGGCGCCGCAGGGCCCGGCTCCGGCCGCGCCGCCGGCCGCCGCGCCCCCGTCCGCCCCCGCCGCCGACCTGACCAAGCCCGAGGACGCCCGATGAGCACGCCCCCGCCCCCGATGCCGCAGAGCGCCGCACCCGACTGGCAGGCGGCGCCCCACTCCCCGTACCCCGGTTACACCTCGCCGATCCCGGTGGTGCGCACGCACCTCGGGCACGCGCTCGCCTCCGAGTGGACGAAGATCAAGTCCGTGCGCTCCACGATGTGGACGCTGGGCGTGTTCGTCCTGCTGGTGGTCGGCATCGGTCTGCTGACCGGGCTCGTGGTCGCCAGTTCCGACCCGGACCTGGGCGGCGAGAGCCCGCTGTCCCTCGGCTTCTTCGGACTGTTGCTGGGCGCCATGTGCATCATCACGCTGGGCGTGCTGACCACCGCCTCGGAGTACGGCACGGGCATGATCCGCACCACGATGGTCGCCTGTCCCTCACGCGGACGCGTGCTGGCGGCGAAGGCCCTGGTGTTCTTCCTGATCGCCTTCGTGGTGACGCTGGTGTGCGCCACGCTCATCGGCTTCCTGCACGTGGCGATGCTGGAGGGGTACAACGCCAAGGACCCCTCCGGCGAGGAGTGGCTGAAGGGCACGGTCGGCGTCTCGCTCTACCTGGCGCTGCTCGGCACGCTGTCGCTGGCGATCGGCTCGGTCGTCCGGCACTCGGCGGGCGCCATCACCATCATGATCGGTGCCGTGCTCGCCCCGCTGGTGATCGCGCTGTTCATGTTCTCGTCCTCGCTCCAGGACGTGCAGCAGGCGCTGTTCGAGTACTCCATCCCGAACCAGATGAGCATCTTCTACGCCAATTCCCTCACCGAGTCCGGCCCGTCCGGCTGGGACCCGCTGTGGATCATGCTGGTCGTCACGGGGGCCGCGCTCGGCGGCGCCTTCGCGCTGCTGGAGAAGCGGGACGTCTAGGACCGGTCAGAACTTCGGCGCGTTACGGGACCGCTGCACCCGCGTGGTGCGGCGGTCCTTCGCGTTCCAGCACGCCTTGTGCCAGTGGCGGCGCTCGTCGACGCCCGAGTGCTCCGGCCAGGCCACCACGTGCGGCACTCCGTCCGGGATCAACTGGTCGCAGCCGGGGCAGCGGTAGGCCTTGCCCTGGGCGCTGGCGCCCGCCACGTGCCGCACGCTCCACTGCTCGCCCTGCCAGCTCTCCGCGGACTGCCAGCCGCCGTAGCGCCCGGAACGGTCCTCCTCGGCGCTCCGGCCGGACGAACCGGCTCCCTTCGGTCGGTTGCGACGCGGGGACACAGGACACCTCACGGGGCTATACAGGATGCTGGGGCCGCGTCCAGCCTACGCGGCACGGGCAGGGGTACGCGTACGCCACCAATCGTCACAAGTCCCCTTCGTGGCGATGCGGCGCCCCTCGGCAACGGCTCATTCTGCAGACAATCCGCAAAATCGCTCGCCCGGCCGTGTCCTCGGCACGTGTCGCGCGGTTATGCCCTGCGGGGGAGCTCCGCGTCGGAGCCAAGGAAGCAGGAAAAAGCAATGCGCGTTGGAAGTTTCGTGTTGGCCGCCCAGTTCCCCGGGCAGGGCGAGGGAGAGGCGCTGCACCGCGCGGTCCGCTCGGCGGAGGCCGCCGAGGAGGCGGGCCTCGACTCGGTCTGGCTGGCGGAGCACCACTTCGTGCCCTACGGCACGTGCCCGTCCGCCGTCACCCTGGCCGCGTTACTGCTCGGCCGCACCCAGAGGCTGCGCGTCGGTACGGCGGTCAGCGTGCTGCCCACCGTCCATCCCGTGGCCCTCGGCGAACAGGCCGCGCTGCTGCACATCGCGAGCGGCGGCCGGTTCTCCCTGGGTGTCGGGCGCGGCGGGCCGTGGGTCGACCTGGAGGTGTTCGGCGCCGGCCTCGAGGCGTACGAGAAGGCGTTCCCGGAATCACTCGATCTGCTGGTGCGCTGGCTGCGCGAACCGTCCGTCGGGGCGGACGGCGAGCGGTACCGCTTCCGTGAGGTGCCGGTCGTCCCGCGCCCGTCGGAGGCCCTGACCGAGACCGAGGGCCCGGAGGTGGTGGTCGCCTGCACCTCCCCGGCGAGCGTGCGGCTGGCCGCCGAGCGCGGGCTGCCGATGCTGCTGGGCATGCACATCGGGGACGAGGAGAAGGCCGAGATGGTCTCCCTGTGGCGGCAGCACGCGCGCGCGTGCGGACGGCCGGCCGGGGAGATCCACCGCGCGGCCCATGTCTCGGCCGGCGTCTGCCAGATCGCGGACCGGCGCACGGACGCGGCGGAGACCCTGCTGAAGGCCATGCCCGGCTGGCTGAAGCACGGGCTGGAGGCCCATGTCACCGTGGACGGGCGGCAGCGGCAGATGCGCGACCCGCTGGCGTACACCGAACTGCTCTGCGGGCTGCACCCGGTGGGCACACCCCGGCTGTGCGCCGACCGGCTCGCCGCGACCAGCGAGCGGACGGGCATCTCCCGCTTCGCCCTGCTCGTCGAGGGGTCCGGCGACCTGGCGGCCACGGAGGAGAACGTACGGCGGCTCGGGGCCGAGGTGCTTCCCCAACTCGCCTGAGCGAGCAGAGGTCCACGGAGGCTTGCCGCCCCGGTACAAAAACCGCACCTCCCGCGTACGGAGCGGCAAGCAAACGATGGCGCGTCAGCAGTCGCGCAGTTCCGGCGACTGGTTCAGCAGTTGATTGCGCACCGAGGTGAAGCGGGCCAGCGTCTCGTCGACCGAGGAGTCAACCGGGAACACGGCCACCCGGTGGCAGTTCTGGAAGGCCAGCCGTACACCGAAGTGCCGTTGCAGCGCGCCGCGTATCGCGTCACTCGCGAGCGCACGCAGCAGCTGACCGCGTGCCTGCTCGTCCGGCGGGGGCGTCTGGTTGTCGGCGAACTCGCCGCCGTCCACCTTCAGCTGGGCCACCAGGGAGCTGATCATCTCCCACGCGTAGGGCAGGGAGGTCCGGACGCAGTCGACGAAGTCAGCTTCGTCGACCTCGCCTCGCTCGGCCTGTTCGAGTAGGGCCGGTGAGACGTCGAGCGACATGGGTTCTCCTCTCGCACCCCCAACGAGCAGGGGTTGCCTGACAGATAGGGGAGTGCGCGACATCGGGCACGCTGCGTACACAGTTCGCGACCTCCCGTTCAATACCGTAAGCAACGGACCGTGACGGCACCAGGAGAATGCCCGGATGGGGAACTTCCTGTGGGCCGGTAATCGGCCACCGCCGAACACGCGTTTTCCAGGAGATTCAGGACGCGCCGCACGGGTCTCGGGGGGCTGCTGTGGAGGTGGCCCGGAGGGCGAATCGCCTCGACCCCGGTCGGTCGAGTAGCGTTGCCGACCATGCGTCTCGTCATTGCCCGCTGCTCCGTGGACTACGCCGGGCGGCTCACCGCGCACCTGCCGTCGGCACCCCGTCTGATCCTGGTCAAGGCGGACGGCAGCGTCTCGATCCACGCCGACGACCGGGCCTACAAGCCCCTGAACTGGATGTCGCCGCCCTGCACGCTGAAGGAGGGCACCGGCGAGGACGACGGCGTCTGGACCGTCGTCAACAAGGCGGGCGAGAAGCTCATCATCACGATGGAGGAAGTCCTCCACGACTCCTCGCACGAACTGGGCGTCGATCCCGGCCTGATCAAGGACGGCGTGGAAGCGCACCTCCAGGAGCTGCTCGCGGACCGTATCGAGATCCTGGGCGAGGGCTACACCCTCATCCGCCGCGAGTACATGACCGCGATCGGCCCGGTCGACATCCTGTGCCGGGACGCCGAGGGGCGGACCGTCGCGGTGGAGATCAAGCGGCGCGGCGAGATCGACGGCGTGGAACAGCTGACGCGCTATCTGGAGCTGCTCAACCGCGATCCCCATCTCGCCCCGGTGCGCGGTGTCTTCGCCGCCCAGGAGATCAAGCCGCAGGCCCGGGTCCTCGCCACCGACCGGGGCATCGGCTGCCAGGTGCTCGACTACGACGCGATGCGGGGCATCGAGGACGACAAGCTGCGCCTGTTCTGAGCGGTACGCCGCGGGGACATGGTCCGAGGGCCGGATTCCGTCACGGAATCCGGCCCTCGGGCATGACGGCGGCCGGTCACATCACCGACGGCGAGCCGCTGGGCGTCCCCGCGCCGCTGCTCTGCGGGGCACCGGCGGAGGTGCTCGTCTCCACGGGGGTGGAGGGGGCGGTGCCGCCGGCGGAGTCGCTGGTGGACGGCTCCTCGGGTGTCGTGGGCTCGGTCTCGGTCGGCTCCGGCGTGGGCTCGGTCTCGGTCGGCTCCGGCTCGGATTCGCTCGGATCGGGCGAGGTGGAGGTGGGCGGCTTCGTCGTCTTCGTGGGCTTCGACGTCGGGGACTTCGACGGCGACTTCGTCGGATCGCCCGGCTTCTTCGTGCCGCTCGGCTCGTCCGACGGCTCACCCGAGGTGTCGGCCGTGGGCGTCGGGTCGTCCGAGGTGCCCAGCGTGCCGTCCGGGCCCGGGTCGGTCGGCCGGCTGGTGGCCTCACCGGTGTCCCCCTCGTCCCCGGCCGCCGGGTCGGCGCCGAGGCTGCCGTCGTCGATGCCCTGGCTCGCGGACGGGTTGACGCCGACGTTCTCCGACGGCGTACCGGCGTCGTTCTCGGACGTGGCGCCCAGGGTGACCACGGTGCCCAGGACGGCGACGAGCAGCGCTCCCGCGCCGGCCGCCACCAGATTGCGCTTGGCCAGGCCCTTCAGGCCGCCGCCGGCCTTCGCCGCCGGCTGCGTGGCCGGCGAGGGCACCGTGCGGCTGATGATGTGGGCCGTGTCGGCGGGCGGCTGGAGTGCCGGGAACGCCGTGGGCACCCCGCGCGGCGGCGAGGCCGACTCCTCGACGTGGACCTCGGGCACCTCCTCCCCCGCGGTCGCCATGAGGGCCAGCGGGGTGCCGGAGCGGTCGGCGACCAGGGCGAGCGCCCTCCGCCCCGCCACGGTGCCGCGCTTGTCGGCGAGGGCGCCGCGCAGCCCGATCGACGCCTCCAGTTCGGCGCGCGACCGGTCGAGCTGTCCGGCGCACAGCGCGTGGATGCCGAGTTCGTGGTGGAAGTAGGCCTGTTCGCCGACGTCCCCGGCGAGCCGGGCGGCCTCCGCGCCGGCCCGCAGCGCCTTCTCCCAGGCGCTCCAGTGCAGCCCCGAGGCGAACGCGGGCGCGGCGGTGCGGGCGAGCTGCACGGCGGTGCTGGGCTCGCCCTCGGTGGTGGCCGAGGTGAGGGGCGACAGCACGGCGAGCGCGGCCAGTACCGCGTCGGCCTCGGCGCACACGCGTTCGGGGGTGACCGAGGGGTGCCCGGTCCACCAGGCGTAGTGCTGGGCGGCGGCGCGTGCCTGGGCCTCGGCCTCGGCGCCGTATGCGGCGGCCTCGAGCTGGGCCGGCACCCCGGCGGCGAGGCGGTAGCGGGCGCCGACCGGGGAGACCAGCCCGCAGGCGGCCAGTTCACCGAGGGCGGCGTCGGCATGGGTGTCGCCCACCAGGGCGGGCAGATGCGCCTGGTGGGGCACCTCGCCGCCGAGCGCGACGGCGAACCGCAGGGTGGCGCGGGCGGACGCGCTGAGCCGGGAGGCGAGCAGCGGGGCCGGCGCGGCGGCCTCGCCGAGCGAGGGCAGCGGCACCTCGTCGCCGTCGGCCGGGTCGAAGGGGGCCTCGTCGGGCCGTACGTCCTCGAAGACACCGAACTCGTCGACGGCGCTGGTGCCGGCCCGCAGCCGGTCACGCTGCCGGAGCAGGGCGCCGGCCTGGACGAAGCGCAGGGGCAGGCCCTCGGACTCGAACCAGAGGTCACCGGCCCAGTTCGACTCGTCCTCGGTGAGGCGGCGGCCCACGGCGTGCTCGAGCAGGTCGAGTCCGGCGGCGCGGTCGAGACCGGAGAGGGTGACCTCCTCGATGCCGGCGTCGGCGGAGGGCTCGGGCACGTCCGGGGTGGCGGCGAACAGGAACGCGCACTCGGGGGTGGCGTCCAGCAGCTCGTCGAGGGCGGCGGCGCCGAACTCCAGGTCGTCCACGACGACGACGGCACCGATCTCGCGCACGCAGCTGACGAGTTCGTCCCGCTCCGGGCGGTGCAGCGGCGCGCTGTACACGGCGTAGAAGAGGTCGTGCAGCAGGTCGTCGGCGGAGCGGCGGAGGCCGTTCAGCCGGACGACGCCGTCGGGCGCGAGGTCCGCGCAGTCCTCGGCGACGACGTCGAGGAGCCGGGTGCGGCCGGAACCGGCCGGGCCGACGAGGCGTACGGAGCGGCCCCGGGCGAGCAGCCGGACCAGCTTCTCACGCTCGTCCTGACGGGCGAGGAGCGGCAGCGTGGGCTGCGCGGGGCCCGGCGGGACGGGCGGCTGCGCGGCGCGCTCCACCTCGGCGCGCTCGGCCTCGGTCAGCTTCACCGGGCGGGCCGGCCGTTCGGCGGGCGGGCAGGGCTCGATCTCGCTGCCGTCGACGGGGTTGACGGTCAGCAGGAAGTCGCCGGAGACCAGCTGCACCGTGCGGGCGAGCGCGGGTGCGTGCTGTCCGAAGTCGGAGGTGAGGGATTCCCGGGGAGGACGCTGACGCGGCGCACTGCTGTCACTGTCGTGGCCGTGGCCGTACTCCTCGGGTCCCGTGTTGTTCGGGTCCATAGGTCCTAGCCCCCCAAAAGCGTCGTGGCTGAAGCCCTCCCCGGCCTCGCTGCACACCGCGCTGTCGCTTCTGGTCCGGGCCCGCTCGAGGGTTGCAAGGCAGCGGGCAGCCGAACCCTAAACCTTCGCTCAGTATCTACGACAGTCCGGGGTACCGCGCCGTCCGAGACGTCACAGTCTCGTGAGGATTGTGCACGCGTCGCACGGTTCGCCGAGGTCGGCACGGTTGTGCAGGCCGTCCGTCGCCCACCCGTACGGCCTCACACGCGGGGCAGCGTCTCCACCCCGATGCCCCCTTCGATCGCCAGGATCCGGTGCAGCCGGGTGGCCACCAACAGGCGCTGCATCTGCGGCGGCACGTCGCGCAGCACCAGGCGCCGGCCGCACCGGCCGGCCCGTCGGTGGGCTCCCATGATCACGCCGAGTCCGGTGGCGTCCCAGGAGTCCAGTTCGGACAGGTCCAGCACCAGGTCGCCGACTCCGTCGTCGACGGCCGAATGCAGGACCGTACGGGCGTCCGCCGCGCTGCGGACGTCGAGGCGGCCCCCGACGACCAGCTCGGCGTGGTCGCCCCTGATGTGCATATGCGCTCCCCGTGATACGTCTCGTGCTCCGCGTTTTCCGTGCTTTCCGTCAGGCCGGTGATGCAACCTCTGACTGCGTGGCACCCGCAGAGGTTGCTGCCTGTAAGCGAACCGATACCGAATTCACCCCGGCGTGTGATGCACGCCGGGGCGAGTGCGCGGTGTCAGTGCTCGTAGAAGCCCTGCCCGCTCTTGCGCCCGATGTCACCGGCATCAACCATCCGGCGCATCAGCTCGGGAGCGGCGAACTTCTCGTCCTGGGACTCGGTGTAGATGTTGTTCGTGGCGTGCAGCAGGATGTCGACGCCCGTGAGGTCGGCGGTGGCCAGCGGTCCCATGGCGTGGCCGAAGCCCAGCTTGCAGGCCAGGTCGATGTCCTCGGCGCTCGCGACGCCCGACTCGTGGAGCTTGGCGGCCTCGACGACGAGGGCGCAGATGAGGCGGGTGGTGACGAAGCCGGCGACGTCCCGGTTGACGACGATGCAGGTCTTGCCGACGGACTCGGCGAACTCCCGCGCCTTGGCGAGGGTTTCGTCGCTCGTCTTGTAGCCGCGGACCAGCTCGCACAGCTGCATCATCGGCACCGGCGAGAAGAAGTGGGTGCCGACGACCCGCTCCGGGCGCTCCGTCACGGCCGCGATCTTGGTGATCGGGATGGCGGAGGTGTTGGAGGCGAGCACGGCGTCCTCGCGCACGATCTTGTCGAGGGTGCGGAAGATCTCGTGCTTGACCTCGAGCTTCTCGAACACGGCCTCGACGACGACGTCCGCGTCCGCGCAGGCGTCCAGGTCGGTGGTCGCGGTGATCCGGGCCAGGGCGGCCTCGGCGTCCTTCGCCTCCAGCTTCCCCTTGTTCACGAACTTGTCGTACGACGCCTTGATCCCGTCGGTGCCCCGCGTCAGCGCCTCGTCGGTGACATCACGCAGAACGACGTCCCAGCCCGCCTGTGCGGAGACCTGGGCGATACCGGATCCCATGAGACCGGCCCCGATGACGGCGAGCTTGCGTGCCACTGTGCGACTCCCCTGATACGCGCTGTTGTTGTTCTCTACGGGCGGACACTAGCGGGCACCAGGGTCTCTGTGACTGACTTAGTAACGCGTTTCACGTCTCACGGAGTGAGACTCCCGTCACGTCCCGCATCCCACCCGCCTTGCGGAACACCAGGGTTGCGGGCACCGGCGGATGCCAGGGTGGGAGGGCATGACCGCCCGACCGGAGGAGACCCTCGGCATGGCCGTGATCCACCGCACCACCCTCGCACCCACCAAGCTGGAACTGCTGGCCTCCTGGCTGCCCTCGCGCCCCTGGTTCCACGGGGACGGCAAAGGGCCACGCCTGGCCAGGGCCGGCGGCTTCCGCCTCGACGACCCGAAGGGGGAGGTCGGCATCGAGTTCATGATTGTCACCGACTCCTCGGATCCCGGCTCCGGCTCCGCTCCGGACGCCTACCTGGTGCCGCTCACCTACCGCGGCGCTCCGCTCGCCGGAGCGGAGCACGCCCTGGTCGGCACCGCCGACCACGGTGTCCTCGGCCGGCGCTGGGTCTACGACGGCTGCCACGATCCGGTGGCCATGGTCGAGTTGGCCGCGCTGATCGAGGGCCGCGCCGAGGCCCAGGCCCAGAGCGTCAGCGACACCCCCGACCGGGAGGTCACCCACGCCTTCGCCGGTGAGGGCCCGGTCCCCGCCCACTTCGCCGCCGCCGAGGACACCCCGGAGCACACCGAACTGTCCGCGCCGGACGGCACGGCGCTGCGGGTCCTGCGCACGCTGCGGCCGGCTCCGGACGGCTCGCCGCTGCCCGGTCCGGGGGCGGCGGGTCATGTGGCGGGCGCCTGGGAACAGCCCGACGGCACCCGCGCCCGGGGCCTGCTGTGCGTCCTGCGGACCACTCCCGCGGCGTAGGCCGGCTCAGCCGCGCACCGCGTAGCCGAGCACCCGGTCGCTGAGCAGTTCCTCGATGTCGTCGACCAGGGTGAGCACCTCGCGCGAGACCTCGGCCGGTGCGCGGCCCTTCATCATCTCGCGGCCGATCGTGACGAACACGGTGCTGTGGATCCAGCAGATCTGACCCGCCACCAGCCCCGGCAGCGGGTCCTCGGGGGCGGCGCCCGTCTCCTCCCGGAGCGCCGTCTCCAGGGTGTCCTGGACCTCCTGCTGCAGGCTCCACAGGCGGGCGCGCAGCTGCGGGGAGTCGTGGATGACCCGCATGAAGCGGTCGTAGCCGTCCATGAGGCCGACCCGGGGGGACACCGCCTCGATGTCGGCGCGCAGTTCGCGCAGTACGGCATGAGCGGCCGACTCACCCGTGTCCCGGCCGCGGACCCAGCGGGCGAGCTGGTCGACGACACCGCTGGACCGGTCGAAGAAGAGGTCCTCCTTGGCCGGGAAGTAGTTGTAGACCGTGTTCACGGACACGTCGGCGGCCTCGGCCACCTCCGCCATCGTCACCGTCACGAAGCCGTGTTCCAGGAAGAGTCCGGTGGCGATGTCCGAGATCCGCTGCCTGGTCTCGCGCTTCTTCCGCTCCCTGAGTCCCTCTGCCATGGCCTCATCGTAGGCACGCCCGAGGACGAGTGACATCCATTGCAAACTTGGAGGCATTGAAAAATTTAAGTCCCTCTGTTTTTCTTGCTCCATGACCATCATCAGTACGGCCGGCCTGGCCCGTACCTTCCAGACCAAGCGCGGCCCGGTCGACGCGGTGCGCGGCATCGACCTGAGGGTTCGCGAAGGGGAGATCCTGGGCTTCCTCGGCCCCAACGGCGCCGGCAAGACCACCACCCTGCGGATGCTCACGACCCTGCTCGAGCCGACCGGCGGCGCCGCCACCGTCGCCGGCCACGACCTCGCGACCGACCCGGCCGGGGTGCGGCGCGTCTGCGGTTACGTGGCACAGTCCGGCGGCGTCGACCCGCAGATCACCGTGCGGGAGGAACTGGTCACCCAGGGGCGGCTCTACCGGCTCACCAGGGTTCGGGCAGCCGAGCGCGCGGAGGAGCTGGCTCGCGACCTGGACCTCACCGGACTGCTCGACCGCAAGTGCGCCGCGCTCTCCGGCGGCCAGCGGCGGCGCCTCGACATCGCGATGGCCCTCACCCACCGCCCGAAGGTGCTGTTCCTGGACGAACCGACGACCGGACTCGACCCCGGCAGCCGCGCCGACCTCTGGGCACTGGTGCGGCGGCTGCGCGACGAGCACGGCACCACCGTCCTCCTTACGACCCACTACCTCGACGAGGCGGACGCGCTCGCGGACCGGCTGGTCGTCGTCGACGGGGGCGTCGTGGTCGCCGAGGGCACACCGGCCGCCCTCAAGCTGCGGTACGGCGGCTCGGCCGACGCCTCGCTCCAGGACACCTTCCTCGCCATCACCGGGCGCAGCGCCTCCCCGGCCGACGCCGCCCCCGTAGCCGTATAGGACACCGACACCCATGCTGCTCCACGACACCGCGCTCATCTACGGGCGCTATCTGCGCCAGTCCCTGCGCTCCCGCTTCGCGCTGCTGTTCGGCGTGCTGATGCCGCTGCTGTACCTGCTGTTCTTCGGCCCGCTGCTGACCGGTCTGCCGCTCGGCGGGCAGGGCAGCTCCTGGCAACTGCTGGTGCCGGGGCTGCTGCTGCAACTCGGCCTGTTCGGGGCCTCGTTCGCCGGCTTCTCGATCATCATCGAGAAGGGCCAGGGGGTGGTCGAGCGGATGCGGGTCACGCCCGTCAGCCGCCTCGCCCTGCTGCTGGGCCGCGTCCTGCGGGACGCCACCGTGTTCGTCTTCCAGGCGGTGCTGCTGGTCCTGGCCGCGCTGGTGATGGGCCTGCGGGCTCCCCTCGCTGGGGTGCTGGTCGGCTTCGCCTTCGTCGCCCTGCTGACCGTGTCCTTGGCCGCGCTGTCCTACGCGCTCGCCATGCGAATGGACACCCCGCAGACGTTCGGGCCGACGATCAACGCCCTGACCATGCCGTCGATGCTGCTGTCGGGCCTCATGCTCCCCATGACGCTCGGTCCGGCCTGGCTCGACGTGCTGTCCCACCTGATGCCGTTCCGCTATCTGGTGGACGCGGTGCGGGACGCCTACGTCGGCATGTACGCGACGGCCCACATGCTGTACGGGGCGCTGGTGGCCGTCGCTTTCGCACTGCTCGCCGTGACAGTGGGCACACGCGTGTTCCGGACGGCCGGAGGATAACTAGGCTGACCTCATGGTCAACCTGACGCGTATCTACACGAGGACCGGCGACAAGGGCACCACCGCGCTCGGTGACATGTCCCGGGTCGCCAAGACCGATCTGCGGATCTCCGCCTACGCCGACGCCAACGAGGCGAACGCGGTGATCGGTACGGCGATCGCGCTGGGCGGTCTCCACGAGGAGGTCGTCGAGGTCCTCACCCGCGTGCAGAACGATCTGTTCGACGTCGGCGCGGACCTGTCGACCCCGGTGGTGGAGAACCCGGAGTACCCGCCGCTGCGGGTCGAGCAGTTCTACATCGACCGGCTGGAGGCGGACTGCGACCGCTTCAACGAGCAGCTGGAGAAGCTCCGCTCCTTCATCCTGCCCGGCGGTACCGCCGGTGCGGCCCTGCTGCACCAGGCCTGCACGGTCGTCCGCCGCGCCGAACGCTCCACCTGGGCCGCCATGGAGGCACACGGGGAGACCATGAACCCGCTCACCGCCACCTACCTCAACCGTCTCTCCGACCTGCTGTTCATCCTGGCGCGCATCGCGAACAAGGAGACGGGCGACGTGCTGTGGGTCCCGGGCGGGGAGCGCTGAGCCGGCGCTCCCCGGCTCAGCGCCGGACGCTCTCCTTCTCCCCCGCGGCCCGGCCCGCGAGCTCGCCGGCCGGGGCCCGCTTCGGCCAGATCCAGTAGGCCAGGGCCACCAGGCCGTGGATACCGGCCGCCCGCCAGGCCGTGAAGCGCCAGGCTTCGAGGGAGGTGGTGCGGCCCGGGTCGTCGACGTACCAGATGGCGAGCTGGAGCAGCACGGTCGCCACGACGGCGGCGGTCAGCGTGCCCAGCCAGACCTTGGTCTCGTGCCGGGCGCGCGCCATGCCGTAGCGCGGCGGGCCGAGCGGCTTGGGCGCACCGCCGAGGCGGTGGGCGGCGTGGCCGTCGAGCCACTTCACCGTGCGGTGGCCGTGGCCCACCGTGTAGCCGATGTAGAGCGCGGCCAGCCCGTGCGTCCAGTTCGGTTCCGCGCCGTTCTTCAGGTCGAGGGCGGTGACGATGAGCAGCACGACCTCCAGCAGCGGCTCGCACAGCAGCAGCGCCAGACCGGTGCGCGGCATCTTCAGCAGGTAGCGGCAGGCCAGTCCGGCCGCCAGCAGCACCCAGAAGCCGATCTCGCAGGCGGCGATCAAGGCGACGATCACGGTTCGCTCCTCTCGGTCACCCTTTCAGGCTCCCGTCCGGACCGGCCGGACGCGTCGCCCCCGCCGATGAACTCGCGGTACATCGAAAGATGCAGTCCAGGACCGTCCCCGCGGATCAGGCGCCGGGTGCGCGCACCGTGTTGGATGGTGCCATGGCCGTACGACTGCCCCGTCCTCCCCGCTTCGACGTGTGGGTCGCGCTCGCCGGGCTCGCCGGCGGGCTGCTGCTGTGGGGCTTCGGGCTGGGCGTGCGGCCGGACGACGATCCGGTCGTGCTCTTCGAAGGCCGCTGGCCGCTCCTCGTGCCGCTGGTGATGATCAGCGGCTGCGAGCTGCTGCGGCGCACCGCCCCGCGCACCGCGCTGGTGATCGGCACGTCGGCGCTGGCCGGGGACGTCATGACCCAGGGCAGTATCGCCACGATCGTGATGTACACCGACCTCATGTACGCCGCCGTCGTGTACGGCACGCCCGCCACCGCCCACCGTCTGCCACGGATCACGGGCGTCCTCACGGCCGCTGCGGCGCTGGTGCCCTATGCCGTGTGGCGAGTGCCGGAGGCGCTGCTGTTGGGTGTCGCCGTCGGGGCCGTGTCGTTCGCGCCCGCGTCGACCGGCCTCATCGTGCGCAACCACCGTGACGCCGCGGACGCGGCCCGGCTGCGGGCCGAACAGACCGCGCTGCTGGCGGAGATGGACCGCACCCAGGCGGTGACCGCGGAACGGGCGCGGATGGCACGCGAGTTGCACGACATGGTCGCCAACCACCTCTCCGCGATCGCCATCCACTCCACGGCCGCCCTCTCCCTGGACAGTCCCGGGACCTCCAAGGAGGCGCTCACGGTGATCCGGGAGAACAGCGTCCAGGGGCTGTCCGAAATGCGACGGCTCATCGGCATCCTGCGCGACGGGGCCGACGACCTGGAGCCCGCCGCGACCCCCACCCTCGACAGCCTCGCCACCCTGGTCGAGGGGGCCCGCGCCAACGGCCTCGACGTCACCCTGGACGCCGAGTACGACGCCGTCCCCGCGCCGGTCGGACTCGCCGCGTACAGGATGGTGCAGGAGTCGCTGACGAACGCGCTGAAGCACGGCGCGCCGGGGTGGGTCACCGTGTGGCTGCGCCGGCCGGAGGAAGCCCTGGTGCTCCGGGTGACCAGCCCCTACGGCGGCCGGGACACCCCCCGGGCGCCGGGGTCGGGGGCCGGTCTCGTGGGCATGCGGGAGCGGGCGGCCCTGCTGGACGGCACGTTCGAGGCCGGGCCGGAGAGCGGCCCGGAGGGCAAGCTGTGGGTGGTGCGTGCCACCCTCCCGGTCACCGACACCGTGCAAGGAGACACCTGATGATCCGCGTCCTGGTCGCCGAGGACCAGTCCGCAGTCCGCGCGGGACTCGTCCTGATCCTGCGCAGCGCGCCCGACATCGAGGTCGTGGGCGAGGCGGCGGACGGTGAACGGGCGGTGGCCCTCGCCCGCGAGCTCCGTCCCGACCTCGTACTGATGGACGTCCAGATGCCGCGGCTGGACGGGGTGTCGGCGACCCGGCAGGTGGTCGGGGAGGGGCTCGCCGATGTGCTGGTGCTGACCACGTTCGACCTCGACGAGTACGTGTTCGGGGCGCTCAGGGCGGGGGCCGCCGGATTCCTGCTGAAGAACACGGAGGCGAAGGACCTCATCACGGCGGTGCGCACGGTGGCGGGCGGCGAGGGCATCGTCGCCCCGGCCGTCACCCGGCGGCTGATCGCCGAGTTCGCCGCGAAGCCCGCACGGCCGGTGACGGGCGATCCGGCGGTGCTGGACTCCCTCACGCGGCGCGAGCGCGAGGTGTTGTCGTGTCTCGGCGAGGGGTTGTCCAACGCGGACATCGGCAGGCGGCTCGACATGGCCGAGGCGACGGTGAAAACGCACGTCAGCCGACTGCTGGGGAAGCTGGAGCTGCGCAGCCGGGTGCAAGCGGCGGTGCTGGCTCAGGAGTTGGGCGTCTAGCGGAGGACCGGGGAGACAACGAGGCAAGTGGTCCAGACCTATTGACCCGTGGTCCAGACCTTTCTATTCTCGCGGCACTGCGGATGTGATGGCTCAGTCGCATCCACAACGGCTTCTCCCCAAAGGAGGCGCAGCATGCGCTTCAGACACAGAGCCGCGGCGGGCTTCGCAACCCTGCTGCTCCCCCTCTCCGGCCTCGTCGCCCTCGCAACCCCCGCCCAGGCCGCGACCTCGGCGACCGCCACCTACGCCAAGACCCAGGACTGGGGCTCCGGCTTCGAGGGCAAGTGGACGGTCAAGAACACCGGTACGACGACGATCAACTCCTGGACCGTCGAGTGGGACTTCCCCTCCGGCACCAAGGTCACCTCCGCCTGGGACGCCACCGTCACCAACTCCGGTGACCACTGGACCGCCAAGAACGTCGGCTGGAACGGCACCCTCGCCCCCGGGGCGTCGGTCAGCTTCGGCTTCAACGGCAGCGGCTCCGGCTCCCCCTCCGGCTGCAAGCTCAACGGCGGCAGCTGCGACGGCACTTCCGTCCCCGGCGACGAGGCCCCCTCCGCGCCCGGCACCCCGACCGCCTCCAACGTCACCGACACGTCGGTGAAGCTGTCCTGGTCGGCGGCCACCGACGACAAGGGCATCAAGAACTACGACGTGCTGCGCGACGGCGCCAAGGTCGCCACGGTCACCGGCACCTCCCACACGGACAGCGGCCTGACCAAGGGCACCGACTACTCCTACACCGTCCAGGCCCGTGACACCGCCGACCAGACCGGTCCGGTCAGCGGCGCGGTGAAGGTCCGCACCACCGGTGAGACCGAGGAGCCGCCCCCCGGTGACAAGGTCAAGCTCGGCTACTTCACCGAGTGGGGCGTCTACGGCCGCAACTACCACGTGAAGAACCTGGTGACCTCCGGCTCGGCCGCCAAGATCACCCACATCAACTACGCGTTCGGCAACGTCGTGAACGGCCAGTGCAAGCTGGACGACTCCTACGCCGCCACCGACAGGGCGTACACCGCCGACCAGTCCGTCAGCGGCCAGGCCGACACCTGGGACCAGCCGCTGCGCGGCAACTTCAACCAGCTGCGCCAGCTGAAGGCGAAGTACCCGCACATCAAGGTGCTGTACTCCTTCGGCGGCTGGACCTACTCCGGCGGCTTCGGCCAGGCCGCGCAGAACCCGGCCGCGTTCGCCAAGTCCTGCAAGGCCGTGGTGGAGGACCCGCGCTGGGCCGATGTCTTCGACGGCATCGACATCGACTGGGAGTACCCGAACGCCTGCGGTCTGACCTGTGACACCAGCGGCCCCGCGGCCTTCAAGAACCTCTCGCAGGCCCTGCGTGCCGAGTTCGGCCAGGACTACCTGGTCACCGCCGCCATCACCGCCGACGGCTCGAACGGCGGCAAGCTCGACGCGGCCGACTACGGCGGCGCCGCCCAGTACCTCGACTGGTACAACGTGATGACGTACGACTACTTCGGTGCCTTCGACAAGGACGGCCCGACGGCGCCCCACTCGCCGCTGACGTCGTACAACGGCATCCCCCAGGAGGGCTTCAACTCGGCCGCCGCCATCGCCAAGCTGAAGGCGAAGGGCGTCCCGGCGAGCAAGCTGCTGCTCGGCATCGGCTTCTACGGCCGCGGCTGGACCGGCGTCACCCAGTCCGCCCCCGGCGGCTCGGCGACCGGAGCGGCCCCCGGCACCTACGAGGCCGGTATCGAGGACTACAAGGTCCTGAAGAGCTCCTGCCCCGCCACCGGCACCATCGCCGGCACGGCCTACGCCCACTGCGGCAACAACTGGTGGTCCTACGACACCCCGTCGACGATCGGCGGGAAGATGTCCTGGGCCAAGAACCAGGGCCTGGGCGGCGCCTTCTTCTGGGAGTTCAGCGGCGACACCGCGAGCGGTGAGCTGGTGAGCGCCATCGACAGCGGACTGAGGTAACCGGCACAGCCCCGCACCACCGTCACAGGACCGCCCCCGGACTCCTCCGTCCGGGGGCGGTTCCGTGTGCGTCAGAACATCCCGTTGGGGTTCGCCGAGGTGGCCGGAACGTCCTGGATGACGTCCCAGTGCTCCACTATTTTGCCGTTCTCCAGGCGGAAGAAGTCGGCGAGGGCGCGGCCAGGATCCACTGCCGTCCGGCAGCGATCTCCTGATGCACGGACGACCCCACCTCACCCCGGGGGTCACGCACGGTGCCCGGGACGGAGCCCCTGGCCTACGCCACGTTCACCCGCTGGCCGGGCGGTGCCGCCTCGAGCCAGGCGAGGAAACCGGTCAGCGCGTCCTCGCTCATGGCGAGCTCCAGACGCGTACCCCGGTGCAGACAGGCCAGGATCACCGCGTCGGACAGCAGCGCCAGCTCCTCCTCGCCCTCGGGGACGCGGCGGCCGGCCACCTCGATCGCGGAGCGCTCCAGGACGCGGCGCGGGCGGGGGGCGTAGGAGAACACCCGGAACCACTCGACCCGGTCACCGTTGTAACGTGCCACCCCGTACGCCCAGCCCTTGCCGCCGGAGTCGCCCGCTTCGGGGGCGTCCCAGCGCAGGCTGCAGTCGAACGTTCCGCCGGACCGCTGGATGAGGCGGCGGCGCAGACCGAAGACGAAGAGCCCCACCACTACGAGGGCCACGACGATTCCGCACACAGTCAGAGCGAGGACCATCGGCACCGACCTCCTCGTCTCCTAGATAACGGAACGGAAAAATCATCCAGATCTGCCTCAGCCGCGACCGGCTCCGGATCGCTCCGGTGCCGGCCGCGGCTGAGTGACGTCATCTCACCGCGCCGGAATCAGCGCCCCGCCGTCGCCGCCCGCAGACGGACATCCGCGCGGCGCTGGGCCTCGCTGTCGTCCTCCGCCTTCGCGCGGGCGAGTTCCTGCTCCGCCCGCTGGACGTCGATCTCGTCGGACAGCTCGGCGATCTCGGCCAGCAGCGACAGCTTGTTGTCGGCGAACGAGATGAAACCGCCGTGCACCGCGGCGACGACCGTCCCGCCCTCGCGCGTACGGATGGTCACCGGGCCCGACTCCAGCACACCGAGCAGCGGCTGGTGACCGGGCATGACGCCGATGTCGCCGGACGTGGTGCGCGCGACGACCAGAGTGGCCTCGCCGGACCAGACCTCTCGGTCGGCCGCGACCAGCGCGACGTGCAGCTCAGCAGCCAAGGTGGCTCCTCGGGTCACCACCCGGCGGTTGTGCCGGGTGTTGGTTACAAGTCTAGTAGTGGGAGAGGGGGCGGGACGCGCCCGCCCCCTCAAAGGTGAGCCGTGCGGCTCACATCAGAACCCGGGAGTCAGGAGACGCCCAGCTCCTTCGCGTTCTTCTTCAGGTCCTCGATGCCACCGCACATGAAGAACGCCTGCTCCGGGAAGTGGTCGTACTCACCGTCGCAGATCGCGTTGAACGCGGCGATCGACTCGTCCAGCGGCACGTCCGAACCGTCCACGCCGGTGAACTGCTTGGCGACGTGGGTGTTCTGGGACAGGAAGCGCTCCACGCGACGGGCACGGTGGACGACGAGCTTGTCCTCCTCGCCGAGCTCGTCGATACCGAGGATCGCGATGATGTCCTGCAGGTCCTTGTACTTCTGCAGGATGTTCTTCACGCGCATGGCCGCGTTGTAGTGGTCCTGCGCGATGTAGCGCGGGTCCAGGATCCGGGACGTCGAGTCCAGCGGGTCCACGGCCGGGTAGATGCCCTTCTCCGAGATCGGACGGGACAGAACCGTCGTCGCGTCGAGGTGGGCGAAGGTGGTGGCCGGGGCCGGGTCGGTCAGGTCGTCCGCGGGGACGTAGATCGCCTGCATCGAGGTGATCGAGTGACCACGGGTCGAGGTGATGCGCTCCTGGAGGAGACCCATCTCGTCGGCCAGGTTCGGCTGGTAGCCCACCGCGGAGGGCATACGGCCGAGCAGGGTCGACACCTCGGAACCGGCCTGGGTGAAGCGGAAGATGTTGTCGATGAAGAACAGCACGTCCTGCTTCTGGACGTCACGGAAGTACTCGGCCATGGTGAGGCCGGCCAGCGCGACGCGCAGACGGGTGCCCGGGGGCTCGTCCATCTGACCGAAGACCAGGGCGGTCTTGTCGATGACGCCGGACTCGCTCATCTCGTCGATGAGGTCGTTGCCCTCACGGGTGCGCTCACCGACACCGGCGAACACCGACACACCGTCGTGGTTGTTGGCGACGCGGTAGATCATCTCCTGGATGAGCACCGTCTTGCCGACGCCGGCACCACCGAACAGACCGATCTTTCCACCCTTGACGTACGGGGTGAGAAGGTCGATGACCTTGACGCCGGTCTCGAACATCTCGGTCTTCGACTCGAGCTCGTCGAAGTTCGGCGCCTTGCGGTGGATCGGCCAGCGCTCGCCGGTGTACTCCTCGTCGACGTTCAGCACCTCACCGAGGGTGTTGAACACCTTTCCGGTGGTGAAGTCGCCGACCGGCACGGAGATCGAGGCGCCCGTGTCGGTCACCGGGGCCTGGCGGACCAGACCGTCGGTGGGCTGCATGGAGATGGTGCGGACCAGGCCGTCACCGAGGTGCTGCGCGACCTCGAGGGTCAGCGTCTTGAGCTCGCCCTCCTTGGCCGGGTCGGCGACCTGGACGTGCAGCGCGTTGTAGATGTCCGGCATCGCGTCGACGGGGAACTCCACGTCGACGACCGGGCCGATGACCCGGGCGACGCGGCCCGTAGCCGTCGCGGTCTCAACAGTGGTGGTCATTAGTTGTCACTCCCCGCGTTCGCGTCGGCCAGGGCACTGGCGCCACCGACGATCTCGCTGATTTCCTGGGTGATTTCGGCCTGGCGGGCCGCGTTGGCAAGACGGGAGAGCGTGTTGATCAGCTCGCCCGCGTTGTCGGTGGCCGACTTCATCGCGCGCCGCGTGGCGGCGTGCTTCGAAGCGGCCGACTGGAGCAGCGCGTTGTAGATCCGGCTCTCCACGTACCGCGGCAGCAGGGCGTCGAGGACGTCCTCCGCCGAGGGCTCGAAGTCGTACAGCGGCAGGATCTCGCCCTTGGGGGCGCTCTCCTGCGCTACCTCTTCGAGACGCAGCGGAAGCATCCGGGAGTCGACTGCCGTCTGCGTCATCATCGAGACGAACTCGGTGTAGACGATGTGGAGCTCGTCCACGCCGCCGTCCGCCGTCTCGTTCCCGATGGCCTCGATCAGCGGGGCCGCGATCTTCTTGGCGTCCGCGTACGCCGGCTCGTCGGTGAAGCCCGTGAACGTCTCCGCGATCGTGCGCTCGCGGAAGTTGTAGTGGGCGACACCGCGCCGGCCGACGATGTACGTGTCGACCCGCTTGCCCTCGCGCTCCAGGCGCTCGGTCAGCTGCTCCGCCGCCTTGATGGCGTTGGAGTTGAAGGCGCCGGCCAGGCCGCGGTCGCTCGTGAGGAGCAGGACCGCGGCACGGGTCGGGTTGTCCGCCTCCGTGGTGAGCGGGTGCTTGGTGTTCGACCCGGTTCCGACCGCCGTGACCGCGCGGGTGAGCTCCTGCGCGTAGGGCGTGGAGGCCGCCACCTTGCGCTGCGCCTTGACGACGCGCGAGGCGGCGATCATCTCCATCGCCTTGGTGATCTTCTTGGTCGCGGTGACGGATCGGATGCGACGCTTGTAGACCCGGAGCTGAGCTCCCATGAGTCAGGTCCCTTCCTTACGTCACTTGGCGGCAGCGGCCGGGGCGTCCTCGCCGAGCAGCTTGCCGTCGCTCGTCTCGAACTGCTTCTTGAACTCCGCCACCGCGTCGGCGACCGCCTGGATCGTGTCGTCCGACATCTTGGCGCCCTCGCGGATGGAGGTCATGAGGCCCTGCTCCTTGCGGTGCAGGTACTCCAGGAGCTCCTTCTCGAAGCGGCGGATGTCGGCGACCGGCACCTCGTCCATCCTGCCGGTGGTGCCGGCCCAGATGGAGACGACCTGGTCCTCGGTGGCCATCGGCTCGTACTGGTTCTGCTTCAGCAGCTCGACCATGCGCTGACCGCGCTCCAGCTGCGCCTTCGACGCGGCGTCCAGGTCGGAACCGAAGGCGGCGAACGCCTCGAGCTCACGGAACTGGGCGAGGTCCACGCGCAGACGGCCGGAGACCTGTCGCATCGCCTTGTGCTGCGCGGAACCACCGACTCGGGAGACGGAGATACCGACGTTCAGCGCGGGGCGCTGACCGGCGTTGAACAGGTCCGACTCCAGGAAGCACTGGCCGTCGGTGATGGAGATGACGTTGGTCGGGATGAACGCCGAGACGTCGTTGGCCTTGGTCTCGACGATCGGCAGACCCGTCATCGAACCGGCGCCCATGTCGTCGGAGAGCTTCGCGCAGCGCTCCAGCAGACGGGAGTGCAGGTAGAAGACGTCACCCGGGTAGGCCTCACGGCCCGGCGGGCGGCGCAGCAGCAGGGACACGGCGCGGTAGGCGTCGGCCTGCTTCGACAGGTCGTCGAAGATGATCAGGACGTGCTTGCCCTCGTACATCCACTGCTGGCCGATGGCCGAGCCGGTGTACGGCGCCAGGTACTTGAAGCCGGCCGGGTCGGACGCCGGGGCGGCGACGATGGTCGTGTACTCCAGCGCGCCGTTCTCCTCCAGCGCGCGGCGGACCGACGCGATGGTGGAGCCCTTCTGGCCGATGGCGACGTAGATGCAGCGGACCTGCTTCTTCGGGTCGCCGGTGCGCCAGTTGTCACGCTGGTTGATGATCGTGTCGACGGCCAGGGCGGTCTTGCCGGTCTGGCGGTCGCCGATGATCAGCTGACGCTGACCACGGCCGATCGGGGTCATGGCGTCGACGGCCTTGTAGCCCGTCTCCATCGGCTCGTGCACCGACTTGCGCTGCATGACCGTGGGGGCCTGCAGTTCGAGGGCACGGCGGCCCTCGGTCTCGATCTCGCCGAGGCCGTCGATCGGGTTGCCGAGCGGGTCGACCACACGGCCGAGGTAGCCCTCGCCGACCGCGACGGACAGGACCTCGCCGGTGCGGGTGACCGGCTGGCCCTCCTCGATGCCGCTGAACTCACCGAGGACGATGGCACCGATCTCGCGCTCCTCGAGGTTGAGGGCGAGGCCGAGGGTGCCGTCCTCGAACTTCAGCAGCTCGTTGGCCATGGCCGAGGGAAGACCCTCGACCTTCGCGATGCCGTCGCCGGCAAGGGTGACCGTACCGACCTCCTCGCGCGAGGCCGCGTCCGGCTTGTACGACTGGACAAAGTTCTCCAGCGCGTCCCGGATCTCCTCCGGCCGGATCGTGAGCTCCGCCATCTGAGTTCCCTGCTCTCCTTGTTGGGCCCGAAGTTTCACTTGGGGGGTCTGGGGGCGACCCCCAGGAATCCTCTGCACGGCCCAACCAGGGCCGTAAGTACGTACTGCCTATTCAGATTGTGCTGCTCAGCTCGCCAGCCGGCGGCTCGCGTCCTCGAGCCGGTCCGCCATGGAGCCGTTGATGACCTCGTCACCGACCTGCACCCGGATCCCGCCGACGACCGCGGGGTCGACGTCGAGGTTGAGGTGCATCCGGCGGCCGTAGAGCTTCGCGAGGGCGTCGCCCAGGCGCTGCTTCTGCTGGTCGCTCAGCGGCACCGCGGAGGTGACGACGGCCACCATGCGGTCCCTGCGCTCGGCGGCGAGCTTGGACAGGGACTCCAGTCCCGACTCCAGGCTACGTCCCCGGGGCGCGCTCACAAGGCGCGTCACCAGACGCTCGGTGGCCGCGTTCGCCCTGCCTCCGAGCAGGCTGCGCAGCAGCTGGCTCTTGGAGGAGGCCGGGGCGCTCCGGTTGGTCAGTGCGGCGCGCAGCTCGGTGTTGGAGGAGATGATCCGGCCGAACCGGAACAGCTCGTCCTCGACGTCGTCGAGCGCGCCGGCCTTCTGGGCGGCGGTGAGGTCGGCGGTGCTCGCCAGCTCCTCCAGTGCGTCCACCAGGTCGCGGGACTGCGACCAGCGGGAGCGCACCATGCCGGCCACCAGGTCCACGGCCGGACCGCTGACCTGCGAGCCGAGCAGGCGCTGGGCCAGCTCCGCCTTGGCCTCACCGGCCTGCGCCGGGTCGGTGAGGACCCGACGCAGCGACACCTCGCGGTCGAGCAGCGCGGTGACGGCGGCCAGCTCGTCGGCGAGCGTCGCGGCGTCGACGGTCGTGCTGTCCGTCAGCGCGTCGAGACGCTCACGGGCGGCTGCCAGGGCCTCGCGGCTCGCTCCGTTCATCGTGCGGCCTCGGCCTTCTGGTCGAGGTCGTCCAGGAAGCGGTCGATCACGCGGCTCTGCCGGGCGTGGTCCTCGAGGGACTCGCCGACGAGCTTGCCGGCCAGGTCGGTGGCGAGCTTGCCGACGTCCTGACGCAGCGCGGACGCGGCGGCCTTGCGGTCGGCCTCGATCTGCGCGTGACCGGCGGCGACGATCTCCTCGCGCTGCCGCTGGCCCTCGGCCCGCATCTCGGCGATGAGCGCGGCACCCTGCTCCTGCGCCTCCTGGCGCAGACGCGCGGCCTCGTGCCGGGCCTCGGCGAGCTGGGCCTTGTACTGCTCAAGGACGCTCTGGGCCTCGACCTTCATGGTCTCGGCCTCTTCGATACCGCCTTCGATCGCCGCGCGGCGCTCCTCCAGAACCTTGTTGATGTTCGGAAGCAGCTTCTTCCAGAAGAAGAAGAACACGATGGCGAAGGCGATGGTGCCGACGAGCAGCTCGGGGCCCGGAGGAATAAGCGGGTTCTGCTTCTCCTCGGCCGCCAGCTGTACCAGGTTGGCGATCACATCAGTGCCTTTCGTCGAAAGGTTTGGCTCGTCGGGGTCCGTCAGTTGTAGACGAACGGCATGACGATGCCGATGAGAGCGAGCGCCTCACAGAAGGCGAAGCCGAGGATCTGGTTGGCACGGATCAGGCCGGCCGCCTCGGGCTGACGGGCGAGGGCCTGGGTGCCGTGACCGAAGATGATGCCGACGCCGACGCCGGGGCCGATGGCGGCGAGGCCGTAGCCGATGGAACCGATGTTGCCTTCGACGGCGGCGAGGGTCTCAAGGGCAGCCATGCTGATTCTTCCTTCTCTTTCAAGGACCGGCGGGGGTTGGCCGCCGGACGTTCATGGGGGTGCGGGCTGGGTGGCTCAGTGGTGCTCGGCGAGCGCGCCCTGGATGTACGAGCAGGCCAGCAGTACGAAGACGTATGCCTGGACGGCCTGCACGAAAAGTTCGAAGAGGATCATGACCATGGTCATGACGAAGGAGACTCCGGCTGCCGGAATCATCCAGCTGTTCAGCAGGTACCAGGAGGCGACAGTGAACATCACCAGCATGAGGTGACCGGCGAACATGTTGGCGAAGAGTCGTACGGCGTGGGTGAAGGGCCGGACCAGCAGGTTCGAGAAGAACTCGATGACCATGACCAGCGGCAGTACCGCGCCCAGCGACTTGTCGTAGCCGGTCACGTTCTTGAAGAAGCCGACGAAGCCGTGCCGCTTGAAGGTCAGCGACACCCAGAGCAGCCAGACGATCGCGGCGAGCACCATGGGGTACGCGATGATCGACGAGACCGGGAACTGGGCCAGCGGGATCACCGACCAGATGTTCATGATCCAGATGAAGAAGAACAGCGAGACCATGAAGGGGACGTACTTCTCGCCCTCCTTCTTGCCGAGGGTTTCGTAGACGATGCCACGGCGGACGAAGTCGTAACCCGCCTCACCGACCATCTGCATCTTGCCCGGGACCACCTTGGCCCTGCCGAAGGCCGCGTAGAACAGGCCGATGACGAGGACGGTGGTGATGAGGGCGAGAAGGATCACCTTGTTGAACTCGAACCCCCCCACCGTGGCGATCGGCTTGAAGAGGAACGAGTGGAGGCCCGGAGCCGGAAAGCCACACCCGTTGTCGGACATGATCCGACAGCTCCAGTCAAAGGCGAGCTGGGTCTGGTCAGCACTCACCGCGGGCTCCTTCGGCGTGACGCATAGGTTCGGCAACCTCGTTGTGTCGGCGCGGCACAATGCCGCGGGTCGGCACCGGACAGGTGTTACGGATGTGGGGGCGGCTGGGGGGCATCAAGCCTCGCGATTGAGCAGGCGTCAGCTCGGATGCCCGCGCCCGCGATGCCGCAGTTGGCACCGGACGATAGCAGGATCTCTCACGCGCCTTTATCCCGGGCCTACCCCTCACGACGAGTGCCCCGACTTGTCGGGCTTCCTGCCCGTCGTCGGATCGGGCTCGACGTAGAGGATTTTGGCCTTCATGTGAGCACGGGTCTGTGCGGCGATCCATGTCAAGGTGCCGGCGATCAGTGTGATCGCGAAGGCCTTCGGGTTGAAGAGCGTGGTGTCCTTGAACAACGTCAAGAAGATGAACAGCAGCAGGATCTGCGCCGCGTACAGCATCAAGCCCATCATCTGGAAGAGATGCGGAAGAGACCTGGCGGTGCGCTGCAGGACGTAGAGGCCGATCCCCATGAAGAGGATCACGACCGCGGTCGCGGCGACCGCCCCGATCGCCCCTTTGCCGCCGGCGACCACCGCGCTGACGACGGCGGCCACCGCACCGGCGGCAGCCGTGGGCACGGCGGCCTGGGCAAGGATCCGGACGTCGTTGGACGGCATGGCGGCAACTCCGCTTTTCACAGGGGGCAGGGGTGTCGTCATGGACGAGCGTAGACCCCCGGGCCGAGTGAGAATTCCTCGCACCGGTGAACCGTCGCACTGCGGTCCTTCGGCTCTATCCGGGGTTCTCGTGAACGGTATCACAAACTATTTGATGCAGTCTTTACCTGTCAGGTGTGCCCACGGTCACACATGAGAGTGAATCCGCGCGTCTGAGCAAGAAGCGGGCCGGTATGTCTGATATTGAGGCGCTTCGCACCCCCAACACCGTCCCATAGGGGACCCACGACTTGGCAATGCTCTAGTCGGATTCTTACCTTGACCGTGATCGGTCGGCCAGACGTGCGCGGGGGCCCACGGCGGTCGCTCCGTTGACGCCCGAGACACCGGCGGCCACCGGGGTCCGTTCGTCGTCCGGGGCCTGGGCGGGAGCGCCTCCGGCCGCCTCCGGCGCCGTTGCGTCCGCGACGGCCGCCGCGTCCCGGCGACGGCGGTAGCGCGGCGGCACGACCGCCTCCGCCCAGCGCGGGGCGCGGGGGGTGAACCGGGGCAGCAGAAGCAGGATGAGACCGAGCGTCGAGAGGATCACCACACTCAGCACGATCCACATCGACGCCGAGTTCACGGAGTACGTGAGCGCGCCGAAGGCGATCAGCGCCGACCAGAAGTACATGATCAGCACCGCCCGGCTGTGCGAGTGGCCGATCTCCAGCAGCCGGTGGTGCAGATGCCCCCGGTCCGCCGCGAACGGCGACTGACCGCGCCAGGTGCGCCGCACGATCGCCAGGATCAGGTCGGCGGCCGGCACCGCGATGATGGTCAGCGGCAGCAGCAGCGGGATGTACACCGGCACCGTCTGGTGCACGGCCTCCTTCTCCGAACCGGCGAACAGCTGCAGCGCGTCCGGGTCGACCTGCCCGGTGACGGAGATGGCGCCGGCGGCCAGCACCAGGCCGATGAGCATCGAACCGGAGTCGCCCATGAAGATGCGCGCGGGATGCATGTTGTGCGGCAGGAAGCCCAGGCACATGCCCATCAGGATGGCCGAGAACAGCGTCGCCGGGGCGGCCGCCTCGATGCCGTACGAGTACCAGATGCGGTAGGCGTACAGGAAGAACGCCGCCGCCGCGATGCACACCATGCCGGCCGCGAGACCGTCCAGGCCGTCCACGAAGTTGACCGCGTTGATGGTGATGACGACCAGCGCGACCGTGAGCAGCGTGCCCTGCCACTGGGTGAGCGCGACGGACCCGACGCCCGGGATCGGCAGCCACAGGATCGTCAGACCCTGCATGACCATCACACCGGCGGCGATCATCTGGCCGCCCAGCTTGATCAGGGCGTCGATCTCGAACTTGTCGTCCAGGACACCGATCAGCCAGATCAGCGCCGCCCCGGAAAGCAGGGCTCGCGGCTCGTTGGACTTCTCGAAGAGCTGGTTGAGGTTGGTGAGATGGTCGGCGACCAGCAGACCCGCGCACAGCCCGAAGAACATCGCGATACCGCCGAGCCGCGGAGTGGGTTCCCGGTGCACGTCGCGTGCCCGGATCTCCGGCATCGCCCCGGCCACGATCGCGAACTTCCGTACCGGCCCGGTCAGCAGGTACGTCACCGCGGCCGTGATGCAGAGCGTCAGCAGGTATTCACGCACGGGCTTCCCCACAGGTCTCGCTGGCCATCACAGCCCCACACCCTAGCGAGGCGCGCATACGAGTGGGGACTTCCGGGTAGCGACGATGGTTGCACGTGTGGCTGTGCATCCGGTGCGCCCACCCCCGTCCGGCCCGCTCAGCGCGGGTACGGCGGAAACGCCGCCGCCAGTTCCCGTACGTCCTCACGCGCCCGCGCGGGTTCCGTCCCGCCGCGCAGCACGCTCGCCAGCAGCCCCGCGACGAACGTCATCTCCCGGGCGCCCATGCCCTGCGTGGTCACCGCCGCCGTGCCCAGGCGCAGCCCGCGGTCGTCGTCGTGCGGCAGCGCGCAGCAGTCCAGCACGATGCCGGCCGCCGCGAGCCGGCCCCGCGCGGTGCGCCCGTCGACACCGAGCGGGGCCGGGTCGGCGGTGATCAGGTGGGTGTCCGTGCCGCCGGTGGTGACGATCAGCCCCTCGGCGGCCAGCGCGGCGGCCAGAGCCCGCGCGTTGACGACCACCTGGTGCGCGTACGCGGCGAACGCCGGGGTCGCCGCCTCCCCGAACGCGACGGCCTTCGCCGCGACGGAGTTCATCTGCGCGCCCCCCTGGGTGAAGGGGAACACGGCCCGGTCCACCCGCTCGGCCAGCTCACCGCCGCACAGGATCATCCCGCCGCGCGGGCCGCGCAGCACCTTGTGCGTCGTCGCGCACACGATGTCCGCGTACGGCACCGGGCTGGGCGCCACTCCCCCGGCGACCAGGCCCATGGGGTGCGCGGCGTCCGCGACGAGATGGGCACCGACCTCGTCGGCGACCTCGCGGAAGAAGGCGTAGTCGATGTGCCGGGGATAGGCGATGGAACCGCACACGATCGCCTTGGGGCGGTGCGCACGGGCGAGGGTGCGGACCTGCTCGTGGTCGATCAGACCGCTCTCCGCGTCCACGCCGTAGCCGACGAAGTCGAACCAGCGGCCGGAGAAGTTGGCGGGCGAGCCATGGGTGAGGTGACCGCCGTAGGGCAGGCCGAGGGCGAGCACGGTGTCGCCGGGGCGCAGCAGGGCGGCGTACGCGGCGAGCACGGCCGAGGAACCGGAGTGCGCCTGCACATTGACGTGCTCCGCGCCGAACAGTGCCTGCGCCCGCTCCACGGCGAGGCGCTCCGCCACGTCGACGATCTCGCAGCCGCCGTGGTACCGGTTGCCGGGGTACCCCTCGGCGTACTTGTTGGCGAGGGGCGAGCCGAGGGCGGCCAGCACGGCCGGCGACATGAAGTTCTCCGCGGCGATCAGCTGCAGCGTGCTCGACTGCCGCTCACGCTCCCCGAGCAGCACATCGGCCAGCTCGGGATCCTGCCGCCGCAGAACATCGGCCTCGAGGGCATGGCTGACCGTCATGATCCGCTCCCCGGCGTCGACACTGACGTACGCCCAATGTAGGCCGAACACCCCGAAAAGCGCCCCCGTTGCTGCGCCGCCCACCGCCGCGGCAGTCGTCCCGGCGTCGCCGTGGGCAGTCGTGCGGCGTCGCTGTGGGCAGTCGTTCCGCAGGGCGATGGGGGCACCTCCCATGCCTTTCGGGCAATGGGGGAGGGTGGGCACAGCGGAACAGCGCCGGGCGCCCTGAAAGCAACGCCCGCAGCCACCTACGTCCGCGCCGGAACCCCCGTCAGCGCCGTCACCACGGGATCCAGCGCCTGGTGTATCTCGTCCCCGATGGACCGGAAGAACGGCAACGGGGCCCCGTACGGGTCGTACACCTCGTCCGCCTCCGCCGTCGGCGCCAGCAGCCACCCGCGCAGCGCCGCGGCCGCCCGCACCAGCGCCCGCGCGCGCATCACCAGCCCCTCGTCCAGGGGCGGCAGCGTCGCGGGGTCGATCGCGTTGACCAGGCGGGTGAACTCCTTCAGCGTGAAGGTGCGCAGCCCCGCCGAATGCCCCATCGAGATGACCTGCGCCCGGTGGTCCCGCGTGGCCGTCAGCACCAGATCCGCCCGGATCACATGGTCGTCCAGCAGCTCACGCCCCACGAACCCGGAGGCGTCCGCACCGAACTCCGCCAGCACGGTCTCCGCGTGCGCCTCCATCGCCGCACCCTCGTGGCCCCACGTGCCCGCGCTCTCCACGATCAGCCCGCCGCCCAGAATGCCCAGCCGCTGACTCACGAAATGCCGGGTCAGCCGCTCGGTGATGGGCGAGCGGCACACATTTCCGGTACTGACGTGGAGGATGCGGAAGGTGTCGCGCGGAAACCCGAAGGTCGTCGTCGTCTCCGCGCTGGATTCCCCGTTGCCTATGCCACGCCCCGCCTCAGGGGCCGTCAATTCGCCACCTCGAGGTCGGGTACCACCTTGCGCAGCTCGTCCGGCGAGATCGCACCCTCGCGCAGCAGCACGGGCACGGGGCGCGTGACGTCGACGATGGAGGAGGGCACGTTCCCCGGGGTGGGCCCGCCGTCCAGGTACACGGAGACGGAGTCGCCGAGCATCTCCTGCGCGGCGTCGCAGTTCTCCGGCGCCGGATGACCGGTCAGGTTCGCCGACGACACGGCCATGGGACCGACCTCGGTGAGCAGCTCGATGGCGACCGGGTGCAGCGGCATCCGCACGGCCACCGTGCCCCGGGTGTCCCCGAGGTCCCACTGGAGCGACGGCTGGTGCCTGGCGACCAGCGTCAGCGCGCCCGGCCAGAAGGCGTCGACCAGTTCCCAGGCCATCTCGGAGAAGTCCGTGACCAGGCCGTGCAGGGTGTTCGGGGAGCCGATGAGGACGGGCGTGGGCATGTTGCGGCCCCGGCCCTTGGCCTCCAGCAGATCGGCGACGGCCTCCGAGGTGAACGCGTCGGCGCCGATGCCGTACACCGTGTCCGTCGGCAGCACCACGAGCTCGCCCCGGCGGACGGCGGACGCGGCTTCACGCAGACCGGTCGCGCGGTCGGTCGCGTCGTTGGTGTCGTATCGCCGAGCCATCTGGCGGGCCTCCTCGTACACGTGCTGCTGGGGGGATGAAGTATGCGGGACGCTCACGGCAGCGCCTTGCGGGCGGTGGCGAACCTCGGGCGGTTGTTCAGGTCGGGGTGGTCGGCGGCGTCCGCCCAGCCCCGTTCCTCGGCGAAGATCCACGGCACCTGTCCGCCCTGGGTGTCGGCGTGCTCCACGACGACCACGCCGCCGGGACGCAGCAGCCGGTGCGCGGTGCGCTCCAGACCGCGGATCAGTTCGAGGCCGTCCTCCCCGGAGAACAGCGCCAGATCGGGGTCGTAGTCGCGGGCCTCCGGCGCGACGTACTCCCACTCGGTGAGCGGGATGTATGGCGGGTTGGAGATCACCAGGTCGACCTGTCCGTCGAGGTCCGGGAAGGCCGTCAGGGCGTCTCCCTGGCGCAGTTCGACCCTGGACCCCTCCATGTTCTTGCGGGTCCACGTCAGGGCGTCCTCGGACAGCTCGACGGCGTACACGCGCGAACGCGGCACCTCCTGCGCGAGCGCCAGCGCGATGGCGCCCGAGCCGGTGCACAGGTCGACGATGCAGGGCTCGACGACGTCCATCGCGCGGACGGCGTCTATCGCCCAGCCGACGACCGACTCGGTCTCGGGGCGCGGGACGAACACCCCGGGGCCCACCTGGAGCTCCAGGTAGCGGAAGTACGCCCGCCCGGTGATGTGCTGGAGCGGCTCGCGGGCCTCGCGGCGGGCGATGACCTCCCAGTACCGGGCGTCGAAGTCGGAGTCCTTCACACCGTGCAGCTCGCCGCGCTTGACGCCGTGCACGAACGCGGCGAGCTCCTCCGCGTCGGTGCGCGGCGAGGGCACGCCCGCGTCGGCGAGCCGCTGGGTGGCCTGGGCCACCTCGGCGAGCAGCAGGTTCACTGGTCCTCCGGACTGTCTACGGGGGCTTACGCGGCGGCGAGCTTGGCGGCCGAGTCCGCGTCGACGCAGGCCTGGATCACCGCGGCGAGGTCGCCGTCCAGGACCTGGTCCAGGTTGTAGGCCTTGAAGCCGACGCGGTGGTCCGAGATGCGGTTCTCCGGGAAGTTGTACGTACGGATCTTCTCGGAGCGGTCGACGGTGCGGACCTGGCTGCGGCGGGCGTCGGCGGCCTCCCTCTCCGCCTCCTCCTGCGCCATGGCGAGCAGCCTGGAGCGCAGGATACGCAGTGCCTGCTCCTTGTTCTGCAGCTGGCTCTTCTCGTTCTGGCAGGAGGCGACGACTCCGGTCGGGATGTGCGTGATGCGCACGGCGGAGTCGGTGGTGTTGACGGACTGGCCGCCGGGCCCGGAGGAACGGTAGACGTCGATGCGCAGGTCGTTCGGATTGATCTCGACGTCGACCTCCTCCGCCTCGGGGGTCACCAGGACGCCCGCCGCGGAGGTGTGGATGCGCCCCTGGGACTCGGTGGCCGGCACACGCTGCACGCGGTGCACGCCGCCCTCGTACTTCAGCCGGGCCCACACGCCCTGACCGGGCTCGATCTGCCCGCGGGCCTTCACGGCGACCTGGACGTCCTTGTAGCCGCCCAGCTCGGACTCGGTGGCGTCGATGATCTCGGTCTTCCAGCCGACGCGCTCGGCGTAGCGCAGGTACATCCGCAGCAGGTCGCCGGCGAACAGGGCGGACTCGTCACCGCCGGCGCCCGCCTTGATCTCGAGGATGACGTCCTTGTCGTCGCTGGGGTCGCGGGGGACGAGGAGCAGACGGAGCTTCTCGGTGAGCTCCTCGCGCTGCTTCTCCAGGTCCTTGACCTCGGCGGCGAAGTCGGGGTCGTCGGCGGCCAGTTCGCGCGCGGTCTCGACGTCGTCGCCCGTCTGCTTCCAGGAGCGGTACGTGGCGACGATCGGGGTGAGCTCGGCGTAGCGCTTGTTCAGCTTGCGCGCGTTCGCCTGGTCGGCGTGGACCGACGGGTCGGCGAGCTTCTTCTCCAGGTCGGCGTGCTCGGCGACGAGTTCCTCGACGGCCTCGAACATCTTGGGCTCCTGCTGGTACGTGGGTGAAGGGGCGGGCGACCAAAAACGCCGGTCCCGGCCTGCCCCCGGGCGGGGGCGCGGCCGTGGACCGGCGGTTGGCGGCTCGCTACTTCTTGGAGCCGGCGGCCTTGCCGAAGCGGGCCTCGAAGCGGGCCACACGGCCACCGGTGTCGAGGATCTTCTGCTTGCCCGTGTAGAACGGGTGGCACTCGGAGCAGACCTCGGCACGGATGGTGCCGCCGGAGATCGTGCTGCGGGTGGTGAACGACGCGCCACAGGTGCAGCTGACCTGCGTCTCGACGTACTCGGGGTGGATGTCGCGCTTCAAGGTGTCTCCTAGGTTCGGGAGGGCGCCGGGTCGCTACCGCTGGGTGCGGGAGCGTGAACCGGGACCGACGTACCAGTCTGCCAGGACCGGCGTCTTCTCCCAAAACCGGGGGTTGCCGATTTTTGTTCCCTGCGGGCCCGGTGGGGGCCGGTCGCGCAGTTCCCCGCGCCCCTAGGCGGCGTTCACCACACCCCTGGCCTTACCGCTCGCCGTGTCTTCCGTGGCGCTCTCGGGAATCGGCCTGTCGTTCTTCAGGGCGTCCCAGACCAGCTGGGACTTGTCCTTCAGGGGGAGCACACGGTTGGCGTCGGCCGGGTCGTACTGGACCGGCATGGTGATCATGTGCATGCTGGACGGGCCGATGCCCTTCAGGCCGTTGGCGAAGGACATCAGGGAGTTCACCGAGCCGAGGTCGGAGTCGGTGGTGACGGCCTTGGTGGCGCTGTCGGCGAGGCTGTACAGCTTCTTCGGGCTGGTGAAGACGCCGACCTCCTTGACCTGCTGCACCAGGGCCTTGATGAACGCCTGCTGGAGCTGGATGCGGCCGAGGTCGGAGCCGTCGCCGACGCCGTGCCGGGTGCGGACCAGGCCGAGGGCCTGTTCACCGTCGAGGCGGTGGGTGCCGGCCGGGAGGTCGAGGTGGCTGTCGGGGTCCTTGATGTCCTCGGTGGTGGTGACCTCGACGCCGCCGAGTTCGTCGATCAGCTTCTGGAAGCCGGTGAAGTCGACCTCCAGGTAGTGGTCCATGCGCAGGGCGGTGAGGGACTCGACGGTCTTCACCGCGCAGGCCGCGCCGCCGGTGGAGTAGGCGGAGTTGAACATCACGCCGTTCGCGGCGGGGTGGGTGCCGCCCTCGGTGTCGGTGCACTCGGGGCGGTCGATGAGGGTGTCGCGCGGTATGGAGACGACGCTCGCCTTCTTGTGACCCTCGTACACGTGCACGATCATCGCGGTGTCGGAGCGGGCGCTGCCGTCGTCGGTGCCGCCGCCGAGGTCCTTGTTGCCGCCGGCGCGGGTGTCGGAGCCGAGGACGAGGATGTTCTCGGAGCCGTTGTCCGCCTTCTCGGGCCGGTCGGTGCCGAGGGCCTGGTCGATGTCGACGCTCTCGATGTTGCCGTTGAGCTTGAAGTACAGGTATCCGGCGCCGGTGCCGCCCAGCACGACGATGCCCGCCGCCGTCCAGGCCATGATCTTCAGGCCCTTGTGCCGCTTCTCGCGCGGTTTGCGGCGGTGCCCCTTGCTCCGCCCGCGTATGCCCGTTGGGTCGGACTCCCCCGGTGTCCCCGGGCCCGGTGTGCTGTCGGCAGACATGTGCTCCTCGGATCGTCTCCGGTCGGTTACCCCCTGTGCCCGGTGGCAGACATGGCCGTCACGGCCCGTACGCCACCATGGTCCCGCCGTCGGGTCAGACGGGGAAATCCGGCAAAGGGTTGCACAGCGCCCTTGTGGCAAAGATCTCGCTCACGCCCCGCCGGCCCCGGAACCACGCAAAGGGCCGCTTCCGTAACGGAAGCGGCCCTTTGCCACATCGGCCCTGCGTCGCAGCGACCTTGTGCAGGAAGCGGAACGTCAGTCGCCGTTGCCCGGCGTCGGCGTCGTCTTCTGGATCTGCATCAGGAACTCGGCGTTCGACTTCGTCTGCTTCATCTTGTCGAGGAGCAGTTCGACCGCCTGCTGCTGGTCGAGGGCGTGCAGCACCCGGCGCAGCTTCCAGACGATGGCGAGCTCGTCGCTGGCGAGCAGGATCTCTTCCTTACGGGTACCGGACGCGTCGACGTCCACCGCGGGGAAGATCCGCTTGTCGGCGAGCTTGCGGTCGAGCTTGAGCTCCGCGTTGCCCGTGCCCTTGAACTCCTCGAAGATCACCTCGTCCATGCGGGACCCGGTGTCCACCAGGGCGGTGGCGAGGATGGTCAGCGAGCCGCCGTCCTCGATGTTGCGGGCCGCACCGAAGAACCGCTTCGGCGGGTACAGGGCGGTCGAGTCGACACCACCGGACAGGATGCGGCCGGAGGCCGGGGCGGCGAGGTTGTACGCACGGCCCAGACGCGTGATCGAGTCGAGCAGGACGACGACGTCGTGACCCAGCTCCACCAGGCGCTTGGCGCGCTCGATGGCGAGCTCGGCGACCGTGGTGTGGTCCTCGGCCGGGCGGTCGAAGGTCGAGGAGATGACCTCGCCCTTGACCGACCGCTGCATGTCGGTGACCTCTTCCGGACGCTCGTCGACGAGGACGACCATCAGGTGGCACTCGGGGTTGTTGTGGGTGATCGCGTTGGCGATCGCCTGCATGATCATGGTCTTGCCGGTCTTCGGCGGGGCCACGATCAGACCGCGCTGGCCCTTGCCGATCGGCGACACGAGGTCGATGATCCGGGTGGTCAGCACGCCCGGGTCCGTCTCCAGACGGAGGCGGTCCTGCGGGTACAGCGGGGTGAGCTTGTTGAACTCCGGGCGGCCGCGGCCGTGTTCGGGCGCCATGCCGTTGACGGAGTCCAGGCGGACCAGCGCGTTGAACTTCTCGCGGCGCTCGCCCTCCTTGGGCTGGCGCACGGCGCCGGTGATGTGGTCGCCCTTGCGCAGGCCGTTCTTGCGGACCTGGGCGAGGGAGACGTACACGTCGTTGGGACCGGGCAGGTAGCCGGAGGTCCGGATGAAGGCGTAGTTGTCGAGGATGTCCAGGATGCCCGCGACCGGGATCAGGACGTCGTCCTCGGCGATCTGCGGCTCCTGCACGTCGTCGCGGCCACGGCGGCCACGGCGGTCGCGGTAGCGGCCGCGACGGCCACGGCGGCCGCCTCCGTCGTCGTCGTAACCGTCGTCCTGACGTCCGCCGCCCTGCTGGTTCTGCTGACGGCCGCCGCCCTGGTTCTGCTGGTCGTCGCCCTTGCTGCGGCGGTCGCCACGGTCGCCACGGTCACCGCGGTCGCCACGGTCACCGCGGTCGCCGCGGTCGCCGCGGTCGCCCCGGTCACGGTCGCGGCCGCGGTCACGGCGGTCGCGGCGACGGCCCTCGCCGCCCTCGTGGTCGGACTTGCCCTCGCCCTGCTGCGACTGCTGCTGGGCCGGGGTCTCGGCCTTGGAGTCCGTCTTCGCCTCGGCGGTGATCGTCTCGGTCGCGGCGGCCGGGGCTCCGGCCTCGGCGGTCGCGCGACGGCGGCGGCGCTCGGCGGGGGCGGCGTCCTCGGCCTGCTCGGCCGAGGCCTTCGGAGAGGGCTGGCCCGGGATCTCGATCTGCTGCTGGGCCGCGGCCTTCTCGGCGGGGGCCTCCTGCTCGGCCTTGGCGTCGGCCTTCTTCTCCGCGGTGTCACCCGTACGGGTCCGGGAGGTGGCGCGGCGCTTGGGCTTGGTCTCGGCGGCGGACTCGGCCTTGGCCGGGGCGGCTCCCCCGGAGGGGGCACCTCCGCCGGCGGCCTGCGCCTCCTTGATGACCTCGATCAGCTGGCTCTTGCGCATGCGCGCGGTGCCCCTGATTCCGAGACCGGATGCGACCTGTTGCAGCTCGGCCAGCACCATGCCCTCGAGGCCGGTACCGCGGCGCCGCCGGGAGCCGGCACCGGAGGCAGGCGCGGAAGCGTCCGTGGCGGGCGCGGCAGCGGTCTCCTCGACACGTGCGCCCATCAGATCGGTGGTGTCGCTCACGAAGGGTCCTTCCCTGGAGCGGACGTCGGCCTGTCTGGCTCGGCGACCGGTTGTGCTGTCCGGCATCGGTCCTTGCTGTGCGAACCGTGCCGGGGCGGTTGTCCGCCTGAGCGGCGGAAGAGATATCTGGTGATGGCGCTTCCTCGAGCCGTGGCACCCAGTGTCACGTGGCGTGGTCGCACCGGTTCCGGAGCTCCCCCAGAGGGGGTTGCCCCACCGTCGGGCCGTTCAGCGTCCGCGTACGACGTACTGCCCGCGTACGTAGCAGTGAACACAGTGCGGCTTGGGGGGCTCCCGGAAGAATGTCTGTCCCGGACGGGGACACGAGGCACCTCGCCATGGTGGGGTCGGGTGCAGACTTGAGGTTAACACTACCGGATCCAACAAACATTCCCCCTCTCCAAATCCGGCAACCGTGTGTCAGGTGGCGAGCGGAAGCACGCTCGCGCCCTGCACATCGAGACTGAGCCGATTGGCGGCCCAGTCGGTGCCGGCCAGTGCTTCGACCTTGTCGGCGCTGTCCGCGTCGGCCAGCGCCATGACCGTGGGCCCGGCGCCGGAGATCACCGCGGGGATGCCGTCCCCGCGCAGCCGCTCCACCAGGGCGGCGCTCTCGGGCATGGCCGGGGCGCGGTACTCCTGGTGCAGGCGGTCCTCGGTGGCGGGCAGCAGCAGCTCGGGGCGCCTGGTCAGGGCCTCGACGAGCAGGGCGGCACGGCCCGCGTTGGCGGCGGCGTCGACGTGCGGCACGGTGCGCGGGAGCAGTCCGCGCGCGGTCTCGGTGAGAACCGGCTTCCCGGGCACGAAAACCACCGGAACGATGGAATCGGCGGGCTCCATCCTGATCGCCCGGGCGGAGCCGCCCTCCATCCAGGACAGGGTGAATCCGCCCAGCAGACAGGCGGCGACATTGTCGGGGTGGCCCTCGATCTCGGTGGCCAGTTCGAGCAGTGCGGTGTCGTCGAGCTTGGCGTCGGCGCCTATCGTCACGGCGCGGGCGGCGACGATCCCGGCGCAGATGGCGGCGGAGGAGGAGCCCAGGCCCCGGCCGTGCGGAATCCGGTTGGCGCAGACGATCTCGAGGCCCCGCGGCTGTCCGCCGAGCAGGTCGAAGGCGGTGCGCAGGGACCGTACGAGCAGATGGCGCTCGTCGCGCGGGAGGTTCTCGCTTCCCTCACCGGCGATGTCGATGTGCAGCCCGGAGTCGGCCACCCGGACGACCACGTCGTCGTACAGCCCCAGCGCGAGGCCGAGGGCGTCGAAGCCCGGGCCGAGGTTGGCGCTGGTGGCGGGGACGCGCACCCGGACGGCGGCGGCTCGGAAGGCGGGACCGGCCATCGCTCGAAGACTCTCCTTGAGCTGCGTGACTGTCGAATGACATTCGAGGACATTCGACGACATCCGATGGACATTCGATGACGTACGAGACCCTGGGGCCGCCGCCGACCGGGGTGGCCGGCCGCTTTCCGGGTCGCTCCCGGCCGCTTTCCGGACCGTGGAGACGACGCACTGCCGCGGCATATGCGGCGGGCGGGTTCAGTACAGCCTATCGAAGGAAGGTTCAGTGGCGACATAGGGCGCACAGGCGGCGCACGATGCGTGTCGCGAGCCCCCTGTGCACCCCCTCCAGGTAACTTCCCCAGGTCGACGCGCCCTTACGCCGGTCCTGTGCATTCCGGCGGGCACTGGGATCCGTGACCGCCCCGGCCGTCCGGGGACCGGCCGGACCCGGCGGTCAGACGAGCCCGAGCCGCTGGGCGGCGGTCGCCGCGTCGACGGGAACGGTGACCGGCTGCGGCGCACCGGCGACGGCCCAGTCGGGGTCCTTCAGACCGTTGCCGGTGACCGTGCACACGATCTTCTGGCCCGGGTCGACCCTGCCCAGCTCGGCGGCCTTCAGCAGACCGGCCACCGACGCGGCGGACGCGGGCTCGACGAAGACGCCCTCCTGCGAGGCCAACAGCCGGTAGGCGCGCAGGATCTCACGGTCCGTCACCTCGTCGATGGCACCGCCGGACTCGTCCCGCGCGGCGAGCGCGAACTCCCAGGAGGCGGGGTTGCCGATCCGGATGGCGGTGGCGATGGTCGACGGGTCCTTGACGACCTCGCCGCGCACGATCGGCGCACTGCCGGAGGCCTGGAAGCCCCACATGCGCGGCGTCCTGGTGCTGACACCGTCGGCGGCGTACTCCTTGTACCCCTTCCAGTACGCGGTGATGTTGCCCGCGTTGCCCACCGGCAGCACATGGATGTCGGGGGCGTCACCCAGCATGTCCACGATCTCGAAGGCGGCGGTCTTCTGCCCCTCAATACGCACCGGGTTGACCGAATTGACCAGCGCCACAGGGTAGTTGTCGCTCAGCGCGCGGGCCAGCGTGAGGCAGTCGTCGAAGTTGCCGTCGACCTGGAGGATCTTCGCCCCGTGGACCAGCGCCTGGCCCATCTTGCCGAGCGCGATCTTGCCCTGCGGCACGAGCACGGCGGAGACCATGCCGGCCCGCACCCCGTACGCGGCGGCGGAGGCGGAGGTGTTGCCGGTGGAGGCGCAGATGACGGCCTTGGCCCCCTCCTCCTTGGCCCGGGAGATCGCCATCGTCATCCCGCGGTCCTTGAAGGACCCGGTGGGGTTCGCCCCCTCGACCTTGAGGTGCACCTCGCAGCCCGTGCGCTCGGAGAGCACCTGCGCGGGCACGAGCGGCGTACCGCCCTCACGGAGCGTCACGACCGGCGTGCTGTCGGATACCGGCAGCCGGTCCCGGTACTCCTCGATGATTCCGCGCCACTGGTGGGTCATTGCTGGTTACTCTCCTTCAACCCGCATGATGCTGGCGACACCACGCACGGTGTCGAGCTTGCGCAGCGCCTCGACGGTCCCGCCGAGGGCGGCGTCGGACGCACGGTGGGTGACGACGACGAGGGAGGCCTCACCGTCCTTGCCCGACTGGCGCACCGTGTCGATCGAGACACCGTGCTCCGCGAACACGGTCGCGACCTGGGCGAGAACACCCGGTTTGTCGGCCACGTCCAGGCTGATGTGGTAGCGGGTGACGACCTCGCCCATCGACGAGACGGGCAGCGCGGCGTACGCGGACTCACCCGGTCCGGTGGTCCCGCCGACCCGGTTGCGCCCCACGGCGACCAGGTCCCCGAGCACGGCGGAGGCGGTCGGCGCGCCGCCCGCGCCGGGACCGTAGAACATCAACTGCCCGGCGGCGTCCGACTCCACGAACACGGCGTTGTAGGCGCCCCGCACGGAGGCCAGCGGATGGCTGAGCGGGATCATCGCCGGATGCACCCGCGCGGTGACCGACGCCCCGTCCTCGGCCCGCTCGCAGATGGCGAGCAGCTTGATGGTGCAGCCCATCTCCTTGGCGGAGGCGAAGTCGGCGGCGGTGACCTCGGTCATCCCCTCGCGGTGGACGTCGTCGAGACGCACCCGCGTGTGGAAGGCGATCCCGGCGAGGATGGCCGCCTTGGCGGCGGCGTCGAAGCCCTCGACGTCGGCGGTCGGGTCGGCCTCGGCGTACCCGAGCGCGGTGGCCTCGTCGAGCGCCTCCTGGTAGCCGGCGCCCGTGGTGTCCATCTTGTCGAGGATGAAGTTGGTGGTGCCGTTGACGATGCCGAGCACCCGGTTGACCTTGTCACCGGCGAGGGACTCGCGCAGCGGCCGGATCAGCGGGATGGCGCCGGCGACGGCGGCCTCGTAGTAGAGGTCCTTGCCGTGCTCCTCGGCCGCGGCGTGCAGCGCGGCGCCGTCCTGGGCGAGCAGCGCCTTGTTCGCGGAGACGACGGAGGCGCCGTGCTCGAAGGCGGTGGTGATGAGCGTACGGGCGGGCTCGATGCCGCCGATGACCTCCACGACGATGTCGAGGTCGCCCCGTTTGACGAGCGCGGTGGCGTCGGTGGTCACCAGCTCGGGGTCGATCCCCTCACGCACCTTGTCGGGCCGCCGCACGGCCACGCCCGCCAGCTCCACCGGGGCCCCGATCCGGGCGGCGAGGTCGTCGGCGTGCGTCGTCATGATGCGCGCCACCTCTGAGCCGACCACTCCACAGCCCAGCAGCGCCACCTTCAGCGGACGCGTACGCATCATCCGACCTCGTTTCCTGATTACCGTCTCGGTTGCACCAGTCTCACTCACCGGACGGGAGTTTCTGCCCTTTGTCCGGATCGTGAGACATCTATTTCATTTACTCGGCCAGTAGGACCGAAGATCTTCCTGAGCTCTTCCCGAGTACTTCCCGAGACCTTCTGGAACGCCGACCACCTGGCCGGGGCGACGGGCGCCCCCTCCGACCAGCAGACCGCTACCCGACATCGAGCCGGAGCAGATCCTCCTCCGTCTCCCGCCGGACGATGACCCGCGCCTCGCCGCCGCGCACGGCGACGACCGGCGGACGGAGCACATGGTTGTAGTTGCTGGCCATGGACCGGCAGTACGCGCCGGTCGCCGGCACGGCGATGAGGTCGCCCGGCGCCAGGTCCCCCGGCAGGAAGGCGTCCTTCACCACGATGTCCCCGCTCTCGCAGTGCTTGCCGACGACCCGGCAGAGCATCGGCTCGGCGTCGGAGCTGCGGGAGACCAGGGAGACGCTGTACTGGGCGTCGTACAGGGCGGTGCGGATGTTGTCCGACATCCCCCCGTCGACGGAGACGTAGGTCCGCAGCCCGTCGAGCGGCTTGACCGTGCCGACCTCGTAGAGCGTGAACGCGGTCGGCCCGACGATGGCGCGCCCGGGCTCGACGGAGATCCGCGGCGTGCTCAGCCGTGCACTCTCGCACTCCCGGGTGACGATCTCGGTCAGCGCCTTGGCGATCTCGTGCGGCTCCCGGGGGTCGTCGTCACTGGTGTACGCGATCCCGAGGCCGCCCCCGAGGTCGATCTCGGGCAGCTCGACACCGTGCTCGTCACGAATGTCCTTGAGCAACCCGACCACGCGGTGCGCGGCGACCTCGAAGCCCGACATGTCGAAGATCTGCGACCCGATGTGCGAGTGGATTCCGATGAGCTCCAGCCCGTCGAGCTTCAGGGCCCGCCGCACGGCTTCGGCGGCCTGCCCGCCGGCCAGCGGAATCCCGAACTTCTGGTCCTCGTGCGCGGTGGCGATGAACTCGTGCGTGTGCGCCTCGACACCGACGGTGATACGAATCTGCACCCGCTGCCGCGTGCCGAGCTCCTGCGCGATGTGCGCGACCCGGACGATCTCCTGGAACGAGTCGAGCACGATCCGCCCGACCCCGGCCTCGACCGCCCGCCGGATCTCACCGACGGACTTGTTGTTCCCGTGGAAGGCGATCCGCTCGGCGGGCATCCCGGCGGAGAGCGCGGTGGCCAGCTCCCCACCCGAGCACACGTCCAGATTGAGCCCCTCCTCGTGCAGCCAGCGCACGACGGCCCGCGACAGGAACGCCTTGCCGGCGTAGAACACGTCGGCGTCGTTCCCGAACGCGGTGCGCCAGGCCCGCGCCCGGGCCCGGAAGTCGTCCTCGTCGAGGAAGTAGGCGGGGGTGCCGAACTCCTCGGCGAGCCGCTTGACGTCGATCCCGCCGACGGTGAGCACACCGTCGTCGGTACGGGTGACCGTCTCGGACCACACCTTGGGGTCGAGGGCGTTGAGATCGGCGGGCGGTGCGGAGTAGTGCCCCTCGGGGAGGACATCGGCGTGACGGGGCCCGGCGGGGTGTGCGGAACGGCTCATGACTGGTCTTGGGCTTCCTAGAGATGATCGGGTGCGTCGATGCCGAGCAGGGAAAGGCCACCGGCCAGCACCGTCCCGGCGGCTTCGGCGAGGGCGAGCCGGGCACGGTGGGCGGCCGAGGGTTTCTCCTCACCCAGGGGCAGCACGGCGGGAAGCAACGGCATGAGGGCATCGGCGACGGTGACGAGATGCCGGGCGAGCCGGTCGGGCGCACGGTGGGTGGCGGCGCTGAGAAGGACGCGGGGGTGGTCGGCGAGGGCCTGGTGCAGCGCGGACGCGTCGACGGCCCCCGGCTCGGGCCCGAACCCCAAATCTGCGGCATTACGCACCACCGCCCGGCTCCGGGCATGCGCGTACCGCACCCGGAACAACGGATTGCTCTCACGCTGCGCCAGATGCTCGTCCCCGATCCGGGGCCGGTCGTGGGGCGCGGGATGCAGCAGGGCCCAGCGGGCGGCGTCACGACCGAGGGGAAGCGGGTCGGAGGGCGCGGGAACGGGCCGAACGCCGACGTCGACGTTCGTCGCGTCGGAGACGCTGTCGACACGTACGCCCAGGACACTCTCCCACTCGGCGTGGAGCGGCCCCACGCACTCGGCGTGCACGAGGGCACCCTGCGACCGGAGAATCCGGGCCACAACATCGAGCTGAACGACAGCACGCACCTCGCGGGCCGCGACCAGCCGTACGACACCCTCCCCGGCAAGGGAGTCTCCGTGCCCGTACCGGCCCCCGCACCGCAGAACCTCACGCACGACCTCGACGGGCGCGGCACCCCCGAGGGAGATGTTGAGGAACCCGGGCCCGGTGACCACGACGTCGCTGATCCCGCCGGCGCCGAGCAGACGCTCGCGCAGCACTTCGGCGACGCGGTGCGCCGGCTTACCGGCCGGGCCGGCGAGCTGGAGGGCGACGTTGGTCGCGTAGTCCCCGCACCCCCCGGGCCCCGGAGGCGCGACGACGACCCGCTCGGGCGGCGCCACGTTCAGCTCTCCCTCGTCGACGGCACGGCGCACCGCGTGCAGCACGGTGCGGGAGAGCTCGACGGGGGTCACGGGACAAGCGTAGGGGAGGAGGGGGGTGGGTAGGCGAACGGGTTTGGCGGCGATTCCGGGATGTGGACGCCCGTGGACTGCCCGTCCTCACCCTCCGGCGTGCCCGGCGGCAGGGGCGGTGTCCCCTGGCCCGCGCACCCGCCCGTGAGGATCCACGATCAACCCCTGAACCAGCCGGACGAGTTCCTGAGGATCGAAGGGCTTGGCCAGCACGGCATCAACACCGACGTCCAGCCCCCTCTCCACCTCCTGCTGGGTGCAGGCACTGACGATGACGAGCGGAATGTCACGCGTCCGCGGATCGGCACGCAGCCGACCGGCGGTCCGCAGACCGTCGAGCCTCGGCATGACGACATCGAGGGTGACGAGGTCGGGCCGCACCTGATGAACGACTTCCAGACACTCGGCACCATCGGCCGCGGTCACGACCTCGATGCCCTCCAGCTCGAGGTTGACCCTGATCAACTGCCGGATGACCTTGTTGTCGTCCACAACAAGCACCCGGCCCGAAGTGCCTGGCACAACTCGAGAGTAGGTCGGGACCGGCCACCGCGTCCGGCGTTTCCCCACTTCCGCCCCGCACGAGCGACCCCCCGCCCTCCCGACCGACCCCGCCTGCTGCGAAAACGGGGTCCTGACCACCCCCGGGGAACTGGTAGTGTTCTACCCGTCGCCGCGATCACCGCGCGGGTGACACGCCCCCGTAGCTCAGGGGATAGAGCAACGGCCTCCGGAGCCGTGTGCGCAGGTTCGAATCCTGCCGGGGGCACACTGTGCAAGTGTGTCCAAGACCCCGTCACCAGCGGAACCCGCTGAGAACGGGGTCTTCGCGTATCTGCAGGCGTGTGGCGCTCGGTGCGGCGGTCGCAGGTGAGCCCCTACAGACAGGAAAGCTCCAGGCGTCGGGCACTCGGGTCGCTCGGAAGAGGGTGCGCTCGAATCCCGCCGTCGATTTCGATCTCTGCACACCCGGACGGGCGGCTTCGCTGTCATGCCAGAGCCTTCGCACCGCAATCCGGCTGTGCGAAGGCTCCGATAGCTAAGCAGTCCCCGGTAGTGCTGCACGTGTCCTGGAGTTCCAGTCGTCACCGTCACTCCGGTATCGCGCCGGCTTGCCGGGGGCCTACACCACATCCTGTCCAAGTCACTCCGCCGACTAGACGTCCTGATCGACTTTGTGGCTCTTCCGGTGTTATGGCTTACTCACCAGATTAATCCAGGTATGCACCGGGTCAATAGGTTTTGGACAAGATTCTCAGCATCCACCGCATGAAGGTGTGTGAGGGCCCCAAGGGTCCGGTGCGACAGCCACCCGGCAGGCAGGAGCCTGACGTCTCGGAGGCGTGCGCTTGGATGAGCGGGTGACCGTGCATGATGTTGCTCGACACCTGCCTGGGACAGCAGCCCTCCGGGAGCACTGCCGCTCCATGGCCGTCCTTGAGGCAGTCCTGAGCCCTGAGTGGGAGAGCCGTCGCCACTCCTTCGACGACCACTGGTCCCAGACGGAGTCGATGGCCGCGATGCCCAACGGATCGGGCGACGAGTACTCGATCGTATTCTCACCCGTCGGCGCCTACGTACGGGGATTCGATCACGCATCACCATGACCCCATACGCAGAGGGCGGTCCATGGCCCGGGGTGCTCGACGAGGTTCCTGTCCTACTGGATCTCTCGGAGGACATCGCAAAGATCGGCTATCCGAGGAGCTGAGACGCAGAGCACCAATGAGGCCTCAGGACGTGATAGCAGGAGCCTCTGAGGTGGGCAGGGGTGCCTATTCGTACTCGCGCCGCAAGTCTTCGATGCGCCGGTTGGCGACCTCCTGCCCGATGTCACGCGCCGACACCTCCGCTCCCCAGTCCCACAGAGCCTGGAGGACGGGGCCGAGGCGGTGGCCGCTCGGGGTGAGGGTGTAGCGCACTCGGGGTGGCCAGCCCGGTCGACGGTCGCGTTCGACGACTCCGGCCTCTGCAAGCTGCGCCAGGCGATCGGACAGCACCTTGTCCGACAGCGCGGGCAAGGCCGTACGCAGCTCGCTGTAGGAGCGGTCGCCACGCAGCAGTTCGCGGATTACCAGCGTCGTCCAGCGGCCTTGCAGTGCCGCCAGCGTGATCTCCACCGGGCACGCGGGGGTGGGTGCGGTGACATGCGCGCGCGGGTCGTCGGGCAGCCCTGCCGGGTAGCCAACCGTTCGGTGAGTCACGGAACCGCCTCCTAACGTGTGGGGCGCCTCGATTCTCCTGGCACGGAAGGACGTCTGTCGATCATGCGAACCTTGGCCGAACGGCCCGAAGAAGTGCCCGAGGTGTTCGCCGAGCGGTTCAACAGCGGTGACGCCGACGCACTCGCGCAGGTCTACGAGGAGGCGGCAGTGCTGGTGCCGCAGCCGGGAACACCTGCGACCGGTCCTGAACTGCATGCCGCAAACGGTCGGCTGCAAGAGCTCGGAGTGCCCATCGTGGTCCGTCCTCGACATGTGTATCAATGCGGAGACGTGGCGCTGCTGATAGTCGACTGGGTCATTGACGGGACCGGACGGCAGGGGCAGGCCGTGCATGTCGAGGGCACTGCCACCGACATCGCCCGGCGGGGTGCGGACGGCCGTTGGCGGTATGTCATCGACAATCCCTTCGGCACCGGCGCACAGCACCTCCCGACCGAGGACGCCGTGGAAGCGGGGTTCTGAGCGAGCTCGGGCACGGTCGGGTTGAGTACTGGCGCCGGATGGCTGAGCGGGGCCGCCGAGTAGGCCGGTGAAACCACTGCGGGTGTGGCCACGAGGCCGAGGCAGTGTCCACTTGAGTGAGCGGACTGGCTCGCGGTGGCCGGCCTGGTCATTTATGGCGGAAAGGGAGGCCCGCGATCACGGATGTTCCGCGGGTGGGGCGGGGACGGACGGTCCAGGCGGTGGCGAGGTGGTCGACGAGGAGCAGGCCCCGCCCGTTTTCGGAGTCCGTGTCCGGGTGGGTCAGTTCGGGCTTGCCGGTGCCGGGGTCGGAGACGGCCAGCCAGTAGTGTCCGTCGGCCGGCCACAGGACGAGTTCGATCAGGTCCTCGTCCTCCCGCAGGGTTCCGTGGCGGATGGCGTTGGTGACCAGTTCGGAGGTCAGCAGGCCCAAGTCGTCGCGCAGGTGCGGGCGGAGGGCGCGCGGCAGTGTTTCCGCGACGGCATGGCGGGCCCTCCGTACGGAGGTGGGGTGGGCGGGGAAGTGCCAGTGGGCGGGCACCAGGGGGATTTCGGCCATGGGGAACTCCAGTGCGGTGGGGAGGATTTGGGGAGCCGGTGGCCTGCCGCCCTGGTCGCGGGCGCACCCGTCCCAGGGCAGGCGGGCATGCTCGCGCGGTGCACTTCCGGCATCGCTTTGTGTAACTTGCGCGATACTGACAGTAGAGCAGGAGGGGCCACATTTGCCATGCGGCCCGAAATAATGGCCTCAGTGCGGTGCATTTGCGCTTATAGGACTTATCCGGACACCGCACCGTACGGAAGGAACGTCATGCCCCCGAGGACGATCCTCACTCAACGGCAAAAGCGTCTGGGTAGCGAGTTGCGCAGGATGCGCACCATGGCCGGCATGTCCGCGGAGTACGCCGCAGGGCTTCTCGGCGTCGACCGCAGCCGCATTTCCAACATGGAGTCCGGACTGCGCGGTATCAGCGCCGAACGGCTGCGCACGCTGGCCTGCAACTGCGACTGCACCGACGAGCGGTACCTCGATGCCCTCGCCGAGATGGCGGATCCCGGCCGGGCAGGATGGTGGGAACGCTACCGGGGCAGCTTGCCCCAGGGGTTACTGGACATCTCCGAGACCGAGGCCTACGCGGTACGTCTGCGGGGTGCGAACACCGTGCACGTACCGGGGCTGCTTCAGACGTCGGAGCACGCCATGGCCATCTTCCGCGCCGTGGTCCCGCAACTTCCGGAGCATGAGGTCGCTCTCCGTCTGGCCCACCGCTCCGAGCGCCAGAGTGTGATCACGCGCGACGATCCGGTGCCCTATGTGGCCGTGATCCACGAAGCGGCGCTTCGGATGCAGTTCGGTGGAGTGGATGTCGCCCGCGGGCAGTTGAAGTACCTGCTGGAAGTCTCCGAGTGGGACAACGTCACCGTGCTTGTGCTTCCCTTCGACCACGGCGCTTTCCCAGGAGCCGGGCAGACGGTTGTCTACGCCGAGGGGCCCGTGCCGCAGCTCGACACCGTGCAGATCGACAACTCCCATGGGCCGGACTTCCTCCACACCGACGGTCAGCTCGCGAAATACCGCGCCCAGCTCGACCTGTTGGAAGGTCTGGCACTGTCCCCGGAACGGTCCCGCGACTTCATCCGCGAGATCGCTCACCAACTATGAGGAGTGGCCACATGGCTGTCATCGCCTGGGAAGCCCCGTTCTGCGGCGAGGGAAGCTCCTGCTTCCGCCTCGGTATCGATACCGAGGGCAACGGGTACATAGCTGTTGCAGGTCAGGAGGAGAGCCCTCTTACCGACTCCCTCGAAGCCCTGCGCGCCCTCATCACCGACATCAAGGCCGGTAAGGCCGACCATCTGCTGTAGGGGCCTGTGACACTGCCGCCTGCGCATTCGGCGGTCAGCCACCTCGTGCATGGAGCATGCACAAGTCGCGGTGATAGCCGAAGTGCGCCTCGTCCAGCGGGTGTCCGGGGGCTCGGCGGAGGGGGAATGGGTCTCTGGCGTGGTTCGTCGCTCTCACCAGGCCGTCGGGGTCGACGTAGATCTCCAAGCCGTCGAAAGAGACATGGCAGTTGGCACACAGGCAGAGGAGGTTCTGTAGCTCGTCGGGGCCGTCGTGGGGTTTGCCCAGGCCTCTTATGTGCGCGGCCTCGCTGTACGGGCGGTTCAGGTAGCGGAGCGTCGTGTCGCAGATCTGGCACCGGTTGTCCTCGAGTTCCTTGACCTTCCTGGCCAGGTCCTCGTCGCGGACGATGACGGAGCGGGCCACGTCGCGGCGCGGTGCGGGGCCGCTCGCCCGCGCGTGCTCGTCCGGAGCGGCATCGGCGCTCTCCTCTGCCAGGCTGCCGGCTGTGGTGTATCCGGACAGGCCTATTCGCTTGAAGAGGGCCCGGCGGTCGACGTCCTCGAGATACGTCTCGCAGATCGTCGCGATGGCGTCGAGGCGGGTCACCGGGTCTCTGAGGAGGCTCGCGGTCCCTGCCGTGAAGCCGGCCTGTGGGTGGTGCGCGTCGAGGATGCCCATGTTCGGCATCTTCTTCGCCAGTTCGGTCGGGATGCCCTCGACCTCCCACAGTCCGCTGCCCCGGAGGTGCCAGAACGGGTACTGCGGTGTGGGCTTGGCGTTGGGAAGGCCGAAGTCGATCAGGAGCGGGCCGACCTCGTCGCGGAACTCCGGCCACGGAATCATGCGGGGTCGCTCGTCGACTTCGCGGGCTATCGCCCACAGGAGGCTCAACGGCTGGTGACGGCTCGGGGCCGGGTTGCCGGGGCCGCGGGAGACCTTGAGCTTACGGAGGCGCTCCATCAGGGCGGCACGGTTGCCGGATGGTTCCCCGGTCTCCACGATGAAGCCGAGCTCGCTCAGGCATCGCGCGACCGTGGCCGCTCCGCCGCTGAAGTCCCCCGCGCGCAGGAAGTCGCCGGTGGCGTAGCCGTGGGCCACACCGGCGATGGCCTTCGAGTCGTAGCGACGGCCGTCCAGGACCAACTCGTACGACGTGGCACGCCCGAAGCCGTACGTCTGGAGGAAGGTGTCCCGGCCCAGGCGGCGGAACTCTTCCGTCGCTGCGATGACGTCCTCATACCTGATGTCCCCAAGCCCCATACCCCGAAGGTTAGTCGGACAGTATGACAAGCCATGCGACACAGTGGGTGAGGGCGTTGAAGGCGTTCCCCCGCTCACCGACGAGGTCTGGCGCCCTGCTCCCTTCTCCCTGCGTACCGAGCCCGAGCATGGCAGTAGCATGAGAGGTAGCATGAAGGGCATGAGTGAGCCTACCCAGAAGTACTCGATCACGATGCCGCGGGACATCGCCGAAGCCGCTCGTGCCCGCAGCGGCCCTTCCGGCCTGTCCTCCTACGTCGCCGCAGCCGTTGCCCGCCAGATCGAGCGTGACAACCTCAACGACCTCATTCAGGTCGCCGAGGCGGAACACGGCCCCATCACCGAGGAGGAGGTCCAGGCCCTGCGCGATCAACTTCATGAGGCTCGCGCGCAGCAGACCGGTGATGAGGCGAGCGCAGCGTGACACGTTCCCCTGCTACACCCGGGGGCACCCTGGTACTCGACAGCGAGGGACTTGCCAAGGCTGTGCTCCGCGACCGTGCAGTCACCGCATGGCTGGCACTGGCGCGCGCCGATGACCAACGTGTCATCACGTCAGCGGCCACTCTGGTGGAAGTGGTGCACCCGCGCATCAACCGCCCAGCCCTGGAGTGGACGCTCTCCCGCCTGGTCGTGGAGCCCGTCACCGACGAGATCGCACGCCACGCCGCCGGCCTGCTCACCGACGCGGGCCTGCACGGCCACAAGTACGCCATCGATGCCATGCTCAGTGCGACCGCCCTCGCGGCTCCGGGACCCGTCACCGTGCTCACCTCCGATCCGGAAGACCTCATGACCCTGTGCGGAGCACGCGCCACCGTCATCAAGATCTGACACCGGGAGACAGCCCACCCAGCCGCAGTCACAGCCCCTGACAGCGTTATCAGGACACGGGTCTTTGAAAGTACAACAAGGCCTTGTTCGGGGGCGTAGGGCACGTGACACTCGTGGTGCTGCCGGTCCGCCGGAAGGACCGGGGGTTGTTTTCGTGCTGCCTTGTGTGCTTTCAACCAGGAGGTTTTCATGAGGAAGAGCTGCCGGAGGGCCGCGTTATTGGTCGGCCTGGTTTCCGCGGTCGCGCTGCCGCTCGTCGGTGCGGCGCCCGCGTCCGCCGACTCGGCGGAGGCGTGGACGCTGGCCGCCGAGGGGCAGCGGATCTGTGTGGATCCGGACCGCGGGTGGCCCTGGACGTATGCCTTCGCACCGGTGGAGGGGACCTGGTCCACCCCGATCGAGTACGGGATCCGGAAGTTGCCGCCCGGCTCGACCGGCCAGGGCGGCACGCTCGAGCCGGGTACCAATGAGCGCGACCCCGATGACGGTGGTCTGGCCGTCAACGGCTGGCTCGAGCTGTCGATCGCCCCTGCCCCGGCCGGTGAGTACCAGGCCGAGGTCTGGGCGTCCGACGGGAAGCAGACGGAGACCGATTCGTTGCTGCTCGTCTTCCGGGACGGGTGCTGACCTCAGCGTCTCAAGGGTCTCAAGCGTCTCGGCACGGTCGGTTTCCGTACGGTCATACGGCGTCCGCCACACCCGGCCAGGTGGCCGTGGCCAGCCAGTAGCGGGCCGTGAGGCGGACGCCGTCGTCCGTCGCGTAGGGGCGGAAGGCGTCGGCTGCCGCCTGACGGGCCCGGTCGACGGACTCCGGGGTGGCGTCGCGCAGCCAGTGGCGCATCGGGCCCCAGCCGAAGAGGAAGTCGGCGGCGTCCGTGGCGTCCGGGCCCCAGCGTTGGGACACCTCCAGCGGGGTGATGGTCACCTGCTCGAAGCCGGCTCCCGTCAGGACGCTCGTCGTGCGTTCCGGGTCCGCGAAGGCGGCGGGGCCGGTTTCGGTCTTCTCCGAGAAGTCCGGCAGGGTCACGTGCTCGGCCACGGCCTTGAAGATCGTCGACTGGTCCATCCTGTCGAGCGACTGGGGGCAGACGAAGGCCAGTCGGCCGCCTGGGCGGAGGGCGCGGCCCATGTTCGTGAACGCCGCCACCGGGTCGGCGAAGAACATGATGCCGAAGCGGCTCAGGGCGACGTCGAACGAGGCCGGTTCGAAGGGGTGGACCTGGGCGTCGGCCTGGATGTGGGTGACGTTGGTGAGGTGTTCCTCGGCGGCGGTCCGGCGGGCTCGTTCCAGCATGGGTGTGGACAGGTCGACGCCGACGGCCCGGCGTGCGGCGCGGGCGGCGAGCCTGGTCAGGCGGCCGTTGCCGCAGCCGATGTCCAGGACGCTGTCCGTGTCGTGGAGGCGTGCGGCGTCCAGGAGCGGGGCGTTGGCGGGGTCGTTGAGCGCGTCGTAGCGCGACTGGTGCTCGGCCCAGTGGCGGCCCTCGTAGCCGTTCCACGCCTCGAACTGGTGGGTGTTCGCGATCCGGTTCACGGTCGGGTTCACGATCTGGTTGTCGTCGGCCATGGGTTCCATGGTGCCGTGAGGGGCGCGTTCGTGGGGGACGAGCACCTCGTGTGTTCATGTATGTAAATTCTGTTCATTCTATTGATTCAGGCCATGTCTGTGCGTAGAGTCCGGCCACCTCGCCCGTACGCAATGGACGGAGCTCCCGTGTCGAAGCAACTCCGTAAATCAGAAGGAGCGCGGCGGTTGGGCGCCATCGCCGCCGTTCTCGCCGTAGCCGCCGCCACCGCCACCGCGTGTTCATCGGGTGGATCAGGTCAACAGCAGGATGATGCGCAGCCGTTGGAAGTCTGGATCCGGCAGGACGCCGGCAGTCCCGCCGCGGAGTCGGCCGAGGCACTCACCGAGGCGTTCACCAAGGAGAGCGGCATCGAGGCGAAGCTCGTCGCCGTCGGTGTGACGGACTTCGAGACCAAGCTGCAGCAGCGCACGGCGCAGAAGGACCTGCCGGACATCGTCATCAACGACACCGGTCAGCTGGGGAATCTGGTGACGCAGGGGCTGGTCCGTGAGGTGGACCGGGAGGGCGTGGCCGGGAGCGGTGACATCGCCGGCCGGGCGTGGGAGGCGGCGCAGGGGTACGACGGGAAGTATTACGGGGTTCCCTTCAATTCGCAGGCTTTCGCGCTGCTGATACGCAAGGACTGGCGGGAGAAGGTGGGGGCCGACCTTCCGAAGTCGTGGGACGAGTTGACGGAGCTCGCGGTCAAGTTCACCGAGGAGGACCCGGACGGGAACGGCAAGGACGACACCGCGGGCATGGTGGTGCCGGGGACCACGACGCGGGGATATCTGACCTGGTGGTTCTCGACCATGCTGTGGTCGGAGGGCGGTGACTTCGTCACGAAGCAGGGCGACGGTTACACGGCCGCGATCGACGAGCCCGGCTCGGTGCAGGCCGTCGAGAAGCTCCAGGCCATGTTCTGTGACTCCAAGGTCGTCCAGCCGGGGGCCAGTACGGCGGACTCCTCCACCACGCACACCGTCTTCGAGAGCGGCAAGGGCGGCATCTACCTGACCGGCCCCTACATGCTGCCGCGCTTCGACGGGACGCTCGGCAAGGACAAGTACGAGGTCGTCGCCGCCCCGCCCGGTGCCGAGGGGTCCGCTGCCCTCGCGGAGGGCGAGAACGTCTACCTGATGGCCGGCTCGGGGAATGAGAAGGGGCAGCAGAAGTTCGCGGAGTTCGCCGCCTCCCCGGCCGGGCAGAAGATCGGCCTCGGGGTCGACAACGGCGGCATCATCGTGCGGCTGCCGGTGAACACCACGGTGGACGGCGCCGCCGAGCGCAAGGACCCGCGCTGGGACGTCTTCCAGAAGGTGTACGACGACTCCGGACGCAACGCCCCCGCCCTGCCCAACTGGTCCACCGTCCGGCAGATCTCCTCCGAGGGCCTCAACGGCGTGGTCTCCGACTGCTCGCGCGACGTCGGCGACGCGATGGGCAAGCTCGCCGGGGAGATCGACGCCGAGCTCGAGAAGCAGGAGGCCAAGGGCTGATGGCGGTGACCGAGGCACGGGCGCCGCGCAAGGCGGACCTCCGGCGCCCGCCCCGTCGTACGGATCAGCCGGTGAAGACGCGGCTGCGCCGGGCCGCTACGCCCTGGTTGTTCCTGGCGCCCGCCCTGCTGCTCTTCCTCTACTTCAAGTTCATTCCCATGGCCCAGGCCGTGCAGATGAGCTTCCAGGAGGTCCGGCCGTTCCTCGGTAACACGTACGTCGGCGGTGAGAACTACTCCGAGATCGCGGGCAGCGCCGACTTCGGGGCGGCGGTGTGGCACACGGTGGTCCTGGCCGTGGCCACGACGGCCGGTTCGATCGTGCTCGGGCTGGCGCTGGCCCTGCTGCTGGAGGGCCAGAGCCGGTCCCTGTGGTTCATCCGGTCGGCGATCTTCCTGCCGGTGGTCACGGCCATGGCGGTGGTGGCCGAGGTGTGGCGGGTCATGTACTACCCGGCCGAGGGCGGTGCGCTGAATTCCGTGCTGTCCGTCTTCGGTATGGGGCCCAGCGAGTTCCTCAACTCGCCGGACAGCTCACTGGCGTCCATCGCCTTCGTCGGCATCTGGCGGGGCGCACCGTACGACATGATGATCTTCCTGGCGGGGCTGGCCGGTGTGGACCGGGTGCTCTACGAGGCGTCGGCGGTCGACGGTGCCTCGCGCTTCCGCCGGATCTGGCACGTCACGCTGCCCGGTCTGCGCCCGGTGTTCGCGATCCTGCTGACACTGGCCGCGATCCGGGGCCTGCGGATCTTCACCGAGGTGTTCCTGCTGACCAACGGTGGGCCCGACGGTTCCACGGAGGTGCTGTTGACCCTGACGTACAAGCTCGGTCTCGAACGCAACGAGCTGGGGGTCGCGGCGGCCGGAACCGTGTTGTTGTTCCTGATTCTGCTGGTGCTGACCATCGCGTCGCGCCTGCGCCGGAGGGAGGTGGGGGCCCGATGAGGAACGAGACGGCGCTCGGCCTCCAGGAAGCGCGCGGACCGTGGGCCCGGGTGCTGCGGTTCGTGCTGTACACCGCTCTGTTCGCGGTCTTCGCGGGGCCGCTGCTGGCGCTGATGATCGGCGCCTTCACCCCGACCGTGGACCCGACGCAGTTCACCCTGGTCCCCGACCGGCTGTCCCTGGACAACCTGGAACGGGCGATCGACCGGAACGTCCTGGACTATCTGCTGAACTCGTTCGTCGTGGTGGGCGGCGGGCTCGCCCTTCAGGTGCTGGTCAGTGTCTTCGCGGGGTACGCCCTGGCCCGCAAGAAGTTCCGCGGCTCGGCGGCGGTGCTGGTGCTCATCCTGGCGACGATGATGCTGCCGGAGGAGGTGCTGGCCGTACCGCTGTCGGTACTGCTGGCGGACCTGCCGGTGCTGCACATCAGTCTGGTCGGCTCGCTGGTCGGCATGATCGTGCCGGTGGCGGCGTGGGGCTTCTCCATCCTGGTGATGACCGAGTTCATGAAGGAGATTCCCAAGGAGCTGGAGGAGTCGGCGCGGCTGGACGGCGCGGGCGAGTTCCGTGTCTTCTGGCAGGTCGTCCTGCCGCTGTGCCGGCCCGCCCTGGGGGTGATCGGCATCTTCGGGTTCACGATGATCTGGGACCAGTACATGCTGCCGCTGCTGGTGGCCACCGACCCGGCGCAGTACACCCTGCCGCTGGCGCTGCGCTCCCTGCGCTCGGACGACCAGGTGGGCATCGGCGTGCTGCTCGTGGGCGCGTTCCTGGCGATGCTGCCTTCGGTGCTCGCCTTCCTGGCGTTGCAGCGCTCGTTCATCCGAGGACTGACGTCGGGGGCGGTGAAGGGATAGGAAGCGGTGAAGGGGTAGGGGGCGGTGAAGGGTAGGGGGCGGCGCAGGGACAAGGGGCGCCGGTTCCGGGGGTTTGTCAGCCCCCGACCAGGGCGACCAGCTTGATGAAGACCAGGTCGGGGGTCGCGGTGAGGTCCACGGTCTCGTCGAGGTCCTCGGCCTGGCGGTCGCCGGCCAGCAGGAAGAACGCGTTGGTCAGGAAGGCCCGCTCGGCGGTGTCCGCCTGGCGCCGCCAGTCGATCCGGCGGGGTTCGGGGAGGCGGTAGCCGTACGGGGCCGTCACCGCCTCGTCGGGGCGGACCAGCCCGTAGTAGCGGTCGCTCGGGCGGGCGTTGTGGCGGGCCACCTCCTCACGGACGCGCAGCCGGACGAGGTCGCGCACGGTCATGCGGTCGGGCAGTCCGGTGACCTGCCACTCGGTGAGGGTCCTGCCCGTGGCGGTCTCGTCCCGGAAGGTCACGGTGGCCATCAGGTACCTCGCTCGATCTGCGGAGTCCTCTGCCAGGTCGGGCTTCCCGACGGCGGCGGCGTCGCAGTGCGGGTCGGTCAGTGCGCGCATCAGGGCGGGCAGTGGGGGTCATCGGGTGTCCCGCTCGGCGCGGTGGTGGGTCCGGGCGTCGTGTGGCATGGCCGGATGGTCGCAGAGGGGTCCGACAACGCGGCCGGTTCCTCGGTGTCCCCCGTGCGAGCTACGTGGGGGTGTCCACCGTGAGGTGACGATTCCGGGGCGGCGGATCCGTAGCGTTCGGGACGGTCGCGGCAGGTCGCCGCGGGTCCTGAGGGTTCGGCGCGTTCGTCGCGTTCGGCGGGTTCGGTGGAGGAGTAAGTCGTGAGACTCGTCTGGCAGTTGCTGGCCGTGATGGTGGTGTCCATGATCGGCGGGCAGAGCGTCAACGCGGTGAAGGACAACCCGTGGCTCACCCTTGCCGTGGGTGCCCTGACGGTCGTGCTGTCCCTGCTGGCGTACGCCTGGGTGGTGCGGCGGACCGAGCGCCGGACGGTCACGGAGGTGGCCCGGGAGGGGGCGGTGTCCGCGGTCGTACGGGGTGTGCTGATCGGTGTCGTGATGTTCGGGTGCGTGATAGGGAACATCGCCCTGCTGGGGCACTACGAGGTCGACGGTCTGGGGGCGGTCACGGGTGCGGTGGGGCTGGCCGGGTTCATGGCCGCCGCCTCCGTCACGGAGGAACTGCTGTTCCGTGGCGTGTTGTTCCGGATCATCGAGGAACGGGCAGGTACGTGGCTCGCGCTGGTGCCGACCAGTGTGCTGTTCGGGCTGTGGCACATGGCCAACCCGGATGCGAGCCTGTGGGGTGTCGTGGTGATCACGCTGGGGGCCGGCACCATGCTGGCGGCCGCGTACGCCGCCACCCGCAACCTGTGGGTGCCGATCGGTGTGCACTTCGGCTGGAACTACGCCGCGTCCGGCATCTTCAGCACCGAGGTCTCCGGCAACGACACCCAGCAGGGGCTGCTGGACTCCGCGACGTCGGGGCCGACGCTGATCGGCGGCGGGGACTTCGGCCCCGAGGCGAGTGTGTACGCGCTGCTGTTCGGCGTGCTGTTGACGATCGCTTTCCTGTGGCTGGCCCGGCGGCGCGGGAACCTGGTGCCCCGTGGCGGGCGTGGCGGGCGTGACGGCCGGGTCGACTCCACCGTGGTTAGACTCCCTCGGTGATCAGTCTTCGGCGGGCCCGGGAGGCGTGGGGCCGATGGGACGTCACGCTCCGCGATCTCCCGCTCGGCGTGTTCTTCCTCGCCGCGTCGCTCCTGCCCGAGTTCCACAACCGTGGAACGCAGTTCGGCGGCCTGGCGGACCGTCCGTACGACGCGGTGGCCGTCGCCGCCATCGCGCTGCAGTCCCTTCCGCTGGCCGTGCGGCGGCGGCTGCCGGTGCTCTGCCTCGCCCTGGTGGCGCTCGGTTTCGCCGTGGACCAGCTGCGCGGCTACCACTCCCACGCGGGTACGGCCCTGCCCGTCGCGCTGCTGAGCGTGGGAGCGTATCTGGAACGGTACCGGCGGACGACCGCGGCCGGGTTCTCCGTGGCGTACGTGCTGCTGGTGGTCGAGTTCTTCCGGCGGGGGACGGAGGAGACGCCGGCCGACCTCGTGATGTTCTACCTGGCGATGTGCCTGGCGTGGGGCATCGGGGTGTGGCTGCGCTCCACGCGGCTCGCGGAGGCCGAACGGCGCCGCCGGGTCGCCGAGGAGACGCGTGCCGCCGAACGGTCGCGTATCGCCCGGGAGTTGCACGACGTCGTGACCCACCATGTGACGGCGATGGTCGTCCAGGCGGAGGCGGCACGGTATCTGATGGCCGCGCCCGACCGGCTCGACGAGACCCTGACCGCCGTCACCGACACGGGCCGGCGGGCCATCACCGATCTGCGCCATCTGCTCGACCTGCTCAACCCCGACCACGGCGGCGGCGACGCCAGGACACCACCCGTCGGCAGACTGCTCACGCTCGTGGAGCAGACGCGCCGGGCCGGCCAGCCGGTGGAGTTCACGGAGAAGGGAACCCCGGCGCCGTCGACCGGGAGCGCCGACCTCGTGGCGTACCGGGTGGTGCAGGAGGCTCTGACCAACGCGCTCAAGTACGCTCACGGCAGCCGTACTTCGGTACAGGTGCACCACAGCGAAAGGGACATCACCGTGGAGGTCAGCACGGACGGTGCCGGATCGCGGGCCGTCGGGTCGCCCGGCGGGAGCGGGCGGGGGCTCGCCGGTCTGCGCCAGCGGGTCGACGTCCTGGGCGGCGAGTTCAGCGCGGACGGACGTCCCGGCGGCGGCTTCGTCGTACGGGCGCGGATACCCTCCGGGAGTCCCGCGTGAGCGCGAGACCGATCCGGGTGCTGGTCTGCGACGACCAGATGCTGGTCCGCACCGGGCTGGTGACGATCATCGACGCCCAGCCCGATCTCGAGGTGGCGGGCGAGTGCGGGGACGGACGGGCCGCCGTCGACCTCGCCGCCACGGTGCGTCCGGACGTCGTGGTGATGGACGTACGGATGCCGGTGCTCGACGGCATCGAGGCCACCCGGCTGCTGGCCGGTGCCGGGGTGGCGGAGCCCGTCAAGGTGCTCGTGGTGACGACGTTCAACCTGGACGAGTACGTGTACGAGGCGCTGCGCGCCGGGGCGAGCGGGTTCCTGCTGAAGGACGCGCCGCCGGACCGGCTGCTGCACGGGATCCGGACCGTGGCCATGGGCGCGGCGCTGCTCGATCCGGAGGTGACACGGCAGCTCGTGGGCCGGTACGCCGCCCGGATCCGGCCCGCGGAGGGAGGGGCCCGGGAGATCCCGCTGACGCCGCGGGAGCTGGAGGTGCTCCGGCTCATCGCGGACGGGCTGTCGAACAGCGAGATCGCCGCGGCGCTGGTGATCAGCCAGGAGACGGTCAAGACGTTCGTCTCCCGCATCCTCACCAAGCTGCACCTCCGCGACCGGGTCCAGGCGGTCGTCTACGCCTACCGTCAGGGGCTGGTGACGTAGGGCTGCTCCGTCGGTGGGGTGGGTGTTCCCACAGCGGTGTCGTCGTCCTGCGGCGGGGTGGTCGCCGCCCCGGAGCCCGGTACGACGGCAGTGGCTCCGGAGCTCGGTACGGCGGCGCCGGCTTCCGCGCTCGGCACGGCGGCCGTGGCCCCGGCGTCCGGGGTCTCCGTCGACGTGAGTTCGATCCGGTCGCCCTCGCGGACCTGGTCGTGGAACCACCGCGCGTCCTCGAAGCTCATGCCGAGCCAGCCCGTGTCCTCCGACAGACCCGCGAGCACCTTGGCGTCGAACGCCAGGGCGCCCGCGTAGACGGGCTCCCCGTCGGGAGTGCGCAGCTCCACCAGGTACGGGACCTTGACCTCCTCGGTCTTCGGGTTGCCCTTGAGCGGCAGTACCGCGGTGTCGGCCTTGGAGACCACCGTCAGCGGGGTGCCGGGCGGGAACCGGCCGAAGGAGTGCGAGTCGACGCGCATCACCCGGTCCCGCACGGTGAGGGTGTGCAGGCCGAGGTCCAGCAGGGCGGACGGGGTGGGGGTGGGGGGCCGGGTCACCGCGCTCGGGGGCGCCGCGCTCGGAGCGGGCGTCCGCGAGGACGCGCCCGGCAGATGCCGCTTCCCGGCGGGGTGCTCGGTGTGCATCGTGAAGGCGGCCGCCGTCACCACACACACCGCCGTCGCCGCCGTGCCGAGGGCGACGGTCGCCCTGCGGCGGCGCGAGCGGCGCCGGGCGCGGGCTCGGATCTCCGCGGCGTCCACCCGCGGCGGGGTCTCGTGCTGTGCCGCCAACTCGCGTAGGGCATCGGCGAGTTCATCCGACACGGCCGCCCTCCCTCCAGGCCGGCTCCTCGGCCTCGTCCACCGCCAGCTGCCTGGCCAGTGCCGCCCGTCCGCGGGACAGTCTGGCCTTGACCGTCCCCACGGGCGCGCCGGTCTCGGAGGCTACCTGTTCGACACTGAGGTCGCACAGGTGGTGCAGCACGACCGCCATGCGCTGTGCCTCCGGGAGTTGCCGCAGGGCCGCGACGAGGGCGGCGCGGTCAGGGCCGGGGCCGGGCGTCGACTCGGGCGGCGGGGTGCGCCGTACCAGTTCCAGCCAGCGTCTCGCGCGACGCCAGCGGCTCACCGCCAGACGCATGGCGACGGTGCGTATCCAGGCCTCGGGAGCTTCGTCGGCCAGCAGCTTGTGGCGCCGGTCCCAGGCCCTCACGAACGCCTCCTGGACCACGTCCTGGGCCTCGCCGAGGTCCCCGGTGAAGGCGTAGAGCTGCCCGGTCAGACGGGGGAAAGCGGCCGCGTAGAAAGCGTCGAACTCGTCCTCGGTCATGCCCTCCACCGGAGTCTCGGATTTCCCCTGCAACCGGTCCGCCACCGCCACGCGTACAGGTTTCGCAGGTCGCGCACATCGAAGCACACCCCTGGAGGAAGACGATGAACACGGGTACCGGGATCCATCGACCCGTCGTGCGGGTGGGCGCGCACCGCAGAGGGACGGCGGCGAGAGAGGTGCGGTACCTCCCGCTCCGGTCGGGTTCCGCCTCCCAAGTGCGGGGTGTGGAGGGCGACTTCGACGTGTACGCCCGTGACGTGTGGCCGCGGCTGGTGGCCACCGCCCGGCTGCTCACCGAGGACGCCCGCGCCGGGGAGGAGTTGGCGCGGCGCACCCTGGTGCGGGTGTGTGCGCGGTGGCGGCGGATCCCGCGCAACGACGTCGACTTCCATGTACGGCGCTGCCTTGTCCGGGGTCATGTGCGGGCGCGTCGCATGGGCGGCCGACAGCGGGCGGTGCTGGTGCTGCGGTACTGGTCGGGGCTGGGAGAGCCCGAGATCGCGCAGGTGCTGGGGTGTTCGGTCGGTGCCGTGCGCGCGCTGCTGCGCCGGGCGGCGAAGGACGTCGCGCCCGAGGACAGGCAGGCGGGGTTCGCCGCGCTGATGGCCGGCTTCGTGCCGCCGGCCGTTCCGCTGGACGACATTCGGCGGGAGGGTGCTCGGCGGCGCCGCCGACGGGCGGGTGTCGTCGCCGCGGGGTGCGCGCTGCTGCTCGCGCCGCCCGCCGTGCTCGCCTCCGGTTCCCTCACGGGCGGTGACACCACCGGGGCGGCGGAGGCGCCCGACCGCACGGTGCCCGGCCCGGTGCGGATCGTCGCCCCCGGTGAGCGGGTGGCCGCCGCTCCGGGTGTGGAGGTCTGGCTGACTCCGGACGGCCACCACTGGTCCTCCGCGCAGACGCCGACCCGGTTCCGCCCGGTGAGCGACGGGAACCTGGATCACGGCAGGCCGGGGATCTCCGTCCAGGGCGAACAGTTGGACGAGGAGACGTACTTCCAGACGGGCGTGTACTACGGCCTGGACGGCGACCCCGCCCGCATCGAGATACGCACCGGCGGCCGGACCGTCACCGCCGATGTGCTGACGCTGGCGGGCAGTCCGGGGTGGGGGGTGTGGTATGCGAAGACGCCCGTCGGCGGGGGCGGGGGCGGGCAGGTTGTCACGGTGTACGACGCCGGTGGTGAGGTTCTGGTGCGGTCGGAGCTCGGGCCGGCGGTCGAGCGGGCGGTGCCCGTGGGGTCGGCGCCTGGGGGGACGGTGCCCGGGGGGACAGTGCCTGGGGAGACGGTGCCCGGGGAGACGGTGCCCGTGGGGGCGTGGCGGTCGTGAAACTGCCTTCTTTCGTCCGGTGGTTGCGTCGCCGGTCCCGGGAGCGGACTCGTGTGCCTCTTCGTGTCCGGCTCCGGCGCAACCGGGGGCGCTGGCTGCGGCGGCTGTTCGTGGCGTTCGTGGCGTTCCTCGCCGTCGTCTGCGGTGCGGCCGTGGTGGCGTACAAGCTGACCGTCATTCCCGAGCCGCATCCCGAGACGGTGGTGCAGAGCACGGTCTTCGTGGACGCCGAGGGCTCCTACCTGGGCCGGCGGGGTCCGGTGGACCGGCAGGAGGTGCCGCTGTCGCAGGTGCCCCGGCATGTCCAGGACGCGGTGATCGCGGCCGAGAACCGGTCGTTCCGTACGGACACCGGGGTGTCGCCGCGCGCCATCGCCCGCGCCGCGTGGGCCACGGTGTCCGGCGGCGCCCCGCAGGGCGGTTCCACCATCACGCAGCAGTATGTGAAGAACGCGCTGCTCAGCCCTGAGCGTTCGCTGTCCCGCAAGGCACGCGAGGCGCTGATCGCCATCAAGCTCGACCGCACGCGCGACAAGGACGAGATCCTCGAGGGCTACCTCAACACGGTGTACTTCGGCCGGGGGGCCGCCGGTGTCCAGGCCGCCGCCCGGAACTACTTCGACGTGGCGGCGAAGGACCTGAGCGTCTCCCAGGGCGCCGCGCTGGCCTCGATCGTCAACATCCCCTCGTACTACGAGAAGGCGGGCTCCGATCCGAAGGTGACCGCGAAGCTCCGGCACCGCTGGGAGTGGGTGCTCGACGCGATGGAGGCCGGCGGCAGCATCACGGCCGGGCAGAGGGCGGAGGCCCGTTTTCCGGCGTTCCGGTTCTATCCGCCGGGCGGGACGGAGGGGCAGCGGCAGTATCTGATCGACGTGGCGGCGAAGGAGGCCGCCGACCGGCTGGGGATCACCGGGGACCAACTGGCGCGCGGTGGGTACACCGTGCACACCACCTTCGATCTGGCGTTGCAGGACGCCACCGCCGAGTCGGCGAAGGAGCGCACGAAGGGCGGGAGCGGCAAGCCTGCGGGGGAGGGCGGGGTCCGGGTGCATACGGCCGTGGTGGGGGTCGAGCCCGGGGACGGGGCGGTGCGGGTGCTGTACGGCGGGGCGGACTACGCACGACAGCCGTTCAACGACGCGGTGAGCGGGGCGGTGGAGGCCGGTTCGGTACTCGATCCGTTCGCCGGGGTGCGGCTCGGGGAGCCGCTGCGCGGGCTGCGCGATGCGGCGGCGCCGACGCCGCTGCGGCTGGCGTCGGCGTACGCGGCGGTGGCCGCGGACGGGGTGCATGCGACTCCCCACACTGTGGCGCGGATCACTCGTGAGGGGCGGACGGTGCATACCGCGCGCCCGGAGACGCGGCGGGTGCTGGACGAGAAGGGCGCCTATGTGGTGACGGAGCAGGCGAAGGGGTCCGGCTTCGAGGGGTCGCCCGAGGGGGGATTTCCGGGCGTCGACCAGGCCGGCGTGCGGGGTGGGGGCGGCGCCTTCCTCACCGCCGGGGCCGGGGGTGGGATCACCCGGCGGACCGTGTGGTCCGTGGGGTACGACTCCCGACTCACGCTGGCCGTGGCGCTGTTCGCCGACCGGCCTGGTGCGAAGAAGGGCACCACTGTGCCCGCTCAACTGCCGAACGATCCGTCCCCGGCCGGGTATGCGGAGGAGCTGACGCGGCAGATCTGGGATCTGGCGGGGGCTTCGTGACGTTTTCCACATGGGGGATACGGGTGGGTAAGTGGGGTGGTTTGGTGATGATTTGGGGGTTGTGTCGCGTGTCACGTTGATGGTAGAGCGGGGCAAATCGGGCATGTCGTGGGTTCAACAATGGTCTGTTCGCTGTTCGTACAGAACACTCTTAAACGCCCTCAGTACGACAGTTCGGATCAAAGAGAGCATCCAGTCATATGACGCACGCCCCGGAAACTCCCGAAGTACCCATACGCCCGCACACGGTTACCGCCGCCGAGGTCGTCCCCGGCGACCTGTTCGCCCTGTCGCGCGAGGACGCGGAGCAGCACCGCTGGCATGTCGTCAAGCACACGCTGCCCGAGTCACCGGAGGTGATCCGGATCACCCTGCGTCCGCCACTCGGTGGCGTCGACCACGAGGAGGCGCTGCGGCGCGAGCAGCGGGTGACCGTCGCCGGGCGGCGGATGGACGTGGACGCGGTGCCGCTGGTGAGCTCGCCCGCCCTCGACGAGGTGGAGTTCCGCGACGGCGACCGGGTGCGCTCCCTGCGGGCGGTCGATCCGCTGGCCGAGGAGGTGACGTACGTCCGCCGCTGGGGTGCCTGGCACTGCGACGAGGACCCCGGCCTCGGCGGCGCGAGCGACGACGACGTGCGCCGCTGGGCCGCCGAGGCGGACCGTGCGGGCAACGTCGTACGGCACGAGCCGCGCCCCGTGCGGGCGGCGGAGGCGGCCGGGGCGCGGCGCGTCGTCGTCACCGGGCTCGGTGCCGTGACGCCGCTGGGTGTCGGTACGGGTGAGCTGTGGGACGGGCTGCTCGAAGGGCGGCACGGCATAAGGGAGTTGGCGGACGAGGAGTTCGACGGGCTGCCGGTGCGGATCGCCGGGACCGTGCCGGTGGACCCGGCCGGGCTGCTGCCCCGCCAGGCGGCGCGACGGATGAACCGGGCCGCGCAGTTCGCCGTGCTGGCGGCGCGGGAGGCGTGGGCCGACGCGGGGTACGCGGACGGCGGTACCCGCGAGAGCGGGCTGGACCCGGAGCGGGTCGGGGTGAGTCTCGGGGCGATTCTCGGAGACGCGTCGGTGCTGGTCGGGGGTGACCGGAAGCTGCGGGACCGGGGGCCTCGTGGGGTCTCGCCGCTGACGACGCCGATGACCGTGCCCTCGCAGGCGGCCTCTCAGGTCTCGCTCGACCTGCACATCACCGGTGAGGCGCGCACCGTCACCAGCGCCTGCGCCTCCGGGACCGAGGCGATCGGGCAGGCCGTCGACCGCATCCGGTACGGCCGGGTCGACGTGGCCCTCGCGGGCGGGGCCGAAGCCGTCGTGACGCCGGCGATCATGGCGTCCTTCGCGGCGATGCGGGCGCTGGCGGAAGGGGACCCTGCGGCGGGGTCGCCGTCGCATCCGTTTGCCAAGGACCGGGACGGGTTCGTCAACGGTGAGGGGGCGGGGGTGCTCGTCCTGGAGTCGGAGGAGCATGCGCGTGCCCGTGGGGCGCGGATCTATTGTGAGGCCGCCGGGTGGGGGCTGTCCGCCGACGCCCACCATGTCGCGGCGCCGGACCCCTCCGGGGACGGCATCGCGCTCGCGCTGCGGCGGGCCGTGCGGGACGCCGGGGGGCAGCCGGCGGACGTCGTCCACGTGAACGCGCACGCCACCGCCACGGTGGACGGTGACCTTGCCGAGGCACGGGCCCTGCGAGGCGTGCTGGGGCGGCGGGAGGTGCCGGTGACGGCGCTCAAGGGGCACCTGGGGCATCTCCAGGGTGCGGCGGGCGGGGTCGAGGCGGTCGCCGCGGTGCTCACGCTGCACCACCGGGTGGTACCGCCCACGGTGGGCTGCGCGGAGGTCGACGATGCGATCGACCTGGACGTCGTCCGTGACGCTCCGCGCGCGCTGCCGGACGCCGGTGACCTGGTCCTGAGCAACTCGTTCGGCTTCGGCGGGCACAACGCGGTGCTGGCACTGAGGCGCGTGGCGTAGGCGGCGGGCCCGGGGGTCGTATGCCTGCGGCGCCACTGTCCCTCCGGTGGGGGCTGGTGTAGCGCCCACGGTGGGTGGGTGGTGCGGGGCCGGGTCGGGGGTGTCCGTCCTCGGACTGGCGCGACTGCGTTTCTTGGTGGGGGTGGGGGCGCGGACGCGCCAGCCACTGCGGGCGAACACCCCCGCCCCGTCCCCTCCCGCAGACCGGCGGCTCTCCGCCGCTCCCGCGGGCAGTCGTGCTGCAGGGCGATCCCCCGCTCGAGCGAAGTCGAGAGTGGGGGAGGGTGGGCGACGGCACCCCGTTGGCGCCGGGCTGCGCAGACATCCCCCGGCCGGCCCCCACGCTGGCGCCGGTGGGGCGCAACCCACGCTCGGGCTCACCCGCACCGGTGCCCGTGTCAGGCCGAGCGTTTGCGGGACGCTGCCTTCTTCGCCGCCGTCTTTTTCGCGGGCGACTTCTTCGCCGTCGTCTTCTTCTCACCCTGCGCCGTCTTCGACGTCGACTTCCGGCTCGAGGATGCCTTCTTCTTCGCCGCCGTCGACGTCGACTTCTTCCCGCCCGTCTCCTTCGGCGCCGGACGCGACGTCTTGCGCTGCGGGAGGTCCTTGACCTCGGCCTCCTCGCCGCGGGACTCACGCGCCGCGCGGACGCTGTTCTCCAGCGCCGCCATCAGGTCCAGGACCTTGCCTCCCCGCTCCGGCTCGGGAGCCTCCGGCGGCGCCTCCCCGGAGGCCTTGGCCGCGATGACCTCCTCCACCGCCTCCCGGTACTCGTCGTGCAGGTCCTCCAGGTCGACCTCGCCGAGGGTGTCCATCAGGGCGTCCGCGAGGTCCAGCTCCTTGTCCCGGACCGTGACGTCCGCGTCGGGCGCGACCCCCTCGGGGGCGCGGACCTCGTCCGGCCAGAGCAGGCCGTGCATGGCGATCGCGTCACCGACCACACGGAGCATGCCCAGACGCTCCTTGCCGCGCAGGGCGAACTTCGCGATCGCCACCTTGTTGCTCCGCTTCAGCGCCTCCCGCAGCAGCGTGTACGGCTTGGCCGCCGGCGCCCCGCCCGCCGCCAGGTAGTACGCCGCGTCCATCTGGAGCGGGTCGATCCGGTCCTCGGGGACGAAGGCGACGATCTCGATCGTGCGTGCGGTCGGGATCGGCAGGCCGGCCAGGTCCTCGTCGGTGATCGGGATGATCGTGCCGTCCGCGTCCTCGTACCCCTTGCCGATCTCCTGGCCGGAGACCTCGCGGTCCTCCAGCTCGCAGAACTTGCGGTACCGGATCCGGCCGCCGTCCTCCGTGTGGATCTGGCGGAAGGAGATCGAGTGGTTCTCGGTGGCGTTCACCAGCTTGATCGGGATGCTGACCAGGCCGAACGAGATCGCGCCGTTCCAAATGGATCTCACGTGCAGCACCTCTCCGGTCACTGTCGGGGTGTTTGTCATGTTTTACGTGGGATTCTCATCGTATGGCGCCTATCACTGAGGTGGAGGGGCGACGGCTCGCGCTCAGCAATCTGGAGAAGGTGCTGTATCCCGCCACCGGTTTCACCAAGGCGGAGGTACTGCACTACTACGCGACCGTCGCCGATGTGCTGCTGCCCCATCTGCGGGAGCGGCCGGTGTCCTTCCTGCGGTATCCGGACGGGCCCGACGGACAGGTGTTCTTCACCAAGAACGTGCCTCCGGGTACGCCCGACTGGGTCACCACCGCCGAGGTGCCGAGGAGCGAGGGCCCGGCCCGCATGGTGCTGGTGCAGGACCTGCCGAGCCTGATGTGGGCGGCGAACCTGGTCGCCGAGTTCCATACGCATCAGTGGCTCATCGGGGACCCCGGGCAGGCCGACCGGATCGTGTTCGATCTGGATCCGGGGGCGCCGGCGACGATCGTGCACTGCTGCGAGGTCGCGGTGTGGCTGCGGGAGCGGCTGGCCGCGGACGGACTCGAGGCGTACGCCAAGACCTCCGGCTCGAAGGGGCTGCATCTGCTGGCGGCGGTGCGGGGCGCCTCCTCCGAGCAGGTGTCGGAGTACGCCAAGGCGCTGGCCGTGGAGGCGGAGAAGGCCATGCCCCGGCTGGTGCTGCACCGGATGACCCGGAGTCTGCGGCCGGGGAAGGTGTTCGTCGACTGGAGCCAGAACGCGGCCCGGAAGACCACGGCCACCCCGTACACACTGCGGGCGCGCGCCGAGCCGCTGGTGTCTGCGCCGGTGACCTGGGAGGAAGTGGAGGAGTGCCGGTCGCCGGACCGGATGGCGTTCCTGGCGCCCGACATCGGGCCGCGCGTGCAGGACTACGGCGATCTGCTGGCGCCGTTGTGTGAGCCGGGGAACGCGGGCCGGCTGCCGTAGCCGTCAGTTCCTCACAGGCGGGACCAGGTGTTCCGGTCCCTCGCCAGGGCGTGCAGGGCCTCGATGTCGGCCGGTTTCAGGACGCCGCCCGGGCGGGTGAGGGCGTCGAGGTCGCGGTCCGTCAGGACGCGCATCTCGAAGGGCGTGGCCTGGACGGTCACGGCCGACGCGCCGACCAGCACCAGGACCGCGCGGACCTCGGCCGTCAGGGCGTGGGAGGCGCGGTCGGCGTCGGCGCGGACGCGGTGGAGGAGGGTTACGGGTTCGTGGCGGCCGAGGGCGACCCGCGGGTCCGCGACCGTCACCCGCTGCTTGCGGGCGTACAGGGTGTGGACGGCGTACAGGCCGCCGTGCCCGATCAGCAGGTGATGGATGCGGTCGCCGCCGGGCAGCGGGATCGAGTGCAGGGTGTGCCAGCCGCCGCCCTCCAGGCGGTCCAGGGCCTCGCCCACCGTCTGCTCCGCGGCGAGCGCCCTGCGGCGCGGGTCGGGGCGGAGGCGGCGGACCGGGCCGGGATCGCGGTCGAGGGCGATCAGCAGCGCCTCGCCGGGACGGTTGGGCGCGAGGTCGTCGTCGGGGTGCAGGGTGAGGCGCGCCAGCTCGGCGGGGGTGGGGACCGGCGGCGGGCCGACCGAGACCGGGCCGGTGAGGTAGGGGCGCAGGGCAGTCAGCACCTCTTCCTCCTGGTCCTCACGGAGGAGGTTCACCCTGGCCGTCTCGCGGTCGTACCAGGCGAGGTTCCTGCCGTCCGGGAGGCAGACGTACAGCCTTTCCCGGCCGTGCTGCCAGGTCGGTATGACGCGCAGTCCGTTCATGCACCATCACCCCACGTCCATGGGAACAGGCGGGGTGCTCCAGGAGCAAGAAGCCGGTTACCTTGGAGAAGAGTTGGGCGGTGAGGGTGGGGAGGCGCCGTTGCGTACCCGCAGGAATCAACCCGACGTACCGGCTCCGGACGCTCCGTGGAACGAGGTCGTGCCCGGTCTGTGGATGGGCGGGCACGAGTTCCGGGGTCCGGCCGGGCAGCTGGAGTTCGCCGTGGTGGACCGGCAGTTCGATCTTGTGCAGACCCTGCTGCGGCTGCCCGGGCACGGCCCGGATCCCGGTGTCGAGCACCATGTCTGGCCCATCCCCGACGGACCCCTGGACGGGACGCAGCTCGCGGGCGTGATCCGGCTCGCCGAGGCGGCGTGCGAGGCGCTGGACGACGGCCGTACGGTCCTCGTCCGCTGTTACCACGGGTACAACCGTTCGGGTCTGGTCGTCGCGCACGCGCTGATGCGCCAGGGGCGCACCGCGGAGGCGGCGATCCGGCTGATCCGTTCCCGGCGGTCGTCGTGGGCGCTGCACAACGAGCTGTTCGTCGACTATCTGCGGGCCGGGCTCACCACGGCGCGGCTGCTGGAGGAGCTGACGGAGTAGCCGCCACCCGTAGGGCGGAGCGCCGTCCCCGATGGCGCAGCAGGGCGGGCGGGTGCCTGGGGGCGCTCCTAGTGTGGCGACAAGTCACCTTCGACCTGTTTTCTCCCCCTACATGGAGGTACTGCCATGGCTCCGCGTCCCCCGTTCTCCCACCGACTGCCCATAGCTCTCGCCGCCGGGGCCCTCGCGGTCGCGACCGCCGTCACTCCCGCCCTCGCCGCCGACGATCCGAACCAGGGCGACCAGGGGAACTGGAGCCAGCAGGGCGGAAACGGCGACAACAGCGGTGGCAACGGTTACGACTCCGGTGGCAACAACAGTGGCGGCAACGGCTACGACTCCGGTGGCAACGGCAACAACAGTGGCGGCAACGGGAATCAGCAGGCCGGCGGCGACCACGGCAACCAGGGCCGGTTCAAGGGCGTCGTCACGACGAACAGGCTCGCCCTGCGCACCGCCCCGGACCGGGGTGCGCGCGTCATCCGGTACGCCCACAAGGGCGAGGTCGTCTCGATCTTCTGCAAGGTCCCCGGCGACAGGGTGAACGGCAACCCCCTCTGGTACCTGCTCACGGACGGCACCTGGGCATGGGGCCCGGCCGCGCACATCGACAACATCGGCCCCGCGCCACGCTGGTGCTGATGAGCGAAACGCACACACCCCATATGGGTAAGTTCCGGACATGAGTAAGGCCGGTACCACCCTGGCGACGGCGGATCCGCCCACGCCCACCGTCCGCCTCCCCCGGCGCCGTGGCGTCGAGCTCGCCCTGATCGTCCTGGCCGTCCTGCTGTCGGTGTACGGATACTGCGCCGTCGGCCTCGCCAGGAACGGCACCGTCCCGCCCGGCGCCGCCGGTTACGGCGCCGGGCTCGGTGTGCTCGCCCTGGTCGCGCATCTGGCGGTGCGCTGGCGCGCCCCCTACGCCGACCCGCTGCCGCTGCCCATCGGGGTGCTGCTCAACGGCCTCGGCCTGGTGCTGATCTACCGGCTCGACCTGGAGGCGCCGGGCGAACCGGCCGCCCCCACCCAGCTGGTGTGGTCGACGCTGGGCGTGGCCCTGTTCACCGCGGTCGTCCTGGTGCTGCGCGACCACCGGGTGCTCCAGCGCTACACCTATGTGTGTGTCGTCGTCGCGCTCGTCCTGCTGACGGTGCCGATCCTCTTCCCGGCGGTCAACGGGGCCCGCATCTGGATCCGGGTCGCCGGATTCTCCATTCAGCCGGGCGAGTTCGCCAAGGTGCTGCTGGCGGTCTTCTTCGCCGCGTACCTCGCCGCGAACCGCAGCGCGCTCACCTACGCCGGCCGCCGGGTGTGGAGGCTGCAGCTGCCCACCGGGCGGGTGCTCGGACCGATCGTCGCCGTCTGGCTGGTCAGTGTGGGCGTCCTGGTGCTGGAGCGGGATCTCGGTACGTCGCTGCTGTTCTTCGGGCTGTTCGTGGTGCTGCTGTACGTCGCCACCGGGCGGACCGGCTGGATCGCGGTCGGGCTGCTGCTCGCCTCGCTGGGTGCGGTGGCCGTGGGCCGGCTGGAGCCGCATGTGCACCACCGGATCGAGACCTGGCTGCACCCCTTCGCCTCCATCGAGGCGGGCGAGGGCCCGAACCAGCTGGCCCAGTCGCTGTTCGCCTTCGCCGAGGGCGGCACCCTCGGCACCGGGCTGGGGCTCGGGCATTCCGTGCTCATCGGTTTCGCGGTCAAGTCGGACTTCATCCTGGCGACGGCCGGTGAGGAGCTGGGGCTGGCCGGGCTGTCCGCGATCTTCCTCCTGTACGGGCTGCTGGTGGAGCGCGGTTACCGGGCGGGACTCGCCCTGCGCGACCCGTTCGGGCGGCTGCTCGCGGTGGGGCTCGCCTCGATCGTGGCGCTCCAGGTGTTCGTGATCGCGGGCGGGGTGACCGGGCTGATCCCGCTGACCGGGATGGCGATGCCGTTCCTGGCACAGGGCGGTTCGTCGGTGGTGACCAACTGGACGATCGTGGCGCTGCTGGTCCGGCTGAGCGACAGCGCGCGGCGGCAGGGAGCCGGGGGTACCGCCCGGTGACCCGTCACATCCGGCACGCCGCGCTGTTCTGCGCCCTGCTGCTGGTCGCGCTGCTGGTCAACGCCGCCCGCGTGCAGGTCCTGCACGCCAAGGCCTACGAGGCGAATCCGGCCAACCGCCGTGACGTCATCTCCCGCTACCAGCAGCCGCGCGGCGACATCCTGGTCGGCGGCCGGCCGGTCACCGGCTCGCGGGACACGGGAGAGCATCTGCGCTACGAACGGACGTATCGCCACGGGCCGTTGTACGCGCCGGTGACCGGCTTCGCCTCGCAGGAGTACGGCACGACGCTGCTGGAGCGCACGGAGGACGGGCTGCTGTCCGGCGCCGCCCCGCTGCTGGCTCCGCTGCCGCTGTGGAACGAGTTCACCCGGTCCCGCAACGCGGGCGGACACGTGATGACCACGATCGACCCGGCGGCACAGCGCGCGGCGTACGAGGGACTGCGCTCGCGGAAGGGGGCGGTGGCGGCGGTCGAGCCGTCGACCGGCCGAGTCCTGGCGCTGGTGTCGGTCCCGTCGTACGACCCCGCGCTGCTGTCCGGGAACGGCAGGACGGCGCGGGAGGCCTGGGCGCGGCTGAACGCCGACCCGGACCGGCCGATGCTGAACCGGGCGGTGCAGCGGACGTACCCGCCGGGGTCGACGTTCAAGGTGGTGACGGCGGCGGCGGCGCTGGACGCGGGCGTGGTCAAGGGCCTGGACAAGCCGACGGACTCGCCCGACCCGTACACCCTGCCCGGCACGACGACCCGGCTGACCAACGGGTCCAAGGGCTGCAAGGACGCGACCCTGCGGGAGGCGTTCGTGTGGTCGTGCAACACGGTGTTCGCCAAGCTGGGGGTGTCCACGGGCGTGGCGAGCATGAGGTCGACGGCCGAGAGCTTCGGCTTCAACGACACCGGTGTACGGATTCCGTTCCGGGTGGCGCCCAGCACCTTCGACACCTCGGTGGACCGGGCGCAGCTCGCGCTGTCGTCGATCGGGCAGTACAACACCCGGGCCACACCGCTGCAGATGGCGATGGTCGCGGCGGCCGTGGCGGGCGGGGGGCAGGTGCGGGAGCCGTATCTGGTGGAGCGGACCACCCGGGCGGGCGGCGGCACGGTGTCCACGGCCGGCTCCCGTCCGGTGCGCCGGGCCATGCATCCGGCGACGGCGATGCGGATGCGGGAGCTGATGCGGGGCGTGGTGGAGGACGGCACCGGCAAGAAGGCCGCGATCCCCGGGGCCGTGGTCGGCGGCAAGACGGGCACGGCCCAGCACGGGCTGGGCAACTCCGGTACGCCGTACGCCTGGTTCATCTCCTGGGCGCAGGGCGGTGAGGACATGGAGGCGAAGGTGGCCGTGGCGGTGGTGGTGGAGGACGCGGCGGCGAACCGGCGGGAGATCAGCGGGGGCGGCACGGCGGCGCCGATCGCTCGGGCGGTGATGGAGGCGGTGCTGAAGTCGTAGTGGCGCGATACCACTTGGTGAGACGGGGGTGCCGGAGCGCCCCGTTCCCTACCTAACGTTCGGTACATGACCGAGACCGCGTACGAACTCGCCCAGGTGAACATCGCCCGCCTCAAGGCCCCGCTGGACTCCCCGCAGTTGAAGGACTTCGTCGACAACCTCGACCCGGTGAACGCGGACGCCGACGCCGCCGACGGTTTCGTCTGGCGGCTGCAGGGCGAGGAGGGCGACGCGACGGACATCGCCGTCTTCGGCGACTCCTGGCTGGTCATCAACATGTCGGTGTGGCGTGACACCGACGCCCTGACGGCCTACATGTACCAGGGCCGGCACCGGGAGATGCTGGCCCGGAGGAGGGAATGGTTCGAGCGGGTGGAGGAGGCGATGGTGGCCATGTGGTGGGTTCCGTCCGGCCACCGCCCGACGGTCGCGGAGGCCGAGTCCCGCCTCCTGCACCTGCGCACCAACGGTCCCACGCCGTACGCGTTCACCCTGCGCACCTCCTTCCCGCCGGGCGGCGCGGAGCCGCTGACCGGGGAGGTGCCGGCGGGGCTGGGCTGTTCGGTCTAGGCGGACCGGATTCAACAAGTCGGGTCGCAGGGATTGACGGGCTTGCTGACAGGCAGTCTCATAGCTGGGTGACCCGCTGGTAACCCGGACGCCCCATGAGGTGGAGCCGCCATGACGACCCTGTCGGAAGCCGAAGCCCTCGACGGTCTGCGGGACGCGCTCGGGCTGCTCAAGGACCGGGAGCAGGTGGCCCAGCGGCTGCTCGACTCCTCGGCCAGGCACTCTTTCGACCCGGACAAGGAGCTGGACTGGGAGGCGCCCTTCGAGGAGGGCAAGTGGTTCTGGCCGCCGGAGCTGGTGTCGCTGTACGGCACCCCGCTGTGGAAGCGGATGAGCGAGGAGCAGCGCATCGCGCTCTCGCAGCACGAGGCGGCGGCGCTGGCCTCACTGGGCATCTGGTTCGAGCTGATCCTGATGCAGCTGCTGGTGCGGCACATCTACGACAAGGCGGCCACGAGCGCGCATGTGCGGTACGCCCTCACCGAGATCGAGGACGAGTGCCGGCACTCGAAGATGTTCGCCCGGGTGATCACCCGGGGCGGCACCCCCTGGTACCCGGTGAGCCGGGTCCACCAGAACCTCGGCCGGCTGTTCAAGACGATCTCCACCACCCCCGGCTCCTTCACGGCCACCCTGCTCGGCGAGGAGGTCCTGGACTGGATGCAGCGGCTGACCTTCCCTGACGAGCGGGTCCAGCCGCTGATCCGGGGCGTCACGCGCATCCACGTGGTCGAGGAGGCGCGGCACGTGCGCTACGCCCGTGAGGAGCTGCGGCGCCAGATGGTGACCGCCCCGAAGTGGTCGCAGGAGTTCACCCGGGTCACCTCGGGGGAGTTCGCCCGGGTGTTCTCGGTGGCGTTCGTGAACCCCGAGGTGTACACGAACGTCGGTCTGGACCGGCGGGAGGCCGTCGCCCAGGTCCGGGCGAGCGGGCACCGGCGGGACGTGATGCAGCAGGGGTCGAAGCGGCTCACGGACTTCCTCGACGACATCGGTGTGCTGCGCGGCGTCGGGCGGCGGCTGTGGAAGTCGTCGGGACTGCTCGCGTAGCCGGACGGGCGGTTACCCTGCGGGCATGACCCCGCAGGCCCCCACCCCCGCCTACCGGCGGCTCAGTGTCGAGGAACGCCGCAGCCAGCTGCTCGAGGCCGCGCTGTCCCTCTTCGCCCACAGCGCCCCGGAGGACGTGTCCCTGGACGACGTGGCGGAGGCGGCCGGCGTGTCACGGCCGCTGGTCTACCGGTACTTCCCGGGCGGCAAGCAGCAGCTGTACGAGGCGGCCCTGATGTCCGCCGCCGACGAGCTGCGGAACTGCTTCGACGAGCCGCACGAGGGCCCGCTGCTCCCCCGGCTGTCCCGGGCGGTCGACCGCTATCTCGCGTTCGTCGACCAGCACGACGCCGGATTCAGCGCGCTGCTCCAGGGCGGGAGCGTGGTGGAGACCTCCCGGACGACCGCCATCGTGGACGGTGTGCGCCGGGCCGCCGCCGAGCACATCGTCAGCCATCTCGGGGTCACCGAGCCCGGGCCCCGGCTGCGGATGACGATCCGGATGTGGATCACCGCCGTGGAGGCGGCCTCGCTGATCTGGCTCGACGAGGACAAACAGCCGCCGCTGGAGGAACTGCGGGACTGGCTCGTGGAGCAGTTCGTGGCGGTGCTGGCGGTGACCGCGCGGCGCGACGCGCAGACCGATGCGCTGGTGCGGGTGCTGGCCGAGGATCTCTGACCGCCCGGCGCCGCCGGCACACCGCGGCCGGTTCCGCGCGCCGGTGCCCGGTGGCCGAGACTGGTGGTGTGAAGAGCGAAGACACCCCTTTCGAGGGCGGGCCCATGGACGGGCGCGTCCTGCCCGTGCTGCTGGGCATCACCGGGCATCCGCCCAAGACGTACCGCATCCCCGTCCCGGCTCCGGACGGCGGCCCGCCCACGGTGCTGGTCTACCGGCGGGTGCCCCGGGGCCGGAGCTCGCGGACCGGTCTGAACCGGGGGTGGAAGTACCTCCACGACCCGACGGGACAGGCCGGGCGCCGGCCCAGGTGGCCGTGGTCCAAGCCCGCGCCCGAGCCGGACGCCACGCCGGACGCCACGCCGAAGGGCAAGCCGGACGACGCCGACGGGTGACGCCGTTGCGCCGAACCGCGCACACTCGGCGAGCGGACCGCGCACACCCGCCGGATGCTCGCGATGCGGAGCGGACGGGCCGCCCCGCGTCGGAGGTGATGGTGTGTCAGGGATGCTCCTGCGTCTGGTGTGCACGGCGGCGCTGGCGGCCGGGACCGTGCTCGCGCCCGTGTCCGCGGCGGCCGTCCCGGAACCGGGTGGCGGCACCGCCGGGCCCGGCGGGCGTTCCGTCGCCGAGCTGCTGACGGAGCTTCAGACCCTGTACCGGCAGGCCGGGAAGGCCACCGAGGCCCACAACGCCATCGAGGAACGGCTGAAGAAGCAGCGCGCCGAGACCGTACGGCTCGAGCGCGCCCTCGCCCGCGCCCGGCTCTCCCTGCACGACAGCCGGGGCGCGGCCGGACGGCTCGCCCGCCAGCAGTACCAGAGCGTCACCGGCCTCTCCCCGTACGTGCGTCTGCTGCTGGCGCGCGATCCGCAGCGCGCACTCGAACAGGGACATGTGATCGGGCAGTTGGCGCGCGAGCGGGCGGAGACGGTGGGCCGGCTGACCGTCGGCGAGAAGGAGGCCCGCGAACTGGCGCGCCGGGCGCGCAAGGCACTCGCCGACCGGACGGCCCTCACCGAGCGGAGCCAGGAGCAGCGGGACGAGGTGCGACGACGGCTCCGTGAGGTGGAGGAGCTGCTCGCGTCGCTCACCGCCGAGCAGCTCGCCGCGCTGGCCGAACTGGAACGCGGCAGGATCGCCGAGGCACAGGAGGAGCTGATCTCCTCCGGCGCGCTGAGCAGCGGCAGCACTCCCCCGTCGGCGGCCGGCGAACGGGCCGTGCGGTACGCCGTGGAACAGCTCGGCAAGCCGTACGAGTGGGGAGCCGAGGGCCCGGCGACGTACGACTGCTCGGGGCTGACCTCCGAGGCGTGGGGTGCCGCCGGGACGCCGATCCCCCGGACCAGTCAGGAGCAGTGGGCCCGGCTGGAGCGGGTGCCGCTGGTGGAGCTGCGGCCGGGGGACCTCGTCGTGTACTTCCCGGAGGCCACGCACGTCGCCCTCTACCTCGGCGACGGCAAGGTGGTGCAGGCGCCCCGCCCGGGCGCCAGGATCAAGGTCTCCCCCATCGCGGCCAACCCGGTGCTCGGCGCCGTACGTCCCGATCCCGGCGGGGAGTCCCTGCGGCGGTTCGTGCCGCCGGAGCTCCCCGCGTGGGCCGCGGAGGGGTCCGACGCGGGCTACTCCGCCGCCGGTGCGCCGGCCGCGCCCGAGACCTCCGCCAGGTAGGCGCCGGTCTTCTCCGGGTCGTAGAAGAAGTTCTCGAAGTCCGCCGGGTCGTTGAAGCCGTTGGCGAAGCGGTCCGCGGCCGGCTGAAGCTGTCCGGCGGCGCCGATCAGGTTGAGGACGTGCTCGGGCGGCGGGGCGAGCATGGCGTTCGTCCACTTGGTGACGTGCCGGGCCGTCTCCCAGTAGCGGTCGAAGGTCGCCCGCATCCAGGTCTCGTCGAACTCCTTCTCACCGTGTTCGAGGATCGAGGCGAGGTAGGAGGCGGCGCACTTGGACGCGGAGTTGGAGCCCTGTCCGGTGATCGGGTCGTTGGCGACGACCACGTCGGCGACCCCGAGGACGAGACCGCCGGAGGGCAGTCGGCCGATCGGGTTGCGGACGGTGGGGGCGTAGCGGCCGGCCAGGGTGCCGCCGGCGTCGGTCAGTTCGACCTTGGTGGCCCGCGCGTACTCCCAAGGGAGGAACTTCTCCATGAGTTCCAGGGTCAGGGAGAGGTGCTCCGCCGGGTCCTTGACGTCCTTGAAGGCGTCCAGCGGGCCGCCGGGTATGCCCTCCCAGAACAAGATGTCGGCGCGGCCCGAGGTGGTGAACGTCGGCATGATGAACATCTCGCCGACACCCGGGACCAGGTTGCAGCGGACCGCCTCGGTGTCCGGGTGCTCCGGACGCGGTCCGAGCCCGTGGACGTAGGCGACGGCCAGGGCGCGCTGCGGCTCGCTGTACGGGGAGCGCTCCGGGTCACGGGCGAACATCTGCACGAGCTCGCCCTTGCCGGCCGAGACGAGCACGAGGTCGTACGTGCGGGAGAAGTAGTCGAGGTCGCCGACCGCCGCGCCGTGGATGACGAGCTGGCCGCCGCGCTGGGCGAAGGTCTCCATCCAGCCGGCCATCTTCACCCGCTGGTCGACCGACTGCGCGTACCCGTCGAGGCGGCCCAGCCAGTCGATGGCGCGCTGCGAGGGGCCCGGGTCGAAGGAGCCGGGGGCCGCGACCGAGACGCCGAGCCCCTCGATCTTCGGGGCCTGCGACTCCCAGAAGTTCAGCTGCAGGTCGCGCTCGTGCTGCAGGGCCGTGTGGAACATGCACTGCGTCGACATGACCCGCCCGGTACGGATCTCGTCCGCGGTCCGGTTGGACATCAGGGTGACCTCGTAGCCGTGCGACTGGAGGCCGAGGGCCAGCTGGAGACCGGACTGGCCGGCTCCGACGACGAGTATCTTCCGCATACGGGGGACGCTCCTAAGGGGACTGCTGGGGACTGCTGGGGAGTGCCGGGGACGGCTCGGGGACTACTCGGGGGTTTCGTCGAGCGCGTGGCCCACGAGGGACAAGAGGGTCTCGATGACCGAGATCCGGCGGCGCGCATCCATGATCATTACGGGTATGTGCGCGGGGATCGTCAACGCCTCCCGCACGTCCTCGGGGTCGAACCGCTCGCTGCCGTCGAAGTGGTTGACCGCGACGACGTACGGCAGTCCGCAGCTCTCGAAGTAGTCCAGCGCCGGCCAGCAGTCCTTCAGGCGGCGGGTGTCGGCGAGCACGACGGCACCGATCGCGCCGCGCACCAGGTCGTCCCACATGAACCAGAACCGCTGCTGCCCGGGTGTGCCGAAGACGTACAGCACCAGGTCGTCGTCGAGCGTGATACGGCCGAAGTCCATGGCCACGGTGGTGGTCAGCTTGCCCGGCGTGGCGGTGAGGTCGTCGTGCTCCTCGCTCGCCTCGGTCATCAGCGCCTCGGTCTCCAGGGGCGTGATCTCCGAAACGGTGGTGACCAGCGTGGTCTTGCCGACGCCGAAGCCGCCCGCCACCACTATCTTGGTGGCGATCGGTGCACGGGAGCGGTCCGTCTGCCAGGGCTGCAAGGGCTCGTCGTCCTCGACGAGCGGGGAGACACCGGGAGCGGCGTCAGAGACGACGGAGTCCACTCAGCACCCTTTCCAGCAGCGCACGGTCGGGCCGGCCCGTGCCGTGGCCGGTCCCCGTTCCATAGACACGGATCTTTCCCTGGTCCGCGAGGTCGCTCAGCAGGACGCGGACCACGCCGAGCGGCATCCTCAGCAGCGCGGCGATCTCGGCCACCGTCCGCATACGGCGGCACAGTTCCACGATGGCCCGCATCTCCGGCATGACCCGGGAGGTGAGGCCGCCGTTGGTCAGTTCCCTGCGCTCCTCGGCGGCGTCGAGCGCGGCGGTGCCGGCGGTGGCGCCGACGAACGTCTCGACGAGGAGGACGTGGCCGAAGCGGGTGCGGCCGCCGGTGAGCGAGTAGGGGCGGACCCGGGCGGGTCTGCGGTCGCCGCCACGGACCGGGAGGTGTTTCCTGGACGTGCTGCTCATGGGCGGCTCCCGGTGGGGTCGTTCTCCAGGTTCTGGCGCAGCTCGCTGCGGAGTTCGGGGGTCAGGACATGGCCGGCGCGGCCGACGAACAGGGCCATGTGGTACGCCACCACGCTCATGTCGCAGTCCTCGGAGCCGTGCACGCCGAGCAGCGAGCCGTCGCTGATCGACATCACGAAGAGGCTGCCCTCGTCCATCGCGACCATCGTGTGCTTGACCGGACCGGAGTCCATCAGCTTGGCGGCGCCGATCGTGAGGCTGCCGATGCCGGAGACGACGGTGGCGAGGTCGGCCGCGGAGCCGCGCGGGCCGGAGCGCCGGGCGCTCCGCGCGTCGCGGGCCTCGGTGTTGCGGTGGTCGTCGGAGGAGAGGAGCAGCAGGCCGTCGGAGGAGACCACGGCGACGGAGAGGATGCCGGGGACCTCCTCGACAAGGTTGGTCAGCAGCCAGTGCAGGTTGCGGGCCTCACTGCTCAGTCCGAAGGTACTGGGCGCGGTCAACTGCTTGCCTCCTCGACGGTGCCCCCCGTGGCTTCTTCGTTCTGTGCGCTGGTGGTGTCCGGGCCGGACGGTGTCCGGTGGTGGCCGGTCCGTTCGGCGATCTCCGCCTCGACGTCCCGGCGGCCGGCGTCCGCACCCCGGCGGAAGCCGCCGAGCCGCCGGCGCAGTGCCTCGGCGTCCACGGTCCCGGTACGCGGGCGCGGGACCTCGGCGGGCGCGGTGATCTTCGGCGTGCGCTTGGGCAGTCCCTTGGCGGTGACCTCTTCCTCGTCCCCGCCGCCGTCAGCGACGCGCGCGTGCTCGGCACCGGCGCCGTCCCCGGCGACCGGCCGGCGCGGCAGCACCCCCGGCGGGGGTACGGCGTCGGACGCGCCGACGACGGGTGCCTGCGGGCGGTCGGCGGGTGCCGACTCGGCACCGAAGGCATGGCCTGCGCCCGGCCGTGCGGCTTCGGGGTCCGGCAGGCCGGGGGTTCCGGACGGGTGCTGCCCGTGCCCGGACTCCGGCCGCTCGGGGGCCGGACGTGCGGGCGGCTCCTCCGCGCCGTCTGGCTGTGCCGGGATCAGCAGTTCCATGGTCGTCTCGGCGGGCCGCTCGGGCGGCACGTCCGCCGCCACGTTCCGTACGGTGCCGTCCGCGGACGATTCGGCATGACCGGCGACGGCGTCATCCGCGCGCTGTGCGTCCGCACCGGCGCCCTCGGGCTCGTCCCCACGTACCGCCGCGAGCCCGTCATTCCGGCCCGCCTCGGACACAGCCACGCCGCCGGAGGCCGGCGCGTCGCCGCGGCTCGGCCCGGACGGACCCTCGGGGCCCACCCCGGGCTCGTCCCCGTCGACCCGCTCGGGTGCGTCCGCGTGGGCGGAGGGCGGTGTGGCGACGTGGGAGGCCTCGGGGCGGTGGGCCGGGGCGGCGTCCGCGCCGTCGGCAGTGGGGGCCGGGTGGTCCGGAGTGGGACCGTCCGCGTCGTCGGCGACGGGCCGGCCGGTGAGGGCCGGCTCGGGCTCGTCCGTGTGGGTCGGGGTCGGGGCCGTCGTGGTGGTTGCGGCGTCCACCGCCTTCTCGGCCAGGGTGACCAGCGGGTCGCCGGCCTCCGCGCGGCCGTGCAGGACGTTGGAGTTGGCCTCGGCGTCGGCGCCCGGGAGGGAGACGGTGTGCGAGCCGGAGACCGACGCGGGCACGGCGGTGGGTGCGGCGGCGGCCAGCAGGGGGTCGGGGAGGACGACGACCGCCGCGATGCCGCCCTGCTTCTGCTCGCGCAGCTGGACCCGCACACCGTGCCGGTGGGCGAGCCGGGCCACGACGTACAGGCCGAGGCCGAGCCCGTCCTCGGCCTCCGCGTCGTACGTGACCTCCGGGTCGAACTCGGACAGGCGGGAGTTGAGCCGCTCCAGCCGGTCGGCGGCCATGCCGATGCCCTCGTCCTGGACGGAGAGCATGACCTCGCCGTTCTCCAGCAGCCAGCCGGAGATCTCGACGGGCAGGTCGGGCGGGGAGAACGCCGTGGCGTTCTCCATGAGCTCGGCCAGCAGATGGGAGAGGTCGTCCGCCGCGAACCCGGCGATGTGCGCGTGCGGCGGCAGCGCCGCGATCCGCACCCGCTCGTACCGCTCGATCTCGCTGACCGCGGCCCGTACGACGTCCACCAACGGCACCGGACCCGCCGTGTGCCGGCCGTGCTCGGCGCCGGCGAGGACGAGGAGGTTCTCGCTGTGCCGGCGCATGACGGTGGCGAAGTGGTCGAGCTTGAACAAGGTGGCCAGCCGGTCCGGGTCGTCCTCCCGCTCCTCCAGCCCCTCGATGACGCCGAGCTGCCGCTCGACCAGCCCGAGGGTACGCAGGGCGAGGTTGACGAACGTGCCGCCGATACCGGCCCGCAGCCGTTCCAGATGGGCCGCGGACTCGGCGAGTTCAGTGCGCAGTTCCTCGCGCGCGTCGGCCATCTTCTGCCGCTGGCCGACGAGATGCTTGCGGTCGGCCTCCAGCGTGGCGATCCGCTCGGCGAGTCCGGCGGCGTGCGCGTGCAGGGCGTTGACGGACCGGACGACCTGCGCGAACTCGTCGTTGCGGCCGGTGAAGGTGACCGGCTCCTGCGCACCGGGGTCCTCCGCCTCGGCGAGGCGGGCGGAGCCCCGGCGCAGCACCGACAGCGGCCGCGTGAGCGTGCGCGCCATCGCCGTGGCGATGCCGACGGCGAGCAGCATCAGGGCGCCGAGGACGGCGATCCGGATCTCCAGCTCGGTGACGTCGTCGTCGCGCAGCTGGGCGAGGTCCTTGGTGCGCTGGTCGAAGAGCGCGGACTCCACCCCGCGCATCGCGTCGATCCGCGCGGTGAGCGCGGCCGCGAGCTTCTTGGTGCTGGTGTCGAGTTCCCCGTCGGAGAGGGTCGGCTCGTCGGTGAGGCTCGCCAGGTACTTCTCGGCGGCGTCGACCTCGGGTCCGTTGACCGTGGAGTCGTAGGAGGCGCGGGCGGTCTCGGGCGCGCCCTCGCGGAAGTCGGCGAGGCCGGCGTCGGAGCGCAGCCGGGCCTGGAGGGCGGCGGCGGTGAGCTCGTCGCGCTGCCTGGTGTCGGCCTCCGAGGAGGTGGTGGACGTGGTCGGCAGGCCGGTGATCGGGTCGATCACGGTCTGCGTGGTGCGCGGCACGTTCAGCGCGGCGAGCAGCAGTCCCCGGGTGGCGGCGGCCTGCTGGACGGCGGCGTCCAGCTCGGCGAGCGCGTGGGCTCCGGAGCCGGCCCGGGGCGGGGTCCGCTCGGCGAGCTGTTCGGCGACCCGGTGCAGCTGGGTGATGGCGGTGGAGTACGCCCGATGCGCTTCGAGAGCAGTGCTCTTCCCGGAGAGCGCCGCTCTCCGTACGGCCGCGACGGCGTCGAGTTCGTCGCGCAGCGTCTGCGAGGTGTCGGTGTCGGCGCGCAGTTCCTCGACCTGCCGGTCGACCCGGGCGCTGTGCTGCTCGGAGGGCGCCTTGGACTTGGGGCGGCCGGCCGCGATGTAGGGGACGACCTCGTCGCGCTCGTCGGCGAGGGAGTGGGCGAGGGTGAGGGCGTCCTGGGTCTGCTCGGCGAGCGTCACCAGATCCTGCGAGTCGCCGAGCTGCCCGGAGGCGGCGACGACGGACGGGGCCCCGGCCCCGGCGATCGCGGCGGCCACCACGGCCACGGCGACGATCAGCCGGTTGCGTACACGGGTGGGGCGGCCCCTGCCGACGGTGGGCTTCTGCTCCGCGTCTCCCGTGGGGGCCGTCTGCTTGTCCTTGCGACGAGGCCGCGTCTTCTGCACCGGTGCTCGCATTCCTGACTCGTGTACCCGTGGGCCCGGGTGACGCTCCGTCAACGGGTGCGGGCGTTCACCCCGAGCCCGTGACCGTGCTCGGACAGCGAGGCGCCCCCAACGCTCCCCGACCCTCCCAGTGCCCGTGGACAGCGGATGCGCATCACCTGACCCGCCACTCGAAGGAGTGAACATCGGACGTGAGTTGGGGAGCAAGTCCCGCGAGGGCCCGCAGCCGCCGTGTGCGGCACGCCGGTTGGACGTCTGCGGCGGGCGGTGGCAGTATTCGCCGCCACGCCTTCCCGGAGGCCTGCAATCCCTCCCAAACCAGGCGCCTGACCTGCAAGGCTGCGGGGATCCGGCGACCGTTGCCGGTCTTTGACGGTCGTTGTGGAGGGCTCGTGCAGACTGGTGGGGTGCGTACTGAGCTGGTTTCGGAGCCGGGTGATCCGGGCCGCCCCAACGAGGACTTCGCGAGCGTCGGGCTCCCGGCCTCCGGGCAGGGCGGTTCGCTCGTGGTGCTGGACGGGGTCACACCACCGGGTGACGGGGGCGGCTGTCTGCATTCCGTGCCCTGGTTCACCGCCCGGCTGGGCGGCGCGCTGACCGAACTGACCGTTTCCCTCCCGGATGTTCCCCTCGCCGAGGTGCTGTCCCGCGCCCTCGCGCGTACCGCCGGGAGCCACGCGGCAACCTGTGACCTTTCTCACCCGCGCACACCGCAGGCAACGGTGGTGCTGGCCCGCTGGTCGCCCGACTCGGTGGAGTACCTGGTGCTGTCCGACTCGGCGCTGCTCGTCGAGGCGCCGGACGGCACGGTCACCGCGCTGCTGGACGACCGGCTGGACCGGCTGCCCCGCTCGGCCCTGGCCACCCACGCCCTGGTGGACAGCACGCTGCGCAACAAGGAGGGCGGCTTCTTCACGGCGGCGGCGGACCCCTCGGTGGCCTCCCGCGCGGTCACCGGTTCGCTGCCGCGTGGTGAGGTGCGCACGCTCGCCGCACTGACCGACGGTGCGGCACGCTGGGTGGAGAGGTTCCGGGAGGGCGACTGGACGGACTGCGTCACCCTGATCCGCAAGGAGGGCCCGCAGGCCCTGGTGGACCGCGTGCGTGCCCTGGAGCGGGCGGACGCGGACCGGGTGCCTGCGCGACGGGGCAAGACGCACGACGACGCCACCGTCGTCTACGTGGAGCTGTCACCCCGCTGACGAGGCCTCCGTCGCCCGCCGGTCACTTCTCCATCCCCCGGTTCAGCTGGTTGAGCAGCCGGGCGAGTTCCGTGACCTCGGCGGGGTCCCAGTCGGCCAGCCGGCCGGCGTAACGGGCACGGCGGGCCTCGCGGACCCTGCTCACCCGCTGCTGCCCCTCCTCGGTGAGGGCGACCAGCCAGGCGCGGCCGTCGGCGGGGTCCGGCTCGCGGCCGACGAGTCCGAGTTCCTCGAGCGCCCTCAGCTGGCGGGACATCGTGGCCTTGCCGACGCCGATGTAGGCGGCGAGCTCGGTCGCCCGCTGGCGTCCGCACTCATCCAGACGGACCAGCAGCCCGTAGGCGGACGGCTCCAGGTCGGGGTGGACCGCGCGGGCCATCTCCCCCTGGCTGGCGCGGGCGCGGCGCAGCAGCACCGTCAACTCGCGTTCCAGCGCGAGGAAGCCGGGCCGCTCCACATCGGACGCGGGCCCCGGGGAGGCGGCGGGTTCTCCGCCGCCGTTTGCGTCATCGTGCACGTCTGCCCCTGCCTCGGTTTCCCGTTCTGAAAGTTTCCCGCCAAGTGGCGACGTCGCCGCAGCTCCACCAGTATTTCGCAGGCGTAGACCAACGGCAGCGCGCGGCCCGGCCCGTGGCCGTCGTGGTCCGCGCGCACGATTTCTCTACCAGGCGATTACGTGGCATGCCCACTACATGCGATGTGGGTCACATTCCGGGTTCGCCCCCACCGACCTTTCGGAGATGCGTCATGCCTGTGCACAGATCCGGCCTCACCCGCATACCCGCGCTCGCGACCGCCGGGGCGGTCCTGCTCGCGGTCCTCTCCCTCCCCCGCGCGGCCGGCGCGGCCGAATCCGCCCCGACCGTCCCCCCGCGCGGCTCCGCCCACATGGGCATGGGCGTCGTCGCCCACGACGGCAGCGGCGGCCTGCCCACCTCACGCTCCACCCAGACGGAGGGCGTGGACGTCTCCAGTCACCAGGGCAACGTCGCCTGGCCGACGCTGTGGAAGAGCGGGGTCCGGTGGGCCTACGCCAAGGCCACGGAGGGGACGTACTACACCAACCCGTACCACTCCCAGCAGTACAACGGCTCCTACGACGTCGGCATGATCCGCGGTGCGTACCACTTCGCCACGCCCGACACGGCGAGCGGCGCCGCCCAGGCCGACTACTTCGTCGACCGGGGCGGCGCCTGGTCCGCCGACGGACGGACCCTCCCGGGCGTGCTGGACATCGAGTGGAACCCGTACGGCGACGCCTGCTACGGCAAGTCGCAGAGCTCCATGGTGAGCTGGATCCGTGACTTCCTGAACCAGTACCGGGCCCGCACCGGGCGAAGCGCCGTCATCTACACGGCCACGAGCTGGTGGAAGCAGTGCACCGGCAACTACGCCGGCTTCGCCGCCACCACTCCCCTGTGGATCGCCCGGTACGCCTCCACCGTGGGCGAACTGCCCGCCGGATGGGGGACGTACACGATGTGGCAGTACACCTCGACCGGTCCGACCGTCGGGGACCACGACCGCTTCAACGGCACCGTCGACCGGGTGCGGGCCTTCGCCCAAGGCTGACCGGCCCCGGCCGACCGGCGCGGGCACGGTGAAGGCCCGGGCCTCCCTCACGGGACCCGGGCCTTCCCCTCCGGCCACCTCCGTCACACGGCGACCGGAACCTCCGGCGCCGCGCCGTTCACGGCCGGCGTCAGCGCCAGCTCCAGGACCTGGCGGACATCGGTGACGGCATGGACGTCGAGCTTGTCCAGCACCTCCGCCGGGACGTCGTCCAGGTCGGGCTCGTTGCGCTTGGGGATGATCACGGTGGTGATCCCCGCGCGGTGCGCGGCGAGCAGCTTCTGCTTCACCCCGCCGATCGGCAGCACCCGCCCGGTCAGCGAGACCTCACCGGTCATCGCCACGTCCGTACGGACCAGCCGGCCGGAGAGCAGCGAGGCCAGGGCGGTGGTCATGGTGACGCCCGCGCTCGGGCCGTCCTTGGGCACCGCACCCGCCGGGAAGTGGATGTGCACGCCCCGGTCCTTGAGGTCGCCGACCGGGAGCTCCAGCTCGGCGCCGTGGCTGCGCAGGAAGCTCAGCGCGATCTGCGCCGACTCCTTCATCACGTCACCCAGCTGGCCGGTCAGGGTCAGCCCGGACGCGCCCGTCTCCGGGTCGGCCAGGGAGGCCTCGACGTAGAGGACGTCCCCGCCCGCGCCGGTCACCGCGAGACCGGTGGCGACACCGGGGACGGCGGTACGGCGCTCGGCCGGGTCCTGGGCGGACTCGGGCACGTGGTGCGGCCGGCCGATCAGGTCCCGCAGGTCACCCTCGGTCACGGTGAAGGGCAGTTCCCGCGCGCCCAGTTCGTGCTGGGCCGCGATCTTGCGCAGCAGCCGCGCGACGGACCGCTCCAGGGTGCGCACACCGGCCTCGCGCGTGTACTCGCCGGCCAGCTTGCGCAGCGCGCCCTCGTCGATCGTGACCTCGTCCTCGGCCAGTCCGGCACGCTCCAGCTGGCGCGGGAGCAGGTGGTCGCGGGCGATGACGACCTTCTCGTCCTCGGTGTAGCCGTCGAGGCGGACCAGCTCCATGCGGTCCAGCAGGGCCTCGGGGATGGCTTCGAGGACGTTGGCCGTCGCGAGGAACACCACGTCGGACAGGTCGAGCTCGACCTCCAGGTAGTGGTCACGGAAGGTGTGGTTCTGCGCCGGGTCCAGGACTTCCAGCAGGGCCGCGGCCGGGTCGCCGCGGAAGTCGGAGCCGACCTTGTCGATCTCGTCCAGCAGGACGACCGGGTTCATCGAACCGGCCTCCTTGATCGCGCGGACGATCCGGCCGGGCAGCGCGCCGACGTACGTGCGGCGGTGGCCGCGGATCTCGGCCTCGTCACGGACGCCGCCGAGGGCGACGCGGACGAACTTGCGGCCCATCGCGTGGGCGACGGACTCGCCGAGGCTGGTCTTGCCGACGCCGGGCGGGCCCACGAGGGCCAGTACGGCACCCCCGCGCCGTCCGCCGACGACCCCCAGACCCCGGTCGCTGCGCCGTTTGCGCACCGCCAGGTACTCGGTGATCCGCTCCTTCACGTCCTGCAGGCCCGAGTGCTCGGCGTCCAGTACGGCCTGGGCACCCTGGATGTCGTAGGCGTCCTCGGTGCGCTCGCGCCACGGCATCTCCAGGACCGTGTCGAGCCAGGTGCGGATCCAGGACCCCTCCGGGGACTGGTCGGAGGAGCGCTCCAGCTTGTCGACCTCCTTGAGCGCGGCCTCGCGGACCTTCTCGGGCAGGTCGGCGGCCTCGACGCGGGCGCGGTAGTCGTCGGACTCCTCGCCCTCCTGGTCGCCGTTCAGCTCGCGCAGCTCCTTGCGGACGGCCTCCAGCTGGCGGCGCAGCAGGAACTCGCGCTGCTGCTTGTCGACGCCCTCCTGGACGTCCTTGGCGATGGTCTCGGCGACGTCCTGCTCGGCGAGGTGGTCGCGCAGCTGCTGCGTGGCGAGCTTGAGCCGGGCCACCGGGTCGGTGGCCTCCAGCAGGGCGGTCTTCTGTTCGGTGGTGAGGAAGGGCGAGTAGCCGGAGTTGTCGGCGAGCGCGGAGACGTCGTCGATGGCCTGGACGCGGTCGACGACCTGCCAGGCGCCGCGCTTGCGCAGCCAGGCCGTGGCGAGCGCCTTGTACTCCTTGACGAGCTCGGTCACGTGCCCCGGCAGCGGCTCGGGCACGCTCTCGTCGATGCGGGTGCCTTCCACCCACAGGGCGGCGCCCGGCCCGGTGGTCCCGGCGCCGATGCGCACGCGGCCGCGGCCGCGGATCAGCGCGCCCGGGTCACCGTCGGCCAGCCTGCCGACCTGCTCGACCGTGCCCAGCACACCGGTACCGGCGTAGGTCCCGTCGACGCGCGGCACCAGGAGCACTCGTGGCTTTCCCGGTTCGGTACGGGCGGCGGCCTGGGCGGCCTCCACCGCGGCGCGCACCTCGGAATCGCTCAGGTCCAGCGGTACCACCATCCCGGGCAGCACGACCTCGTCGTCGAGCGGCAGCACAGGCAGGGCGAGCGGTGTGGACTCAGCAGCCATGATCTCCCCTTCGGCAGTCAAGTTGAGCTATGCCGACTCAATGCAGGGGAGCCGCCGAATGTTCCCGGTGCTCCGTTCGCTCTGAGCGATCACCGTCCCGGGGCCCTGAAGGACCGTGAACGGCACGGAAACACGGCTGTCAGGATGAACGCATGCCCACCCCGTACGACATTCCCGAAGCCCCCGAAGTCCTGGACCGCCGCGAGGGCCCGTACGGCGAGGTCGTACTGCGCAGGCACGGCGGCCTGCTGCAGATCATCGCCAACGGCTGCTTCCTGATGGACACCTCCGACGGCCGTTCGGAACGGCGGCTCGTCGACGCGGCCCTGGCCGCCCTCGGCGAGCGCACGGCTCACCCGCGGGTCCTGATCGGCGGTCTCGGGGTCGGCTTCTCGCTCGCACACGCCGCCGGCCAGTCACGCTGGGGAGGGATCACCGTGGTGGAGCGCGAACCGGCCATCATCGAGTGGCACCGCGCGGGGCCGCTGACCGGGCTCTCCGCGCGAGCCCTGGCCGACCCCCGCACGAAGATCGTCGAGGCGGACCTCGTCCGTTACCTCGCTGAGACGTCCGACACGTTCGACGCGCTGTGCCTCGATATCGACAACGGGCCCGACTGGACCGTCACCGAGGACAATGAAGGGCTCTATTCACCGGCCGGACTGGCAGCCTGCGCAAGGGTGTTGAAACCGCGCGGAGTGCTCGCGGTCTGGTCCGCAAAGCCCTCCCCGGAATTCGAGGGAACCTTGCGGAATGCCGGGTTCCGACAGGTGCGTACCGAAGAGATCCCCGTTGCCCGGGGCGTTCCGGACGTCGTGCACATCGGCGTCCGCCCTGGATAGCAAAGCCACGGTGAATCCCCGTACGCTGCTGCCCTGACGCCGATCATTCAAGCGTCAATCGCAGTGATGCGCAGACGACGGATCACCCCACGGATTCCGGAAAAAGCACACCTCAGGGGCGGGCGATGGAGCAGACACACACCTCCCACAACGGCACGGCGACGACCACCCCCGGCGCGCAGCGCCGGGTCCTGGTGGTCGAGGACGATGCGACGATCGTGGACGCCATCGCGACCCGCCTTCGCGCCGAGGGATTCCTGGTGCAAACGGCGAGCGACGGCCCGTCCGCGGTCGACACGGCGGAGGCCTGGCAGCCCGACCTGCTGATCCTCGACATCATGCTGCCGGGCTTCGACGGCCTGGAGGTCTGCCGCCGCGTGCAGGCCCAGCGTCCTGTGCCCGTGCTGATGCTCACCGCGCGGGACGACGAGACCGACATGCTGGTCGGGCTGGGCGTCGGCGCCGACGACTACATGACCAAACCGTTCTCCATGCGGGAGCTGGCGGCCCGCGTGCATGTGCTGCTGCGCCGCATGGAGCGCGCGGCGCTCGCCGCCACCACCCCGCGCAGCGGCATCCTGCGGCTGGGCGAGCTGGAGATCGACCACGCGCAGCGCAGGGTGCGCGTGCGCAGCGAGGACGTGCATCTGACGCCCACCGAGTTCGACCTCCTGGTGTGCCTGGCGAACACGCCCCGCGCGGTGCTCTCCCGTGAGCAGCTGCTGGCCGAGGTCTGGGACTGGGCGGACGCCTCCGGCACCCGGACCGTGGACAGCCACATCAAGGCGCTGCGCCGGAAGATCGGCGCCGAGCGCATCCGCACCGTGCACGGCGTGGGCTACGCCCTGGAGACGCCGACGCCATGAGCGAGGGTCCGGCCGGACGCAGAGGCCCCGGGGGTGCACAGCCCTGGGGCGGTGTACGCCCGTTCTCGATCAAGACCAAGCTGGGTGCGCTGGTCGTCGTCTCCGTGCTGATCACCACGGGACTGTCCGTGATCGCGGTGCACACCAAGACGGAGCTGCGCTTCATCACGGTCTTCTCGATGATCGCCACGCTGCTCATCACGCAGTTCGTGGCGCACTCGCTCACCGCGCCGCTGGACGACATGAACGCCGTGGCCCGGTCCATCTCGCACGGCGACTACACCCGCCGGGTGCGGGAGAACCGGCGGGACGAGCTGGGCGACCTGGCCCAGACGATCAACGTCATGGCCGACGAGCTGGAGGCCCAGGACCTCCAGCGCAAGGAGCTGGTGGCCAACGTCTCGCACGAGCTGCGCACCCCGATCGCGGGCCTGCGCGCGGTGCTGGAGAACATCGTCGACGGCGTCACCGAGGCCGATCCCGAGACGATGCGCACGGCCCTGAAGCAGACGGAGCGGCTCGGACGCCTGGTGGAGACGCTTCTGGACCTGTCCCGCCTGGACAACGGGGTCGTCCCGCTGAAGAAGCGCCGGTTCGAGGTGTGGCCGTATCTGTCGGGCGTGCTCAAGGAGGCCAACATGGTCTCCTCGGCCCGCGCGGGCATGGCCTCCGGATCCGGCAGCCACACCCGGACGGACGTACATCTGCACCTCGACGTGTCGCCGCCCGAGCTCACCGCGCACGCCGACCCCGAGCGCATCCACCAGGTCGTCGCCAATCTCATCGACAACGCGGTCAAGCACAGCCCGCCGCACGGCCGTGTGACGGTCCGGGCGCGGCGCGGCGCCCAGCCGGACTCGCTGGAGCTCGAGGTGCTGGACGAGGGCCCGGGCATTCCGCGGACGGAGTGGCGGCGGGTCTTCGAGCGGTTCAACCGCGGCAACGTCAACCGCCCGCACGGGCCGGGCAGCGACGGCGGCACGGGTCTCGGCCTGGCGATCGCCCGCTGGGCCGTCGATCTGCACGGCGGCCGGATCGGAGTGGCCGAATCCGAGCGGGGCTGCCGGATTCTGATCACTCTTCCGGGAGCACCATCCGTACCAAGTTGACGTAAAGTTCGAAGCGGAGCCGCAAGATCCAAACGTGTCGGCGCTGACGGACACGTGTGATCAGGCACAGGCCCGCGCGCACCGCGCGCCAGGCCGTGGCCGAGCGATGCCCGATGCCACCGGAAGTACCGGAACCTCGCTTGTTTCCCGCCATTTCCCGCGCCGAAACACGCGTGGGGATGTGACTTACACGACGATGAACGGGCCCGGCCTGACCTTCTCGCTCCGGGGGGCGTAGCCTTTATTTCCGCTGTCCATCATCTTGCGAAGCGGAAGAGGGCGGTTGACGCCGTGTCGCCACAGTCCCCCAGTAACTCGAGCATCTCGACCGACACCGACCAAGCGGGCAAGAACCCCGCTGCGGCCTTCGGTGCCAACGAATGGCTCGTCGACGAGATCTACCAGCAGTACCTCCAGGACCCGAACTCGGTGGACCGAGCCTGGTGGGACTTCTTCGCCGACTACAAGCCGGGCGCGCCTGCGACCTCGGCTCCGGCGGGTACCGCGGCCGCGGGGGCCGCGGGAACCACCACCCCCGCGGCCCAGCCCGCCGCGCCCGCCCCTGCGGCCGCGCGGCCCGCTGCCGCGGCACCGGCACCCGCCGCCCGGCCGGCCGCCGCCAAGGCCCCGGCGCAGGCCGCCGCGCCGGCGCAGGCCGCCGCGCCCGCCGCGAAGCCGGCTCCCAAGGCGGAGCCCGCCGGCGAGGCGAAGACCGGCCCCGAGCAGGTGACCCTGCGCGGTCCGTCCGCCGCCGTGGCGAAGAACATGGACGCCTCCCTGGAGCTGCCCACGGCCACGTCCGTGCGCGCGGTCCCGGTGAAGCTGCTGTTCGACAACCGCATCGTCATCAACAACCACCTCAAGCGGGCGCGCGGCGGGAAGATCTCCTTCACGCACCTCATCGGCTACGCCATGGTGCAGGCCATCAAGGCCATGCCGTCGATGAACCACTCGTTCGCCCGCGTGGACGGCAAGCCGACCCTGGTCAAGCCGGAGCACGTCAACCTCGGTCTGGCCATCGACCTGGTCAAGCCCAACGGCGACCGCCAGCTGGTCGTCGCGGCGATCAAGAAGGCCGAGACGCTGAACTTCTTCGAGTTCTGGCAGGCCTACGAGGACATCGTCCGTCGTGCCCGCGACAACAAGCTGACGATGGACGACTTCACCGGCGTCACGGTCTCCCTGACCAACCCCGGCGGCCTCGGCACCGTCCACTCCGTGCCGCGCCTGATGCCCGGCCAGTCGGTGATCCTGGGCGTCGGCTCGATGGACTACCCGGCGGAGTTCCAGGGCACCAGCCAGGACACCCTGAACAAGCTCGGCATCTCCAAGGTCATGACGCTCACGTCGACCTACGACCACCGGGTGATCCAGGGCGCCGCCTCCGGCGAGTTCCTCCGCTCGGTCGCGAACCTCCTCCTCGGCGAGAACGGCTTCTACGACGAGATCTTCGAGGCGCTGCGCATCCCCTACGAGCCGGTCCGCTGGCTCAAGGACATCGACGCCTCCCACGACGACGACGTCACCAAGGCCGCGCGGGTCTTCGACCTGATCCACTCCTACCGGGTCCGCGGCCACGTCATGGCCGACACCGACCCGCTGGAGTACAAGCAGCGCAAGCACCCCGACCTGGACATCGTCGAGCACGGCCTCACCCTGTGGGACCTGGAGCGCGAGTTCGCCGTCGGCGGCTTCGCCGGCAAGTCCCTGATGAAGCTGCGCGACATCCTGGGCGTGCTGCGCGACTCGTACTGCCGCACCACCGGCGTCGAGTTCATGCACATCCAGGACCCCAAGCAGCGCAAGTGGATCCAGGACCGCATCGAGCGCTCGCACACCAAGCCGGAGCGCGAGGAGCAGCTGCGCATCCTGCGCCGGCTGAACGCGGCGGAGGCCTTCGAGACCTTCCTGCAGACCAAGTACGTCGGCCAGAAGCGCTTCTCCCTGGAGGGCGGCGAGTCCGTCATCCCGCTGCTCGACGCGGTGCTGGACTCGGCCGCCGAGTCGCGTCTGGACGAGGTCGTCATCGGCATGGCCCACCGCGGCCGGCTGAACGTGCTGGCCAACATCGTCGGCAAGTCGTACGCGCAGATCTTCCGCGAGTTCGAGGGGAACCTCGACCCGAAGTCGATGCACGGCTCCGGCGACGTGAAGTACCACCTGGGCGCCGAGGGCACCTTCACCGGCCTGGACGGCGAGCAGATCAAGGTCTCGCTGGTCGCCAACCCCTCGCACCTGGAGGCGGTGGACCCGGTCCTCGAGGGCGTCGCCCGCGCCAAGCAGGACATCATCGGCAAGGGCGGCACGGACTTCACCGTCCTGCCGGTGGCCATCCACGGCGACGCGGCCTTCGCGGGCCAGGGCGTGGTGGCCGAGACCCTGAACATGTCGCAACTGCGCGGCTACCGCACCGGCGGCACGGTCCACGTCGTGATCAACAACCAGGTCGGCTTCACCGCCGCCCCGGAGTCGTCGCGCTCGTCGATGTACGCCACCGACGTGGCCCGCATGATCGAGGCGCCGATCTTCCACGTGAACGGCGACGACCCGGAGGCGGTCGTGCGCGTCGCGCGCCTGGCCTTCGAGTTCCGCCAGGCGTTCAACAAGGACGTGGTGATCGACCTCATCTGCTACCGCCGCCGCGGTCACAACGAGTCGGACAACCCGGCCTTCACCCAGCCGCTGATGTACGACCTGATCGACAAGAAGCGCTCGGTGCGCAAGCTCTACACCGAGTCCCTCATCGGTCGCGGCGACATCACCCTGGAAGAGGCCGAGCAGGCGCTGCAGGACTACCAGGGTCAGCTGGAGAAGGTCTTCACGGAGGTCCGTGAAGCCACCTCCCAGCCGACGACGGTCGAGCCCTCGGAGCCGCAGGCGGAGTTCCCGGTCGCCGTGAACACCGCGGTCACCACGGAGGTGGTCAAGCGGATCGCCGAGTCCCAGGTGAACATCCCCGACCACATCACCGTCCACCCGCGTCTGCTGCCGCAGCTGCAGCGCCGGGCGTCGATGGTCGAGGACGGCACGATCGACTGGGGCATGGGCGAGACCCTCGCGTTCGGCTCGCTGCTCCTCGAGGGCGTCCCGGTACGCCTCGCGGGCCAGGACTCCCAGCGCGGCACCTTCGGCCAGCGTCACGCGGTCATCATCGACCGCAGCACGGGCGACGAGTACACCCCGCTGCAGTACCTCTCCGAGGACCAGTCGCGGCTGAACGTCTACAACTCCCTGCTGTCCGAGTACGCGGCGATGGGCTTCGAGTACGGCTACTCGCTGGCCCGTCCCGACGCGCTCGTGCTGTGGGAGGCGCAGTTCGGCGACTTCGTGAACGGCGCGCAGACGGTCGTGGACGAGTTCATCTCGTCGGCGGAGCAGAAGTGGGCCCAGACCTCCGGTGTGGTCCTGCTCCTCCCGCACGGCTACGAGGGCCAGGGCCCGGACCACTCCTCGGCCCGTCCGGAGCGGTTCCTGCAGCTCTGCGCGCAGAACAACATGACGGTCGCGATGCCGACCTCGCCGTCGAACTACTTCCACCTCCTGCGGTGGCAGGTGCACAACCCGCACCACAAGCCGCTGGTCGTCTTCACCCCGAAGTCGATGCTGCGCCTGAAGGCCGCGGCCTCGAAGGCGGAGGAGTTCACCACGGGCCAGTTCCGCCCGGTGATCGGCGACGCCTCGGTCGACCCGGCCGCGGTCAAGAAGGTCGTCTTCACGGCCGGCAAGGTCTACTACGACCTCGAGGCCGAGCGGCAGAAGCGCGGCGCGACGGACACGGCGATCATCCGCATCGAGCGCCTGTACCCGCTTCCGGGTGCGGAGCTCCAGGCGGAGATCAAGAAGTACCCGAACGCCGAGAAGTACCTGTGGGCCCAGGAGGAGCCGGCGAACCAGGGTGCCTGGCCGTTCATCGCGCTCAACCTGATCGACCACCTCGACCTGGCGGTCGGCGCCGATCTGCCGCACGACGAGCGTCTGCGCCGCATCTCGCGGCCGCACGGCTCGTCCCCGGCGGTCGGCTCCGCGAAGCGCCACCAGGCCGAGCAGGAGCAGCTGGTGCGCGAGGTCTTCGAGGCCTGACCGGCGGCAGTACGCGCGCGGGCCGCACCCCTCTCACGGGGGGTGCGGCCCGCCCCGTTTTCCGGCACATATCCTTGTCCTCATGTACTTCACGGACCGTGGCATCGAGGAACTGGAGAAGCGGCGCGGCGAGGAGGAAGTCACATTCGAGTGGCTGGCCGAGCAGCTGAGGACGTTCGTCGACCTCAACCCCGACTTCGAGGTCCCGGTGGAACGCCTGGCCACCTGGCTCGCCCGCCTGGACGACGAGGACGACGAGTAGGCGGTAACTGCGGGCAGTCCTGCCGCTCCCGGCGCTCCCGCGGGCAGTCGTGCCTCCCCCAGTGCTGAAAGGCCTGGGAGGTGCCAGCACCAGCACCAGCACCAGCACCAGCACCAGCACCAGCACCAGCACCAGCACCAGTGCACATCACCTCGGCGCGCTCCCCATCCCAGCCGACGGATCCCCCGAACGAGTGTCTTGACTTTCCCCTGCCGCGATATATCGTGAATCACGAAAGACGCGATATGGCGCGTCGTCGGGGTACGCCCGTTCCCAGGAGGTCGTCACCATGCCCGAGTCGTCCGTGGCGGAGCCCACAAAGCTCACCTTCGACGCCCCCGTGACCGAACTCCACGTACGCATCGTCAACGGAACGGTGAACGTGGTGGGGACCGACGAGAGTTCCGCCCGCCTGGAGGTCTCCGAGATAGACGGACCACCCCTGGTGGTGACCCACAAGGACGGCACCCTCACGGTGGCCTACGAGGACCTGCCCTGGAAGGGCTTCCTCAAGTGGCTGGACCGCAAGGGCTGGCGTCGCAGCGCGGTCGTCTCCCTGGCCGTACCGGCACGGACCCGCGTCGAGGTCGGCGTGGTCGGCGCCGCCGCCGTCGTCTCCGGCATCCGGGGTCCCGCCGCCGTGAAGGGCGTCGCGGGCGACACCACCCTCGTCGCCCTCTCGGGGCCGGTCCGCGCGGACACCGTGTCGGGGAACGTGGAGGCCCAGGCCCTCACCGGCGACCTCCGCTTCGCCTCCGTCTCCGGCGACCTCACCGTCGTCGAGGGCTCCGGCTCCTCCGTACGGGCGGACACGGTCAGCGGTTCCATGATCGTGGACCTGGACACCGACGGCCCCACCGACGTGAAGCTGACCAGCGTCTCGGGCGAGATCGCCATCCGACTGCCCGACCCGGCGGACGCGGAGGTCGAGGCCAACACCGCCAGCGGCGCGATCTCCAACGCCTTCGACAACCTCCGTGTGCAGGGCCAGTGGGGCGCCCACAAGCTCACCGGCCGTCTGGGCACGGGCAGCGGCAAGCTGCGCGCCACCACCGTCTCCGGCTCCATCGCCCTGCTGCGCCGCCCGCCCGGTGAGGACCAGCCGGACCCTCGGGACGGCACGGGAGACAACGCCGGTACGACCGACAAGAAGGTGCTCTGACATGCCCCCCGTCTTCGCCCACGGACGCCTCCGCCTGTATCTGCTGAAGCTGCTGGACGAGGCACCGCGTCACGGTTACGAGGTGATCCGCCTGCTGGAAGAGCGCTTCCAGGGGCTGTACGCGCCCTCCGCGGGCACGGTCTACCCGCGGCTGGCCAAACTGGAGGCGGAGGGCCTGGTCACCCACACCACCGAGGGCGGCCGCAAGGTGTACTCCATCACGGACGCGGGCCGGGCCGAGCTGGCCGACCGCAGCGGCGAACTGGCCGATCTGGAGCTGGAGATCCGGGAATCGGTCGCCGAACTGGCCGCCGAGATCCGGGCCGACGTCAGCGGCGCGGCGGGCGATCTGCGCCGCGAGATGCGGGCCGCCGCCGGCAAGGCCCGCCAGTCCCGCGGCACCGGTACCGGCACCGGCACGTCCGACGACGAGGGTGGCCTGGGCGACTTCGCGGTCTTCGGCGACAAGGACGCCTGGCGCGCCGCCAAGGAGGAGATGCGCCGCGCCAAGCAGGAGTGGAAGGAACAGGCCCGGCGCGCCAAGGACGAGAGCCGGCGCTCCCGCGAGGAGGCCCAGCGCGCCCGCCGCCAGGCCAAGGAGGCCCAGGACAGGGCCCAGGAGGAGGTGCAGCGGATCATGCGCCAGGTCCAGGAACAGGTGCAGGACCACTTCGCCCGCGGTGACTGGCCGACCGGGCTGCGCGAGGGCCTGGGGGAACTGGCCAAGGGGATGGGTGAGTTCGGCAAGGACTTCGGTTTCGGCCGCACCGGCACGGGAGCCTCCGGCCCGGGCTCCTCCGGTGCCGGCTCCGAGCCGTCGTACTCCCGGACGCCCGAGGACTTCCCCGCCGAGTACGCCCCGGCGTGGGCCCACGAGGACGCATCGGACTCCACCGGTGACCCGGCGCGTGATCTGGACCGGCTGCTGGACCGCTTCCGGGACGACATCCGGGACGCGGCCCGCGACCACGGCGTCACCGGGGACCAGCTCCGCGACGCCCGCCGCCACCTGTCGACGGCGGCGGCGCACATCGGGGCGATATTGCGCGCCCCGAAGGCCTGAGCCGTCGTCAGCCCGCCTTGGCCTGTCCGCCGTTGCCGTAGAGCACCCGCGTCACGGACTCGTACGTCACCCCGTGGTCGGCGAGGACCTCGGCGGGGACGCCGGGGCGGACGGTGAGGGCGAGCAGGATGTGCTCGTCGCCGATGTGACGGTCCCTGCGGGCGGTGGCGGCGCGCAGGGCCCCGGTCAGGACGTCCTTGGCCCCCTGCTCGAAGGGACGGTGCCCCGGCCACCGGACACCGTCCTTCCCGCCGCGGGACAGGGCGTCGGCCCCGTGCGCCTCCTCCACCCGGGCGACGACCTCCGGCACGTCGATCCCCAGCCCGGCGAGGGCGTCGGTCTCGGCCTGGGTCAGTCCGCCCCGCCGCCGCGCCTGTTCCAGCGCCGCCCGGACCGGCTCCCGCCGCTCGGCGAGTACGCTCAGCGCGAAGGAGGCCCTGCTTCCCTCACTGTCGAGCAGGGCCAGCAGCAGATGCTCGGTGCCCACGCTGTGCGCACCCGCCCGCTGCGCCTGGGCGACCGCCCCCTTCACCACATCCCTGGCGTCCTGCTTGAACCGCTCGAACATCACTGCCTCCCGTACTTCTTGTGCACGGCCTGCCTGCTGTCCCCGAGCTCGGTGGCGATCTCCTGCCACGACCAGCCCTGCCGACGCGCTTGGCGCACCTGCACGGTCTCCAGTCGCTCCAGCAGCCGGCGCAGCGCGGCGACGGCCCGCAGGCCGACCCGCGGGTCGCCGTCGCCCGCCCGCTCGGCGAGGTCGGTTGCATCAGTCATATTGTCAACGTACATTGACATACCACTGACGTCAACTCCGGTTGACATGCCGACGGCCGGCCCGGAGACCCGGACCGGCCGTCGACGCGCTTCCCGCTCCTCAGGAACCGGTGAGCACGATCTTCCCGAACTGCCCCCCGGCCTCCATCCGTTCGAAGCCCTCCCGGGCGCGGTCCATCGGCAGCACCTCGTCGATGACGGGACGCACCCCCGTGGCGGCGCAGAAGGAGAGCAGGTCCTCCAGTTCGTCCTTGGTCCCCATCGTCGAACCGACGATCCTGAGCTCCAGGAAGAAGACGCGGGTCAGCTCGGCGTGCGAGGGGCGGTCACCGCTGGTGGCTCCGGAGATCACCAGCGTGCCGCCGGGGCGCAGCGACTTCACGGAGTGGGACCAGGTGGCGGCGCCCACCGTCTCGATGACGGCGTCGACCCGCTGCGGCAGCCGCGCCCCGGGCTCCACCGCCTCCACGGCGCCGAGCTCCAGCGCCCGCTTGCGCTTGGCCTCGTCCCGGCTGGTGGCGAAGACCCGCAGCCCCGCGGCCTTGCCGAGCACGATGGCGGCGGTCGCGACACCGCCCCCGGCGCCCTGCACCAGTACGGAGTCACCGGGCCGGACCCCGGCATTGGTGAACAGCATCCGGTAAGCCGTCAGCCAGGCGGTCGGCAGACAGGCGGCCTCCTCGAAGGAGAGCTCCTTCGGCTTGGGCAGGATGTTCCAGGTGGGTACGGCGACCTGCCCGGCGAAGGTGCCCTGGTAGCGCTCGGTCAGGATGGACCGCGGCTCCTTGGGCCCCACTCCGTGACCGCTCTGTCCGATCACCGAGTGCAGGACGACCTCGTTGCCGTCCGCGTCGACACCGGCGGCGTCGCAGCCGAGGATCATCGGCAGCTTGTCCTCCGCGAGGCCGACGCCCCGCAGGGACCAGAGGTCATGGTGGTTGAGGGAGGCGGCCTTGACCGTGACGGTGCTCCAGCCGGGCCGGGCCTCGGGAGCGGGGCGCTCCCCCAGCTCCAGACCGTTGAGCGGCTGGTCGCGGTCGATTCGGGCGGCGTAGACAGCGAACATGACCTTGACGATAGGTTCCCCGCCCCGCCGGGGGAACCGGGCCCCGCTGTGACACACACCCTCTTGCCACGCGCCAACGCCGTCGGCCCCGTCCGCGGGGACGGGGCCGACGGGGAAGCCTGTGCGCCTCAGCGGCGGGCGACACCCTCCGCCCGGGCGGCCGCGGCCACGGCCGCCGTCACCGCGGGGGCGACCCGCTCGTCGAACGGGGACGGGATGACGTAGTCGGCGGCGAGATCGTCGCCGACCACCGAGGCCAGCGCCTCGGCCGCCGCCAGCTTCATCCCCTCGGTGATCCGGGAGGCCCGCACCTGCAGGGCACCCGCGAAGATCCCGGGGAAGGCCAGCACGTTGTTGATCTGGTTCGGGAAGTCCGACCGCCCGGTGGCCACGACGGCCGCGTACTTGTGCGCGACCTCCGGGTGCACCTCGGGGTCGGGGTTGGCCATGGCGAAGACGAACGCGCCCTCGGCCATCGACGCCACCGCCGACTCCGGCACCGTGCCGCCGGAGACACCGATGAACACGTCGGCCCCGGCCAGCGCCGACTCCAGCGGCCCCGAGAGACCGGCCTTGTTGGTGAACGACGCCAGCTCCGCCTTGATCGGCGTGAGGTCGTCGCGGTCGCGCGACACGACGCCCTTGCGGTCGGCCACGGCGACATCCCCGATGCCGGCCTCCACCAGCATCTTGGCGATGGCGACGCCCGCGGCGCCCGCGCCCGAGATCACGGCCCGCAGCTCGCCCAGCGTGCGCCCGCTCAGCCGCGCCGCGTTCCGCAGCGCCGCCAGCGACACGACCGCCGTGCCGTGCTGGTCGTCGTGGAAGACCGGGATGTCCAGCCGCTCCTGCAGCCGGCGCTCGATCTCGAAGCACCGGGGTGCCGAAATGTCCTCCAGGTTCACTCCGCCGAAGGACGGCGCGAGCCGGACCACGGTCTCGACGATCTCGTCGACGTCGGTGCAGGCGAGGGCGATCGGCACCGCGTCCACACCGCCGAACTGCTTGAAGAGGATGGCCTTGCCCTCCATCACCGGGAGGGACGCCTCGGGACCGATGCCCCCGAGGCCGAGCACGGCCGTACCGTCCGTCACGACGGCGACGACCTGCGACTTCCACGTGTAGTCGTGGACGAGTTCCGGCTGCTCGGCGATCGCGCTGCACACCTTCGCGACCCCGGGCGTGTAAGCCAGGGACAGATCGTCCTTGTCGCGGACCGGCACGGTGGCCTGCACAGCCATCTTGCCGCCGCGGTGCAGCGCGAACGCCGGGTCGAAGGAGTCGAGGGGCTCTGCCCCGCTCTCGTGCTCCGTAAGACCGTTCCGGCTTTCGCTGTCGCTGCGAGGATTGACAATCTCCGCTGCCACTTGGTTTTACCCCTTAATTGTTCATGGTTTGAGGGTTGCCACTCCTGGTGAGGGGTGGGCGGGACCGCGCAAGGCCCGGAGGGTTGATGCGTTCGGGCCAAACACGACGGGCGCGCCGCACACGCGCCCTGAGCCCCGGATGAGGGGTGTAAAGAACCTTCTTACCGGACGGACGCCGTCGGCGACGAGTCCATAACGCGAAGGTCACATGCCGACACCCTGAACCATCGCCTGATAACAGGACAAGGCCTCGAGGAACTCCCAGCAAGCCCACAATCACAGCAAAGGCCACGGCGGCCACGGCCATAGCACGGGTCCAGCCGAAGATCTTCCGGCCAGAATGGAGGATTCCCGCAACCTGTCCGGCCATGGTGGAGCGGATTGGGCCGGTTCGAGTGCCACCTGTTATCCGATTTTGACATCGCCGCCCCCCTGAGTGGCGCAGTCCGAATGGCAAGATGCGGTAATCACACGAGGTCGCGACACTCGAAGGCGTGTGCTCTCGTCGACCCGCGGCGATGCCGTCCAGGCAGTCGCCGGCCCCATCGGCAACTCCACCCATCCGCCGGAGGAACCCACCATGACCGCAAGCACCACCCGTCGTACCACCGCCGCACGCTCCCGGATTGCAGCGGTCGGCGCGATCGCGGTCGCAGGCGCACTGATTCTCACCGGCTGCGGTGACCAGACGGACAAGAGCAGCAGCGACAGCAACACCGCCGACTCGTCCAACGCGCCGCTCGCCGACAAGCTCCCGGCCGACATCCGCAAGGCGGGCGTCATCAAGGTGGGCTCCGACATCGCGTACCCGCCGGTCGAGTTCATGAAGGACGGCAAGGCCGTCGGCATCGACCCCGACATCGCCGAGGCCCTCGGCAAGCAGCTCGGGGTGAAGTTCGACTTCCAGAACGGCAAGTTCGACCAGCTCATCGTGGGTCTGCAGTCCGACCGCTTCAACGTGATCATGTCCGCGATGAACGACACCAAGGACCGCCAGAACGGCATCGACTCGGACACCGGCAAGAAGGCCGGCGACGGCATCGACTTCGTCGACTACTTCACCGCCGGTACGTCGATCCTCGTTCAGAAGGGCAACCCCAAGGGCATCAAGTCCCTGGACGACCTCTGCGGCCAGGTGGTCGCGCTGCAGCGCGGCACCACCTCCGAGGGCATCGCCAACGCGCAGAACAAGAAGTGCACCGACGACGGCAAGCCCGCCATCAAGCTGCAGACCTACGACACCGACCCCGAGGCGCTGCTGCGTCTGAAGCAGGGCGCGTCCGTCGCCGACCTCAACGACTTCCCGGTCGCGGCCTACAACGCCAAGACCTCGGGCGGCGGCAAGGACTTCGAGGTCGTCGGCGAGCAGATCGAGGCCGGCCCGTACGGCATCGGCGTCAGCAAGCAGGACACCCAGCTGCGGGACGCCCTCCAGGCGGCCATGAACGCCATCATCGAGAACGGCGAGTACACCAAGATCCTCGAGAAGTGGAACGTCACGGACGGTGCGGTGACCGAGGCGAAGATCAACGGCGGTTCCTGAACCTCGGCAACACTGAAGGGCAGTCGCTGTGACAGACACGGTGGACAAGACTCCGGCGCCATCGGTGCCGCCGGAGCAGATCAAGGCGATCCCGGTGCGCCACTACGGCCGCTGGGTGGCCGGCGCGGTGGTCATCGCCATCCTGGTGCTGATCGGGATCGCCTTCTCGAACGCCAACATCAACTACGGCATCATCCCCGACTACCTCACGGACGGGACGATCCTGTCCGGCGCCTGGCACACGCTGTACATCTCCGTGCTGGCCATGGTGCTGGGTCTCGTCCTGGGCGTGATCCTCGCGGTCATGCGGATGTCGTCCAACCCGGTCACCAGCACGGTGGCCTACTTCTACGTCTGGTTCTTCCGCGGCACGCCGGTCCTGGTCCAGCTGCTCATCTGGTACAACATCGCGCTGGTGTTCCCCGTCCTCAACCTGGGGTTCTACAAGGACGAGATGAACCAGGTGATGACGCCGTTCCTGGCGGCACTGCTGGGTCTGGGCCTCAACGAGGCCGCGTACATGTCCGAGATCGTCCGCGCGGGCATCCAGTCCGTCGACGAGGGGCAGACGGAGGCGTCCCACGCCCTGGGCATGACCCAGTCCAAGACGCTGCGCCGGGTGGTGCTGCCGCAGGCGATGCGGGTGATCGTGCCGCCGACGGGCAACGAGTTCATCAACATGCTCAAGACCTCGTCGCTCGCCTACGCGGTGCAGTTCAACGAGCTCATCAAGCGGTCCACCGACGTCTCCAGCACCTCGCTGGCGGTGGTCGAGATGTACTTCGTGGCGTCCATCTGGTACCTGGCCCTCACCAGCGTCTTCAGCGTCGGCCAGTACTACCTGGAGCGCCGTTACGCCCGCGGTTCGACGCGTAACCTGCCGCCGACGCCGCTGCAGCGCCTGAAGAAGAACCTCCGCCTGTTCAACTCCTTCGGCCGCCCGGAGGTGACCCGATGAGCAAGATCAGCAAGGACGTCGTGAGCGTCCCGAGCGGTCAGCCGATGGTCAAGGCGGAGGGCGTGCACAAGTCCTTCGGTCTCGCGCACATCCTCAAGGGCATCGACCTGGAGGTGAACGCGCGGGAGGTGTTCTGCCTGATCGGCCCGTCCGGTTCCGGCAAGTCCACGTTCCTGCGGTGCATCAACCATCTGGAGAAGATCAGCGCCGGGCGGCTGTCCGTCGACGGTGAACTGGTCGGCTACCGGCAGAAGGGCGACAAGCTCTACGAGCTCAAGGAGAAGGAGGTCGCGGCGCAGCGGCGGGACATCGGCATGGTGTTCCAGCGCTTCAACCTCTTCCCCCACATGACGGCGCTGGAGAACGTCATGGAGGCTCCGGTCCAGGTCAAGCGGGAGACCAAGGCCGTGGCCCGGGAGCGTGCGGAGCGGCTGCTGGACCGGGTCGGTCTCGGCGACCGCCGGGGCCACTACCCCGCCCAGCTCTCCGGCGGTCAGCAGCAGCGCGTCGCCATCGCCCGGGCGCTGGCGATGCAGCCCAAGCTGATGCTCTTCGACGAGCCCACCTCGGCGCTCGACCCGGAGCTCGTCGGCGAGGTCCTCGACGTCATGCGCGACCTCGCCGAGGACGGCATGACGATGATCGTCGTCACCCATGAGATGGGCTTCGCCCGGGAGGTGGGCGACTCGCTGGTGTTCATGGACGACGGCGTGGTGGTCGAGTCCGGCCACCCGCGCGAGGTGCTCACCAACCCGCAGCACGACCGCACCAAGTCGTTCCTGTCCAAGGTGCTCTGACCGCGGTCCCGCGCACGGCGAGGGGGCGGTACGGATCTTCCGTACCGCCCCTTCGTCCGTGTGCTACTTCAGCGCCAGCAGCAGGGTGTCCGACGGCGAGCACCACACCGGCCGTGCCTCGCCGAACCCCTTCTCGCGCAGCACGCGCGCGTGCCACGCCGCCGACGGCATGTCGCCGTCCGCGTGCTCGCCGTAGATCTCGAACCGGCGGGCCGTCGGTCCGGCGAGGACCGGGTCCTTCGCGGCGAGCTGCCACCACTGTGCCCAGTCCAGGGCGCCGTCCGACGTGGCCTGATCCATACGGGCGTGCCGCTGGGACCGCTCCGCCGCGTTGATCCGGGGCGTCGAGTCGTCGATCATGTGGTCCGCGTTCATGAAGACACCGCCGTCGCGGACCAGGCCCGCGATGTGCCCGTAGAGGTCCGCGAGGGGTTCCCGGTGCAGCCAGTGCAGGGCCGTCGCGGTCAGGACGGCGTCGTAGGAGCCGTACGGCAGCTCCCGCGTCCACGCGGGGTCCTTGAGGTCGGAGGTGACGAACGAGACCCGCTCGTCGCCCGCGAAGGTGCCCTCGGCGATCGCGAGCAGCGCCGGGTCGAGATCGACGCCGGTGCTGGTGGCGTCCGGGAAGTGGGCGAGCAGCCGGGCGGTGATGCTGCCGGTGCCGCAGGCCAGGTCCAGCACGCGCGGGGCGGTGCCGACGAGCGCCTCGACCATGTCCAGCATGACCCGGAACCGCTCCTCGCGGTCGGGCATGTACCACTCCTGCTGCCGGTCCCAGCTCTCCTGCCAGGCGTGCCAGTCGGCGCCGGCCGTGGTGGTGTGCGCGTCCGTCATGAAGCCCTCCCTCGCCTACGTCACGTAATACCCTTGCAGCACGACCGTCTGTTACCCGACCGCATGCACGACCATAGAGCCCTTGCGTAAGGACTACAAGTGGAACTGGCCTATTACTCGGACTATGCCGTACGCCTCGTCAACACCGAGGAACCGGCCCGGGGGAAGGACACGCTGACCTCGGTCGAGGCCGTCCGCGACCTGTTCGGCGCGAACCAGTCGGCCGCCCGGCGCGCCACCGAGGCCGATGTGACGCGGTTCCGCTCGGTCCGGGCCAGGCTCCGCTCGGTGTTCGAGGCGGCGGACGGCGGCGACGAGACACTCGCCGTCGACCTGCTGAACTCGCTGCTGCTGGAGTTCCCCGTCAGCCCGCAGGTCTCCGGCCACGACTTCCGCGACGACGACGGCCGCCCGCTGTGGCACATGCACCTGGCCGACCACCCCTCCAACGCGACCGCCGGCTACGCCGCCATCGCCGCGATGGGCCTCGCCTTCCACCTCACGGAGTACGGCGTGGACCGACTCGGCCTGTGCCAGGCGGCGCCCTGCCGCAACGCCTACCTGGACACCTCGACCAACCGCTCCCGCCGCTACTGCTCCGACCGCTGCGCCACCCGTGCCAACGTGGCCGCCTACCGGGCGCGCAAACGCCTGGAGGCCGACCGGCCGGAGAGCACGGGCCGCGCCGCCGACAACGCCCAGGCCACCACCGCCAGCGGCGACCGCCGCTCGGAACTGCGCGGCCGGTAACGGAAGCGGACCCGGCCGAGCACCAGTTCGTCGGGCACCACCCCGTAGTCGGTGCTGTCCCCGCCCGCGTACGCGTTGTCCCCGAGCACCCACCAGCCGCCGTCGCGCCGCTCGGCGGCCCGCTTGACGACCAGCAGGTCCTGCTGGAACGGATGCCGCAGCACGATGACGTCACCGCGCCTGACACGGGCGCCGTAGTGCACCAGGAGCCGATCCCCGTGGTGCAGCGTGGGCACCATGGACGGCCCGGTCACCTCGGCCACCCCGAAGGGCAGCGGCGCCCTCGCCCGCTCGGCGTCCTGCGACAGCTCCGGCATCTCCCGGCACCTCCCCGGTTCCATCCTCCACCAGTCTCAGTCTGACCCCGGACTTTTGTCCTAAGCCCGTGGGGGCACCCGCGAAAAGCCGTCCGTCACGGAGTAATGTCCAGTGTGAGAAGACGATCACGAGGAAGGAAACGCTCCATGCTTTCCCGCCTGTTTGCCCCCAAGGTCAAGGTCAGCGCCCACTGCGACCTGCCCTGCGGCGTGTACGACCCGGCCCAGGCCCGCATCGAGGCGGAGTCGGTGAAGGCCGTCCAGGAGAAGATGGCCGGCAACGACGACCCGCACTTCCAGACCCGCGCCACGGTCATCAAGGAGCAGCGCGCCGAGCTGGCGAAGCACCACGTCTCCGTGCTGTGGAGCGACTACTTCAAGCCCCCGCACTTCGAGAAGTACCCGGAGCTGCACCAGCTGGTCAACGACACCCTGAAGGCCCTGTCGGCCGCCAAGGGCTCCACGGACCCGGCCACCGGCCAGAAGGCCCTGGACTACATCGCCCAGATCGACAAGATCTTCTGGGAGACCAAGAAGGCCTGACCCTTCACGCCTTCCGACCTGCGATTCCTCACGTTCTGCAGCGTCTCCCCCCACCGCACCCGGCCCCCGCGGACCGCCTCCCACGGCGTCCATGGCGGGCCGGGTGCGGCCCTTTTCCGGTCCTGCGGGAGCTCATGGACGGGGCGGGCCATGGGATGCTGGGCGGATGGAGCTGGAGGATCTGGTGCGGCTGCGGCGGGCCCGGGACCGGATGGACCGGGAGTACGCCGAGCCGCTCGACATCACGGAGCTCGCGCGGACCGCGCTGATGTCGGCCGGCCACTTCCAGCGCAGCTTCCGCGCGGCGTACGGGCAGACGCCGTACGCCTATCTCATGACCCGGCGCATCGAGCGGGCCAAGGCGCTGCTGCGGCGGGGCGACCTCTCGGTGACCGAGGTGTGTCTGGCGGTCGGCTGCACCTCGCTCGGCTCGTTCAGCTCGCGCTTCACCGAGCTGGTCGGAGAGACACCGAGCGCGTACCGGGCCCGGTCGCACGACGAGAGCGCGGTCATCCCGCCGTGTGTCGCGCGGACGTACACGCGCCCGGTCCGGGGCCGCCCCCGGGTCAACCCGAGCGAGACCTTCTAGCGTGGGCGTATGGATACAGGAACGGACGTGAAACTCGCCCAGTGCTTCATCGCCGTCGACGATCACGACAAGGCACTGGCCTTCTACTGTGACGTCCTGGGGCTCGAGGTCCGCAACGACGTGGGGTTCGAGGGGATGCGGTGGGTGACGGTCGCCTCGCCGGAGCAGGACGTGGAGATCGTGCTGGAGCCGCCCGCGGCGAACCCGGACGCCTCCCCCGGTGACAAGCAGGCGATGGCGGAGCTGCTGGCCAAGGGCATGCTGCGCGGCGTCAACTTCACCACCACCGACTGCGACGCCCTCTACGAGCGAGTGCTGGCCGCCGGCGGGGACGTACTCCAGGAGCCCACGGACCAGCCGTACGGGGTGCGCGACTGCGCGTTCCGCGACCCCGCGGGGAACATGCTGCGCTTCATGGAACGCCCGGGACGGTGAGCGTCCGCTGGACGTACGCCTTCATCGACCGGCCGGCCGCGGTGGCCGACCGGGCCGGAGACTTCTGGACGGCCGTCACGGGGACCCGGCTGTCCGAACCCACGGGTGACGACGGGGAGTTCGCGGTCCTGACGGCGGAGGGCGCCGACGCCTGCGTGGGGATGCAGCGCATCCGGTCCGGGGAGGGCGGCGTGCACCTCGACTTCTCCGTGGACGACATCGCGGGGTTCGCCTCGGCGGCGCGACGCCTGGGCGCGGAGACGGTCACCGAGCAGGAAGGGCTCCGCGTACTGCGGTCGCCCGCGGGGCAGTTGTTCTGCGCGGTGTCCTGGCAGGGGGAGTCGGTCCGGCCACCCGTCGTGGACGGCAGCCGGCTGGACCAGGTGTGCCTCGACGTGCCGCCGTCCCGCCACGAGGCCGAAGTCGCCTTCTGGAGCGGTCTGCTGAGCGAGTGGGACTCCGTGCCCGGCACCCTGCCCGAGTTCCATGTGGTGAAGCCGCCGGCCGGGCTGCCGGTACGCATCCTGCTCCAGCGCATGGCGGAGGAAGGCCCGGTGTCCGCACACCTGGATCTCGCCTGCGCCGACATCACAACGGTCAGGGCGCGGCACGAGGGGCTCGGGGCCGTGTTCGTGGCCGCGTTCGACCACTGGACGGTGATGCGGGACCCCACTGGTGGCGTCTACTGCCTCACCGGCCGCGACCCGGAGACGGGTGGCGTGCGGCGTCCGCCCAACTAGTCAGTCGGTGATGACGAGGCAGGCGGTGGCCACCAGCCCGTCCTCGACGCCCGGCGGGATCTCGGGAGGGGGACAGCGCGTTTCCCAGTCCGACGGGAGGCCGGGAGTGGGACTGGGCCGGGCGTCCTCCCAGCCGATCGGTGACGGCGGCTCGGCGGCGTCCCGCAGCCACAGCGTCAGCCCTCCGCCGAGGACGACGGCGGCCGTCCAGATGCCGATGACCCACCGCGTCCATAACGGGCGGCGGCGTCCGTCTCCCCTGCTCTCCATGCCGCAACGCTAGCGTGCCGTGGGGGCCTCGCCCTCGGTGGTCTCCGCGGACCCCGGAGGCACCGTGCCGGCTACGGCTTCATGGTCCGGGCACTTCTCGCACTCCCGGTTGCGGCATGGGCCGTGCACCCATACCGGGACCCAAGCGCCCAGCGTCTTGTGGCGCCGGACGACCGTCTCCACGGGCTGTCCGCAGGCGGGACAGACCGGTTGTTCGCTGCCCATGCCTTCAGGGTAGGCCCGGTGGCGGGTCAGCGCTTCCTGCTGTACGTCCGCACCACGACGCCGTTGCCGAACGTACGCACCGACTCCAGTGCGAAGTCCGTGATCGAGAAGCCGGCCTCGAACATCGGCATACCGGACCCCTGCACGATGGGGTACGTCTTGATGATCATTTCGTCGATCTCGTCGACCAGCGCGCCGGCGAGCTTGGCACCGCCGCACAGATAGATGTCGTGCGCGCTGTCCTCCGCCTTCAGCGCGCGCACCCGGCCGACCAGGTCGTCCGCGATGATCTCGACGTTCGGGTCGGGCGACTCCCCCAGTGTGCGGGAGGCGACGTATTCGCGCAGGTGTGCGTAGGGGCTGGTGATTCCCTCCTTGAGGGCCAGGTCGTAGCTGGCCCGGCCCTGGATGATCGTGTCGAACCGCTTGTTCGGCAGATCGTCCAGACCGAGCGGGCGGCGGCCGTGGGTGGGCAGGGTCTCCGGGTATTCCGTCGCGAGGAACTCCAAGAGCTCCTCGTCGACCAGGGAGATCATGGCCGACGCGTCGCCCTCCGGGTCACCGATGAAGCCGTCGATGGAGCAGGCGATGAAGTACGTGAGCTTTCGCAACGCGGTCTCTTCCCGTAGGTGGCACTCGTTTGAACAACTCCAGTTGTAGTACTTCATGCGTAGTGGTTGCAAGGGATTATCGGAACCGGGGCACAAGTGAGCAGCGAGGCTCCGGATGCTGCCCGGGCGGGGCACGCCCGGCCGCTGTCCGACGGGCAGTCCGCGGGAGGCGAGCGTGAGGAACAGGGCCGCCACCGTGACGGCGGCGGTGCCGCCCACGGCCGCCAGGGCGCCCGGCAGCCACCACACCGTGGCCACCATCAGTCCGCTCCGGCGCGCAGATCGGCGAGGGCCGGCAGGTACCGGACACAGCCGGCGCCGGTCACCGCCGCGCACCCCAGGGCGAGCACCGGCTGCGGCACGGCTCACCTCTCCGTCTCGAGCGCCGCGATCTCCTCCGGCCGGGGCGGCCGGACGTCCCCCGCCGAGGTATCAGCTCCGCGGGCCGGTCCGTGAGGTGGCGGGCGTGGCACGGGGCTCGCGCCACATGGGCCACATGGACGGACCGTCCGGAAGAGCAAGGGGCTCACCGGCCGCCTCGAAGCCGAGACGTGCGTACAGCAGGCGGCTGCGCTCGCTGCTCGCCTCGAGATACACCGCCCGCCCCTCCCGGTCGCAGCGCTCGAGGACGGAACCGATCAGCGCGGTGCCGAGCCCTTCGCCCTGCCGGCCGGGAACGACCCCGATCATCCACAGGTACTCATGGGCCCGGCCCGAGGGGTGGATACCGGCCGTGAGCCGCCCGATCAGCTCGACGCGCTCGTTGTCCGGGTCGACGGCCTCGCGCATCCGCACGAAGTCGTCGCCGTGCTCCTCGTCGGGGTGCCGGTCGTCGTGACCGGGGTCGTCCGCCGGTACGGACATCCACAGCGCGCAGGCCGAGCCGTCCTCGGTGATGTCGACCCGCCCGTCGGCGAGGACGACATCGGTGAAGGCCGCCATGAGCCGGTGATGCGTGGTGCGGCGGTACTCCTCGCCGGGGAAGACCCAGCCACTGACCGGGTCGTCCTGGAACGCCTGGTCGAGAAGCCGGACTATCAGCTCCCGGTCGTCGTCCCCAGCCGTCCGGATCGCCACTCCCATGTCCGCCCCTTCGTCCCAACCGTCGTTTTCCGTACGGGCGTTGACCCTATCGGGGGACGGTCTTGGGGAGGGCGGGCCCCGCACATCGTGGGGAAGTGCGGGACCCGCCGGCCGGAGCCACACGTGCCGCGCGGGTCAGGGTCCGCGCGGCTCGACGTGGCACCGGGGACACGGGGACGGCCGACGGGCCGTCAGGTGTTGCGCCGGGTCACGAACTCGGCCAGCGCCAGCAGCCCGCCCGCCGCCTCCGGGTCGGGCACCGCGCGGGCCACCTCCTGCATCGCCCGGGCCATCCGGTCGGCCGCCTGGGTCTGCGCCCAGTCACGGCCGCCCGCCCGCTCCACGATCCGCGCGATGTGTTCCAGGGTCTCCTTCCGGTGCGGAACGGCGTACAGCGCGGCGAGTTCCGCGGCCGCCGGCGTGCCGGACGTGAGCGCGGCGACCACCGGCAGTGACTTCTTGCGGGCGGCCAGATCCGCGCCGGCGGGCTTGCCGGTGCGGCGGGGGTCGCCCCATATGCCGATCACGTCGTCGATGAGCTGGAAGGCCAGCCCGGCCGCCCGGCCGAACGCGTCCATCGCCGCCACCTCCGCGTCCCCGGCGTCCGCGTACAGCGCCCCGATCGCGCAGGCGCAGCCGAGCAGCGCGCCGGTCTTGGCCTCGGCCATGGCGAGCGTCTCGGCGAGGGTGACCTCGCCGGGGGCGCTCCGCTCCATAGCCGTGTCCGCGTGCTGGCCCGCGCACAGTTCGATCACGCAGTCCGCGAGCCGGGCCACCGCCGCCCTGCCCGCCGGATGGGGGTCCTCGGCGAGCAGTCGCAGCGCGAGCGCCTGAAGGGCGTCCCCGGCGAGGATCGCGTCGGTGTCCCCGAAGACCGTCCAGACGGTGGGCCGGTGGCGGCGGGTGGTGTCCCGGTCCATCACGTCGTCGTGCAACAGCGTGAAGTTGTGGACCAGTTCCACGGCCGCCGCCGCCCGTACGGCCGCCGCGCGGGCCGCGGGACCGCCCGTCGCGGAGGCCGCGGCGAGCACCAGAGCGGGGCGGATCGCCTTGCCCGAGCCTCCCTGGGCCGGAGTGCCGTCCGCGTGTTCCCAGCCGAAGTGGTAGAGCGCGATCCGGCGCATCGGGTCGGGCAGCGAGCCGATGGCCGCCCGCAGCACCGGGTCGACCGCCGCCCGCGCCCGCTCCAGCAGTATCGTCGCCTCGTGTCCGTCACCGGGGCGCGGCTCCGGCTCCGTCGTGGCCCTGGTCGTGCGCTCCGTCGTACGCCCCGTCTTCGGCTCCGTGATGGACTCCGTCATCGGCTTCCCCCTGGGTACGACTCGGTGGAGGAGCGGAGGGATGGCGCTTCCGCACCCGTCGAACACGTACGTCCGAGGTGTACCCGCCCGGACGGGCGGGGACACGGCATGCGGCGAGGGAGCTCGCGAGCGGTCACCGCCAGCGGCCGATCTCGACGTTCTCCAGGACGCCGAGCGCGTCCGGTACCAGGACCGCGGCCGAGTAATAGGCCGTGACCAGGTACTTGATGATGGCCTGTTCGTTGATGCCCATGAAGCGCACGGACAGACTCGGCTCGATCTCGTCGGGGATGCCGGCGGCCCGCAGACCGATGACGCCCTGCTCCTCCTCTCCCGTTCGCAGGGCGATGACGGAGGTCGTCCGGGCGTCGGTCACCGGGATCTTGTTGCACGGGAAGATGGGCACGCCACGCCAGGTGGGAATGCGGTTGCCGCCCATGTCGACGGTCTCCGGGACCAGGCCCCGCTTGTTGAGCTCGCGGCCGAACGCGGCGATCGCGCGCGGGTGGGCGAGCAGCAGCCGGGTCCCGCGGCGCCTGCTGAGCAGCTCGTCCATGTCGTCGGGGCCCGGTACGCCGTCGTGCGGCTGGATCCGCTGGTCGTACTCGCAGTTGTGGAGCAGGCCGAAGTCGCGGTTGTTGACCAGTTCGTGCTCCTGGCGCTCCTTCAGCGCCTCCACGGTCAGCCGGATCTGCTGTTCCGTCTGGTTCATGGGCTGGTTGTAGAGGTCGGCCACGCGGGTGTGGATGCGCAGCACGGTCTGGGCGACGCTGAGTTCGTACTCGCGCGGCCTGGCCTCGTAGTCGACGAAGGTGTGCGGGATGTCCGGCTCGCCGCTGTGCCCGGCCGCGAGGTCGATCTCCTTCTCGCCGTACTTGTTGGTGCGCTGCCCGGGGACGGAGACCCTCCGGCTGCTCAGGTGCTCACGCAGGGTGTCCGACCGCTCGGCGACCTGTTCGACGGCCTCGCGGGGCAGCACCAGCACGGTGCACGCGGTGAGGGTGCGGGCCGTGTACTCCCAGATCGCGTCCTCACCCATCAGGGCCTGCTCGCCGAAGTAGGCGCCGTCGGCGAGGACGCCGAGGGACTCGTCGTCACCGTAGGGGCCGGTGCCGACCCGCTCCACCCTGCCGTGCGCCAGGAGGTACACCTCGTCGGCCGGGCTGCCGAAGGAGGCGATCACCTGGCCGGCCCCGATCTCCCGTTGGCGGCAGCGAGAGGCCAGTTCGGCCAGCACCTCCTCGTCCTCGTACGACCTCAGCGCCGGCAGCTCGCCCAGCTCCGCCGGGATGATCTCGACGCGGTCGCCGGTCTTCACGAACGTCATCCGGCCATCACCCACGGCGTAGGTCAGGCGGCGGTTGACCCGGTACGTACCGCCCTGCACATCGACCCAGGGCAGCATGCGCAGCAGCCAGCGTGAGCTGATCTCCTGCATCTGCGGCACGGACTTGGTCGTGGTGGCCAGGTTCCGCGCGGCGGCCGTACCGAGACTCTGCTGCTGCCTGGCCTGCTCCGTGCGGACCTCTTCGCCTACCGACATAGAGAACTGCCCTCCCCAATGGTGATCGAAAGCCCGGCCGCGCCGGGCATCGCTCTGCGTGATCAAGCGTTCCTCACCCAGCGTGCCCGCGCCATTACCCGATCGAGCGGGGTTGGATCTTGGGAGGGCTGGGCACACATGGGGCGCCGCCGAACGGCGCCATGGCGGAAGGAAGTTGTCCGGATCGGCTCGCACAGGGCCCGAACGAGTAGTTGAACTCCGTCCTTTTAGGTATAGGCCATGTACCAGGCGGTCGCGGACGGCGGCCGCCGTCCTGCACGAAGGAGGGCGGTCATGGCCCCACCCATGTCCGCAAGCGCGTTCCTGCGCGCTCTGAAGGCGGAGGGCCTCAAGGTCGTCGAGGTCGGCGACTGGCGCGACCACAACCGGAACCACAAGGGCCCCTGGGGCCCGGTGCACGGCGTGATGATCCACCACACGGTGACCAAGGGCAGCGCCAGAACGGTGGAGATCTGCCGCAAGGGCTACGAGGGTCTGCCGGGGCCGCTGTGCCACGGCGTGATCACCAAGGACGGCCGGGTCCACCTCGTCGGCTACGGCCGGGCCAACCACGCGGGGCTCGGCGACGACGACGTACTGCGCGCGGTGATCGCCGAGCGGAGCCTGCCGCCGGACAACGAGGCGAACACCGACGGCAACCGGCACTTCTACGGCTTCGAGTGCGAGAACCTCGGCGACGGCGAGGACCCCTGGCCGGCGGCCCAGCTGGAGGCGATCGAGAAGGCAGCGGCCGCGGTCTGCCGCCACCACGGCTGGAACGAGCGGTCCGTCATCGGGCACCGGGAGTGGCAGCCGGGGAAGGTGGACCCGCGCGGGTTCTCGATGACGTCGATGAGGAATCGGATCGGCGACCGGCTGAGGTGAGGCCCCGCCGGCGGCGCCGGACGCCGTGCCGGCCGCCGGTGCGGGGTGCGTGAGCGACAGGGGACAATGGCCCCGTGACCAGCTCCGACGCCCCCGGCTCCGACGCCCTCGCGGGCCTGCGGCCGCGGCTGCCCTCGCCGCTGCGGGAGGTCACGGACGAGCGGTTCGGCCGGCGCGGGGTCCGGCTCCTGCTGAAGCGGGACGATCTGATCCACCCGGAGCTGGTCGGCAACAAGTGGCGCAAGCTCGCGCCGAACCTCGCGGCGGCGGCCGGGCGGACCGTGCTCACCTTCGGCGGTGCCTACTCCAACCATCTGCGGGCCACGGCCGCCGCCGGCCGGCTGCTCGGCCTGCCCACGGTCGGCGTGGTGCGCGGCGAGGAACTCGCCGGCCGCCCGCTCAATCCGTCGCTGGCCCGCTGCGCGGCCGACGGCATGCGGCTGCACTTCGTCGAACGGTCGGCGTACCGCCGCAAGAGCGACCCGCAGACCCTGGCCGCCGTCCTGCGCGCGGCGGACGCCGTGGACGCGTACGTGGTGCCCGAGGGCGGCAGCAACTCCGCCGCGGTGCGCGGCTGCCGGGCCCTCGGCGAGGAACTCGCCGGTCACGCGGACGTGGCCGCCGTAGCCTGCGGCACCGGCGGCACGCTCGCGGGGCTGGCCGCCGGGGCCGGAGCCGGCATGCGCGTGCTGGGCATACCGGTCCTCAGGGGCGGCTTCCTGGCCGACGAGATACGGGCCCTGCAGACCGGGGCGTTCGGGGGTCCGCGCGGCGACTGGAGCCTCGACGACCGCTTCCACTTCGGCGGCTACGCGCGCACCACGCCCGAACTCGCGGCGTTCGCCGAGGACTTCGAGCACCGTCACGGTGTCCCCGTGGAACGCGTCTATGTCGCCAAACTGCTTTACGCCCTTGTCGCCCTGGCCGAGGAGAACGCCTTCCCGCGCGGGAGCACGGTCACCGCGGTGATCACAGGCCGGCCGTTCCCCGCGTGACACCCTCGAACGACAGGCCTCAGGTCGTCTCCCGGTACGCCGCCGCTTCCTCCAGGTCCAGGCGGCGCAGCAGGGTCCGGAGCATTTCGTCGTCGATGTAGCGGGCGTCGCGCAGCGTGACGAACACGTCTCGCTCCGCGCCGATCACCTGCCGGGACAGCCGCCGGTAGGTGTCGTCGACCGACTCCCCGGTGACGGGGTTGACCTGGCCGAGCCGTTCCCAGACGGCGTTGCGGCGGCGTTCCAGGACGGAGCGCAGGCGGTCGGCGAGCGGTCCCGGCAGGGCGTTGCGCTCGTCGGAGAGGAGCTCGTCGAGGCGTTGCTCGGCGGCTCTGGAGGCCTGCGCCTGGGCGTTGGCCTCCGCCAGGGTCTCGGCGCGCGTGTCGCGCCCCGGGAGCTTCAGCAGGCGGATCAGCGGGGGCAGTGTCAGGCCCTGCACGACCAGGGTGCCGATGACGGTGGTGAAGGTCAGGAAGAGCAGCAGGTTGCGGTGCGGGAAGTCCTCGCCCTCGGCGGTGAGGGGGATCGAGAAGGCGATGGCCAGCGAGACCACACCGCGCATGCCTGCCCACGCGATCACGAACGGGCCCTTCCAGCCGGGTTTCCCCTCGCGTTCGCGGATCCTCGCCGAGAGCATCGGCGGCAGCCAGGTCGCCGGGTACACCCAGAGGAACCGTACGGCGACGACCACCACGAAGACGACGAGGGCATACCAGGCGGAGTCCGCGCCCGCGTGCGGGCCGAGCCCTCCGAGGACGACGGGCAGTTGCAGCCCGATCAGCGCGAACACCGCGGACTCCAGGACGAACGCGACCATCTTCCACACCGCCTCCTCCTGGAGCCGGGTGGCGAAGTCGACCTCCGACGCGCGGTGCCCCAGGTAGAGGGCGACGACCACGACGGCGATCACACCGGAGGCGTGCACCTGCTCGGCGGTGGCGTACGCGACGAACGGGATCAGCAGGGAGAGCGTGTTCTGCAGCAGCGCCTCCTTCACATGAACGCGCAGCCAGTGCAACGGTGCCATCAGCACCAGGCCGACGGCCGCCCCGCCGACCGCCGCGAGCAGGAACTCCCCCACTCCCCCGGCCCAGGTCGCGCCCTCGCCGACGGCCGCCGCCAAGGCCACCCGGAACGCGGTGATCGCTGTGGCGTCGTTCAGCAAGGACTCGCCCTGGAGGATGGTGGTGATCCGGGACGGCAGGCCCACCCGGCGGGCCACCGCCGTCGCCGCGACCGCGTCCGGCGGGGCCACCACGGCGCCGAACACCAGCGCCGCGGTCAGCGGCAGCGCGGGCACCAGGAGATACAGCACCCAGCCGACGGCGAAGGTCGCGAACAGCACGTACCCCACGGACAGCAGCGCCACCGGCCGCAGCTGCGCCCGCAGATCGAGGTAGGAGCTCTCGGTCGCCGCCGTGTACAGCAGCGGCGGCAGGATGAGCGGCAGCACGATGTGCGGGTCGAGGGTGTACTCGGGCACACCCGGGAGATAGCTGACCGCCAGGCCGGCCGCGACCAGCAGCAGCGGCGCCGGTACCGGAGTGCGCCGGGCGGCGGCCGCGACCGCGGCACTGCCCGCCACCAGCAGCAGAAGGGGCATCACATCCATGTCCGGCCCACCCTCGTTTTTCCGCGCGGTCGCCCACGGGCGCGTCGTAATCTGGCAATCATGAAACAGTGCACGCACGCCGACGCGCTGCCGCACCCGGAACCCGTCCCGCTCGGTGAGACGTGTCCCGAGTGTGTGCGCGACGGTACCGATCCGGTGCAGCTGCGCCTCTGCCTCACCTGCGGCCACGTCGGATGCTGCGACTCCTCGCCGCGCCGGCACGCCACGGAGCACCACAGGGAAACCGGCCACCCCGTGATGCGGAGCCACGAGCCCGGCGAGGACTGGCGCTGGTGCTTCGTCGATCACGTACTGGTGTGACCGGAGGCGGTCCCGGTGCCGGACGGTTCGACCGTCTGACGTCTGGGTACGTCAATGCGGCGCGCGCTCTTCCCATTTGGGAGCCGCAGACCCCTAGCCACGGAGCGTATCCGTAGTTTTACTATGAGTGACAGCAACGGGTCGGGGTCCCGGGACAGGAGCGCCCGGAGCGCGATAGCGTCACCGCTGAACCACGTAGCGCGTTACCCGGGGGCGAACCGGCCCTGAAACGCTTGTACCACCTTGGAGGTGAGGGTGTCCCAGATCGCAGGCGAGCCCGCGACCCAGGACTTCGTGGAAGTCCGGCTGCCGGCCGCGGGGGCCTACCTGTCGGTGCTGCGTACGGCCACGGCCGGCCTCGCGGCCCGTTTGGACTTCACCCTCGACGAGATCGAGGACCTGCGCATCGCGGTCGACGAGGCCTGCGCGATCCTGCTGCAGCAGGCCGTGCCGGGGTCGGTGCTCAGCTGTGTCTTCCGGCTCGTCGACGACTCGCTCGAGGTGACCGTCTCGGCGCCGACCACGGACGGTCACGCGCCTTCGCGGGACACGTTCGCCTGGACCGTCCTGTCCGCGCTCGCGGGCAAGGTCTCCTCGGCCGTGGACGAGGACAAGACGGTGTCGATCAGCCTCTACAAACAGCGCGGCGCGGGACCCGGGCCGGCGTGAGGAGCGAGGACGGGCCGGTGCGGGACGACGAACGCGGCACACGGGAGCTGCCGGCCGAGCGGGTGCCGGACGGCATCGACGGCATCCCCGAGCAGGCCCGGCCGCATCCGGAGGACGACTCCGCGGAGACCGTCCTCCCGGGCGGCGGGCAGCCCGGCGGTGCCGTGCTGAACACGCCTCCGGCCGGGCATGCCGGGGCCGGTCCGGGCCACGGGGGCGCCCCCGCGCGGGCGACGGGGGACGAGGCGAGCGCTCGGGGAAGGGCGACGGGCGGGACGATGAGCGAGCACGAGCGACACGCCGAGGACGAGGCGCCGCAGGCGTCCGGCGCCCCGGGCGCGCGGAGCACACCGGGCGGGCGGGGCACTCACGGCGCGCACGCGCACCACGACCCGCAGGACCGCAGCGGGGCGCGCGCCCTGTTCCTCGAGCTGCGCACGCTGCAGGACGGCACTCCGGAGTACGCGGAGCTGCGCAACCGGCTGGTGCGCATGCATCTGCCGCTCGTCGAGCATCTGGCGCGCCGCTTCCGCAATCGCGGCGAGCCGCTGGACGATCTCACCCAGGTCGCCACCATCGGGCTGATCAAGTCGGTCGACCGCTTCGACCCGGACCGGGGCGTGGAGTTCTCGACGTACGCCACGCCGACGGTCGTGGGCGAGATCAAGCGGCACTTCCGCGACAAGGGCTGGGCGGTGCGGGTGCCGCGCCGGCTCCAGGAGCTCCGGCTGGCGCTGACCACGGCGACGGCGGAGCTGTCCCAGCTGCACGGCCGCTCCCCCACGGTGCACGAGCTGGCCGAGAAGCTGGCCATCTCGGAGGAGGAGGTCCTGGAGGGCCTGGAGTCGGCGAACGCCTACTCCACGCTGTCCCTGGACGTCCCCGACACCGATGACGAGTCCCCGGCGGTCGCCGACACCCTCGGCGCGGAGGACGAGGCACTGGAGGGCGTGGAGTACCGGGAGTCGCTGAAGCCGCTGCTGGAGGACCTGCCGCCGCGCGAGAAGCGGATCCTGCTGCTGCGCTTCTTCGGCAACATGACCCAGTCGCAGATCGCGCAGGAGGTCGGCATCTCGCAGATGCACGTCTCCCGGCTGCTGGCCCGCACCCTGGCCCAGCTGCGGGAGAAGCTGCTCGTGGAGGAGTAGGCGCTACTTCCCGGCGTTTCCGGGGCCCCGGATGCCGAGCGCCCGGGTCGTCTCCGCGTTGATCAGCAGGATGAGCGCGGTGACGGCCACGACGGCGAGCACGATCCCGGCGGGGATGGCCACACCGTCGGACCGCAGCATGTTGTAGGCCACCGGAAGCGCCATGAGCTGCGTGATGACGGCGGGCCCGCGGCTCCAGCTCCGGCAGGCGAACAGCCCCCGCGCGGCGAGCAGCGGCAGCAGGGCGAGCACGATCAGCGTCACTCCGCCGGTGACGGCCTGCCCGCGGTCGTCCGGTTCGCCGGCGAGTCCGAGGACCAGCAGCCACACCCCGCCGGCCACCAGGGCGAGCCCTTCGAGGGCGGCGAGCGCCGCGGCGTACGTCAGGCGGCGCGGGCGGGGGCCGGTGTCGTCCGAGGTGGTGGTGGGGGTCTGCTCACTGCTCACCCCTGAAGGGTAGCCGTCGCCGTACCGACCTCCCGTGGCGAGGTTCACGCCCCCGGTTCCCGCTCCGGTTCCGCCTCGGTCTGGGCCAGGTACCGCTCAGTAGGTACCCTGCACGTCATGCGTGCTCTTCTCGTGGTCAATCCGGCGGCAACCACCACAAGTGCGCGCACGCGCGATGTGCTGATCCACGCCCTCGCCAGCGAGATGAAGCTGGAGGCGGTCACCACCGAGTACCGCGGGCACGGGCGCGACCTGGGCCGGCAGGCCGCGGAGAGCGACGACATAGACCTGGTGGTGGCCCTCGGCGGGGACGGCACGGTCAACGAGGTCGTCAACGGCCTGCTGCACGCGGGCCCCGACCCGGAGCACCTGCCCGGCCTCGCCGTGGTGCCCGGCGGGTCCACCAATGTCTTCGCCCGCGCGCTGGGCCTGCCCAACCAGCCCGTGGAGGCCACCGGCGTCCTGCTGGACGCGCTGCGCGAGGGCCGGGAGCGCACCGTGGGCCTGGGTCTGACCTCGGGCACGCCGGGCTCGGAGGACGAGGCCGTGCCGTCCCGCTGGTTCACCTTCAACGCGGGGCTGGGCTTCGACGCCGGTGTGGTCGGCCGGGTGGAGCAGCAGCGGGAGCGCGGCAGGAAGTCCACGCACGCGCTGTACATGCGCCAGGTCGTCCGTCAGCTGCTCGGCGATCCGCACCGCCGGCACGGGGTGATCACCCTTGAGCACCCGGGCGAGGAACCGGTCACCGATCTGGTGCTGTCCATAGTCTCGAACACCTCGCCGTGGACGTTTCTCGGCAATCGCCCGATCTACGCGTCACCTAAGGCCTCGTTCGATACGGGCCTCGATCTCTTCGGCCTGAGCCGGATGTCCACCGCCGCGGTTGCCCGGTATGGCACGCAGTTGCTCACTTCGTCCCCGGAGCGCGGGCCGCGCGGCAAGCACGCGGTCTCCCGGCACGACCTGACCCGCTTCACCTTGCATTCGAAGGTGCCGCTGCCCCTCCAGATGGACGGTGACCACCTGGGGCTGCGAACCAGCGTGACGTTCACAGGCGTACGCCGTGCACTGCGTGTGATTGTGTGAGCAGAAAGGGCCAAAGTCCTTTCACTCGAACGTTTAGGCCAGGGTCCACCCCATGGAAGTACGGCTGTGACCTAGTCGACACCGAAGAATCAAAAAAAACTTTTCGGAAGGGGTTGTATCCGCCGCCGAGGTTTGCGAGTCTCTACATGGCGATCGGGACGGCCCGCAACACCGGCCTCCACAGATCACCGGAACCCCTCTTCAAACCCAAGGACCACGCCGGGCAACCTGGCGGTCGGCCCTTCCCTTGTTGAGGGATTCGTGAAAGCGTTCACATTCACAAGCACGTGCAGTTATACCAAGGAGAGGTAGCAGCCATGGACTGGCGTCACAACGCCGTTTGCCGCGAGGAAGACCCCGAGCTCTTCTTCCCCATCGGCAACACCGGTCCCGCGCTGCTGCAGATCGAGGAAGCCAAGGCCGTCTGCCGTCGCTGCCCGGTGATCGAGAACTGCCTCCAGTGGGCGCTCGAGTCCGGTCAGGACTCCGGCGTCTGGGGTGGTCTCAGCGAGGACGAGCGTCGCGCGATGAAGCGCCGCGCCGCCCGCAACCGGGCCCGTCAGGCCTCCGCCTGACACACCCCCTGCTGACAGCCTGAGCTTGGCGGCGCATACATCGCGTATGCATCTCCCGCCCCCGAGCCGCAGCGCGCAGTTCCCCCGCAGTGCTCGGCACAGCTCGAGCCGGGGGACCCCGAGGAACGAGCATCAGCCCCGGACCGCTTACCGGTCCGGGGTCTTTTGCTGTGCCGCGGATGCGACCGGTGCGCTCCGTGTGCGACCCCTGCGCTACTTCTGCGACCGCACCGGGATGTCCAGGATCACCCGGGTTCCCCGGTCCGGGGCCGGGACCATGTCGAAGGTGCCGCTCAACTCGCCCTCCACCAGCGTCCGCACGATCTGCAGGCCGAGGTTGCCCGCGGTGTGCGGGTCGAAGCCCTCGGGCAGACCCACGCCGTCGTCCTGCACGGTGACCAGCAGCCGGGCCTCCTTCGAGGTGCCGCCGCGGACCGCCGACACCTCGACGGTGCCGGTCTCCCCCTCGCCGAAGCCGTGCTCCAGGGCGTTCTGCAGGATCTCCGTCAGCACCATCGACAGCGGGGTGGCGACCTCGGCGTCGAGTATCCCGAAGCGGCCCGAGCGCCGGCCGGTGACCTTGCCCGGTGAGATCTCGGCGACCATCGCGAGGACCCGGTCCGCGATCTCGTCGAACTCCACCCGCTCGTCCAGGTTCTGGGACAGCGTCTCGTGCACGATCGCGATGGAGCCCACCCGCCGGACGGCCTCCTCCAGCGCCGCGCGGCCGCGCTCGGAACCGATGCGGCGGGCCTGGAGGCGCAGCAGCGCCGCGACCGTCTGCAGGTTGTTCTTCACCCGGTGGTGGATCTCCCGGATGGTCGCGTCCTTGGTGATCAACTCACGTTCACGGCGGCGAAGTTCCGTGACGTCCCGGAGCAGGACCAGCGACCCGATGCGGGTGCCCTTCGGCTTGAGCGGGATCGCCCGGAACTGGATCACCCCGTCGTGCGCCTCGATCTCGAACTCGCGCGGCGCCCAGCCGCTGGCCACCTTGGCCAGCGCCTCGTCCACCGGGCCGCGGGAAGGCGCCAGTTCGGCGGTCGTCCGCCCGAGGTGATGCCCCACCAGGTCGGCGGCGAGTCCCATGCGGTGATAGGCGGACAGGGCGTTCGGCGAGGCGTACTGGACGATGCCGTCGGCGTCGAGGCGGATCAGCCCGTCGCCCACGCGGGGCGATGCGTCCATCTCCAGCTGCTGGTTCGCGAACGGGAAGGCGCCGGCCGCGATCATCTGCGCGAGGTCGGAGGCGCTCTGGAGATAGGTGAGCTCCAGCCGGCTCGGGGTGCGCACGGTGAGAAGGTTGGTGTTGCGCGCGATGACGCCGAGGACGCGCCCCTCACGGCGTACGGGGATCGACTCGACCCGTACGGGCACCTCCTCGCGCCACTCCGGGTCGCCCTCGCGCACGATGCGGCCCTCGTCCAGGGCCGCGTCCAGCATGGGCCGTCGGCCGCGCGGCACGAGATGACCCACCATGTCGTCCTGGTACGAGGTCGGGCCGGTGTTGGGACGCATCTGGGCCACGGAGACGTAGCGGGTGCCGTCCCGGGTGGGGACCCACAGGACCAGGTCGGCGAAGGAGAGGTCGGAGAGCAGCTGCCACTCCGAGACCAGCAGATGGAGCCACTCGAGGTCGGTGTCGTCGAGGGCGGTGTGCTGGCGTACGAGCTCGTTCATGGAGGGCACGTCAGCGAGCGTACCCGGGGGTCGCCACCGCCCCGGAAAACACCCGCGGGCCGCGGCGCCTGAGAGGGACCCTCAACCCTCTTCGGCACCGCAGCCCGGAGCAATATCGGCCGTGGGGTGTGCGGTCCCGGTCGGCCGAAGGATGAGGAACCGGGGCAGTCAGGGCAGAGAGCTCCGGATCCTCGGTCCGCCTTCCTGTGCGGGGAAGGCAGGCTTACTGTGTCCCGCTACGCATTGTGGACTAGACCACTGCCCGTGTAAATGCGTCGGGACGCCGTTCTTTGCTGTCACTTCGGCGCCCACCCGAAGGCACAGGCGTCCACCGGGCAGCCTAACCCGTAGGAGTCCCCCGCGGGGACCGGACGGCCGGGGCAATTCGGCGGGCGGCTTCCGGGGCGGCGGCTTCGCCTGGGAGGGCGGGGACCTCTCTGCTAGATTGAGATTGGTCTAAACCACATGCCCCGGGGACCGGGGCGCCAGAACCAGTCGAGACCTCCTGAAGATCGGCAGGCCCACCGTGGAAGTTGTCATCGTTGCGGACGCCAAGGCGGGTGGCGAGCTCATCGCCGAGGCCATGGCACAGCTCCTGCGGCGCAAGCCCGGCGCCCTGCTGGGCGTCGCCACGGGTTCCACGCCGCTGCCCGTCTACGAGGCGCTGGCACACCGGGTGAAGTCCGGCACCGTGGACACCTCGCGCGCGCGGATCGCCCAGCTCGACGAGTACGTGGGACTGCCCGCCGATCATCCCGAGTCCTACCGCTCGGTGCTCCGACGCGAGGTCCTGGAGCCGCTCGGGATCGGGATGGACGCCTTCATGGGCCCGGACGGCACGGCCCAGGACGTACAGGGGGCCTGCGAGGCGTACGACCGGGAGCTGGCCGAGGCCGGCGGTGTGGATCTCCAGCTGCTCGGGATCGGCACGGACGGGCACATCGGGTTCAACGAGCCGTGCTCCTCGCTCGCCTCCCGGACCCGGATCAAGACGCTGACCGAGCAGACCCGGGTGGACAACGCGCGCTTCTTCGACGGCGACATCGAGCAGGTCCCCCACCACGTCATCACCCAGGGCATCGGCACCATCCTGGAGGCCCGCCACCTCGTGCTGCTGGCCACCGGCGAGGGCAAGGCCGACGCGGTCGCCGCGACCGTCGAGGGGCCGGTGGCGGCGGTGTGCCCGGCCTCCGCGCTGCAGCTGCACCCCCACGCCACGGTGGTCGTCGACGAGGCCGCCGCGTCCAAGCTGAAGCTCGCCGACTACTTCCGGCACACCTACGCGAACAAGCCGGGGTGGCAGGGCATCTGACCACCACCCGTGGTCTGGACCAGCCCCTTCCCCAGGGGTATACAAAGGGGATCACGGAGCGTGCGGGGCACACACCCGTCCCGAGCCGTGCCACGATGTCAGCCGTGGCCGATGGGGATGTCGGTCGTTTCGGCAGCCGGAGCCGGGAAGGCAGAGCATGAGCACCGACGTCAGCAGTGCGGAGAACGAGGGTGGGACTACGGTCCGTACGGCGCGTGTGCCCAAGTACTACCGGCTGAAGAAACACCTGCTCGACATGACCGAAACGGCGCCGCCCGGCACACCGGTCCCGCCCGAGCGCACGCTGGCGGCCGAGTTCGACACCTCGCGCACCACCGTGCGCCAGGCGCTCCAGGAGCTCGTGGTCGAGGGGCGCCTCGAGCGCATCCAGGGCAAGGGCACGTTCGTCGCCAAGCCCAAGGTCTCCCAGGCGCTCCAGCTCACCTCGTACACCGAGGACATGCGCGCCCAGGGGCTTGAACCCACCTCGCAGCTGCTCGACCTGGGCTACATCACGGCCGACGACCGGCTCGCCGGGCTGCTCGACATCACGACCGGCGGCCGGGTGCTGCGCATCGAGCGGCTGCGCATGGCCAACGGTGAGCCGATGGCCATCGAGACGACCCATCTGAGCGCGAAGCGCTTCCCCGCGCTGCGCCGCAGCCTGGCGAAGTACACCTCCCTCTACACCGCCCTCGCCGAGGTGTACGACGTCCATCTGGCGGAGGCCGAGGAGACCATCGAGACCTCCCTGGCCACCCCGCGGGAGGCCGGCCTGCTGGGCACCGACGTCGGTCTGCCGATGCTGATGCTGTCCCGGCACTCGCGGGACCGCGACGGCCAGCCGGTGGAGTGGGTGCGGTCGGTGTACCGGGGCGACCGGTACAAGTTCGTCGCGCGCCTGAAGCGCCCCCAGGACTGAGCCGCGGGACCTCTCGGAAGTGCTTCTATATCCAGACAAATTGGGTGGTTGACAAGGTTTTCGTTGCTGTTGCCTCTCGGTTGGGCGGCGCCTGAGTACCGCTCTGCGGGCGAGGGGTTACGACCGCGCCGCGCCCTGACCTACATTTCCGCGCATTACCGCCGGTGATCAGTGAGGGGACGGTAGCCGTCTGATGTCGCAAGCTCCAGAGAACCCGGGAGGGCCGGTGGTGACGCCCATGCGCGTCGTCATCGCCCTCTGTCTCGTCGCACCGTTCGTGGCCATGCTGTGGGTCGGTTCGTACGCGAAGACCGACCCCGTCGTCATCGGCATCCCGTTCTTCTACTGGTACCAGATGCTGTGGGTGCTGATCTCCACCGTGCTGACGATGATCGCCTACAAGCTGTGGCAGCGTGACCAGCGCGCCCGTTCGGCCTCGAAGGGCGGTGCGTCGCGGTGAACGACGGCGTGAACGGCGTGGCACTCGCCGTCTTCATCTTCTTCTTCCTGCTCGTCACGGCCATGGGGTTCATGGCCGCGCGCTGGCGCAAGGCCGAGAACGAGCACAGCCTCGACGAGTGGGGTCTGGGCGGCCGCTCCTTCGGAACCTGGGTCACCTGGTTCCTGCTCGGCGGCGACCTGTACACCGCCTACACCTTCGTCGCCGTACCGGCGGCGATCTACGCGGCGGGCGCGGCCGGCTTCTTCGCGGTGCCGTACACGATCCTGGTGTACCCCCTGATCTTCACCTTCCTGCCCCGGCTGTGGTCGGTGTCGCACAAGCACGGCTATGTGACGACATCCGACTTCGTGCGCGGCCGGTTCGGCTCGAAGGGCCTGTCGCTGGCCGTCGCGGTCACCGGCATCCTGGCGACGATGCCCTACATCGCGCTCCAGCTGGTCGGCATCCAGGCCGTGCTGGACGTGATGGGCGTCGGCGGCGGCGAGGACACCAACTGGTTCATCAAGGACCTGCCGATCCTGATCGCCTTCGGTGTGCTGGCCGCGTACACGTACTCGTCGGGTCTGCGCGCTCCCGCTCTGATCGCCTTCGTGAAGGACACGCTGATCTACATCGTCATCGCGGTGGCGATCATCTACATCCCGATCAAGCTGGGCGGCTTCGACGAGATCTTCGCCTCCGCGCGGGAGGCCTACAGCCAGACCAACCCGGCCACGGGCGCACCGCGCGGTGCGCTGGTACCGGGCGAGGCGAGCCAGTGGACGTACGCCACGCTGGCGCTCGGCTCAGCGCTCGCGCTGTTCATGTACCCGCACTCGATCACCGCGACGCTGTCCTCGCGCAGCCGTGAGGTGATCCGCCGCAACACCACGATCCTGCCGCTGTACTCGCTGATGCTGGGTCTGCTGGCGCTGCTCGGCTTCATGGCCATCGCGGCCGGGGTCAAGGTCAGCAACGGCCAGCTGGCCATTCCGCAGCTGTTCGAGAACATGTTCCCGGCCTGGTTCGCGGGCGTGGCCTTCGCGGCGATCGGCATCGGCGCACTGGTGCCGGCGGCGATCATGTCGATCGCGGCGGCGAACCTGTTCACCCGCAACATCTACAAGGACTTCATCAAGCCGGACGCGACGCCCAAGCAGGAGACCCAGGTCTCCAAGATCGTGTCCCTGCTGGTGAAGGTGGGCGCGCTGCTCTTCGTCCTGACCATGGACAAGACGGTCGCGATCAACTTCCAGCTCCTCGGCGGCATCTGGATCCTGCAGACCTTCCCGGCGCTGGTGGGCGGCCTGTTCACCCGCTGGTTCCACCGCTGGGCGCTGATCGGCGGCTGGGCCGTCGGCATGATCTACGGCACGGCCGCCGCGTACGGGGTGGCCTCGCCGACGCAGAAGCACTTCGGCGGGTCGTCGAAGGAGATCCCGGGCATCGGCGAGATCGGCTACATCGGTCTCACCGCCTTCGTGCTCAACGTCGTGGTCACGGTCGTCCTGACCTTCGTCCTGCGGGCCCTCAAGGCGCCCGAGGGCATCGACCAGACCAAGCCGGAGGACTACACGGCGGACGCGGGCGACCCCGGAGTCCAGGTGGAGCTTCCGCCGGCCACGGCCGGCAGCAGCAGCCACTGACGCCGTAGTCGCATCCGAGGACGGGCCGCCGGAGAAATCCGGCGGCCCGTCCTCGTACCCGTCCGGCACACTCCCCCCATGGACATCGTCATCAGGCCGGTGCAGCCCGGCGAGTACGAGCAGCTGGGTGAGATCACCGCGGGGGCCTATCTGCTGGACGGACTGCTGGACTTCGGGGAGAGCGACGCGTACCTCGGTGAGCTGCGCGACGTGGCGAAGCGGGCGGCCGCGGCCGAGGTGCTGGTCGCCGCGGAGCACGGAGTGGTGCTGGGCGGGGTGACGTTCGTGCCGGGCCCCGGGCCGATGGCCGACATAGCGGGGCCGGGCGAGGCGGAGATCCGGATGCTGGCGGTGGCCCGCGCGGGCCGGGGCCGCGGGGCCGGGGAGGCTCTGGTGCGCGCCTGTGTCGACCGGGCACGGGGGATCGAGGGGTGCAGGCGGATCGTGCTGTCGACCCAGCGCACCATGCACTCCGCCCACCGCATCTACGAACGGCTGGGCTTCACCCGCACCCCGGACCGGGACTGGAACCCGCTGCCGGAGCTGGACGACATCATGCTCCTCACCTACGAGTTGACGCTCTGACACCGGTCCGACACAACATATGGGGGTGCTGGCGGCACCCGGCACAAGATGTATGCTCATGCTCGCTGTCGCCGCAGGGGAATCCGGTGCGAATCCGGAACTGTCCCGCAACGGTGTACCCATGCCTGCCCGCCCGCGGGCGCATGGGCGTCAGTCCGAGGACCTGCCGACAGTGCGCCCGGCCGTCCGGTCCGGGTGCCCTGACGTCCGGGCCTCGCGGAATGGGCCGGTGGACGCGACGCCGCGTGCGCTCGTGTGCTGCCCCCTGCGCTCTTCGAGGCCCCCGTGCCGAGCGAGGGAGAGCCCCACGTGACCATCGCGCCAGCCGATCCGGCTTCAGCGATCGACGTGACCGAGGAGGGCGGCGGCCCCGGTGCCGCGCTGCTGCGGACCCTGACGGAGCTGACCGCCGACCTGCCCGACGCCGACCCCGGCCGGGTCGCCGCCGCGGCGCTGCGCGGCCGGTCCGCGGACGCCGACGAGGCGGAGCTGCGGGAACTGGCCACCGAGGCGGCGGCCGGGCTCATCTCCGAGGACCCGGCCTACTCCCGGCTGGCCGCCCGGCTGCTGACCATCGCCATCCGCGCGGAGGCCGCCTCCCAGGGCGTCACGTCGTTCACCCGGTCCGTCGCGACCGGGCACCGCGAGGGTCTCATCGCCGACCGGACCGCCGCGTTCGTCCGGCTGCACGGGGACCGGCTCGACGCGCTGATCGACACCCGCGCCGACGACCGCTTCGGCTACTTCGGCCTGCGCACCCTGCACAGCCGCTACCTGCTGCGGCATCCGGTCACCCGCAAGGTCGTCGAGACGCCCCAGCACTTCCTGCTGCGGGTCGCCGCCGGTCTCGCCGAGGACGACGGCGCCCGCGCGGTGGAGGAGGTCGCCGCGCTGTACACGCTGATGAGCCGCCTGGAGTACCTGCCCTCCTCCCCCACCCTGTTCAACTCCGGTACCCGGCACCCCCAGATGTCGTCCTGCTACCTGCTGGACTCCCCCAAGGACGAGCTGGACTCCATCTACGACCGCTACCACCAGGTCGCCCGGCTCTCCAAGCACGCCGGCGGCATCGGGCTGGCCTACTCCCGCATCCGCTCGCGGGGTTCGCTGATCCGCGGCACCAACGGGCACTCCAACGGCATCGTCCCGTTCCTGAAGACGCTGGACGCCTCGGTCGCGGCCGTGAACCAGGGCGGGCGGCGCAAGGGCGCGGCGGCGGTCTACCTGGAGACCTGGCACTCCGACATCGAGGAGTTCCTGGAGCTGCGCGACAACACCGGTGAGGACGCCCGCCGTACGCACAACCTGAACCTCGCGCACTGGGTGCCGGACGAGTTCATGCGCCGGGTTGACGCCGACGGGCAGTGGTCGCTCTTCTCCCCGGCGGACGTGCCGGAGCTGGTGGACCTGTGGGGCGAGGAGTTCGCTGCGGCGTACCGGGCCGCCGAGGCGAAGGGTCTGGAGCGCAGGACGCTCCCGGCGCGGGAGCTGTACGGCCGGATGATGCGCACCCTCGCACAGACCGGCAACGGCTGGATGACGTTCAAGGACACCGCCAACCGGACGGCCAACCAGACGGCGACCGCGGGCCACGTCATCCACTCCTCGAACCTCTGCACGGAGATCCTCGAGGTCACCGACGACGGGGAGACGGCGGTCTGCAACCTGGGGTCGGTCAACCTCGGCGCCTTCGTGGAGCGGGGAGACATCGACTGGGAGCGCCTCGACGCGACGGTGCGCACGGCCGTGACGTTCCTCGACCGGGTCGTCGACATCAACTTCTACCCGACCGAGCAGGCGGGCCGTTCCAACGCCAGGTGGCGCCCCGTGGGTCTCGGCGCCATGGGCCTGCAGGACGTCTTCTTCCGGCTGCGGCTGCCCTTCGACTCCCCGGAGGCGAAGGCCCTGTCCACGAAGATCGCCGAGCGGATCATGCTCGCCGCCTACGAGACCTCCGCCGACCTGGCCGAACGCGACGGCCCGCTGCCCGCGTGGGAGAAGACCCGCACCGCGCGGGGCGTGCTGCACCCCGACCACTACGACGTCGAGCCGGCCTGGCCGGAGCGGTGGGCGGCGCTGCGGACGCGGATCGCGGCCACCGGGATGCGCAACTCGCTGCTGCTGGCGATCGCGCCCACCGCCACCATCGCGTCGATCGCGGGGGTGTACGAGTGCATCGAGCCGCAGGTGTCCAACCTGTTCAAGCGCGAGACGCTGTCCGGGGAGTTCCTCCAGGTCAACTCGTACCTGGTGAACGATCTGAAGGCGCTCGGCGTGTGGGACGCGCGCACGCGCGAGGCACTGCGCGAGGCGGGCGGCTCGGTACAGGACTTCGCGTGGATCCCCGAGGAGGTGCGCCGGCTGTACCGCACGGCGTGGGAGATCCCGCAGCGCGGTCTGATCGACATGGCCGCCGCCCGCACCCCGTATCTGGACCAGGCGCAGTCGCTCAACCTGTTCCTGGAGACGCCGACCATCGGCAAGCTCTCCTCGATGTACGCGTACGCCTGGAAGCAGGGCCTGAAGACCACGTACTACCTGCGGTCCCGCCCGGCGACCCGGATCGCCCGGGCGGCGCGCGCCTCCGTCCCCGTCCCCGCCCGGCAGACGCCCGATCCCGAAGCGGTCGCCTGCTCCCTGGAAAACCCCGAGTCCTGCGAGGCCTGCCAGTGATGACCGACAAGAACCTGCTCGACCCCGGCTTCGAGCTGACTCTCCGCCCCATGCGCTACCCGGACTTCTACGAGCGCTACCGGGACGCCATCAAGAACACCTGGCACGTGGAGGAGGTGGACCTGCACTCGGACGTCGCCGACCTGGCGAAGCTCAGTCCGGAGGAGCAGCACCTGATCGGACGGCTGGTGGCGTTCTTCGCCACGGGCGACTCGATCGTGGCGAACAACCTGGTGCTGACGCTGTACAAGCACATCAACTCCCCCGAGGCGCGGCTGTATCTCTCGCGGCAGCTGTTCGAGGAGGCGGTGCATGTCCAGTTCTATCTGACGCTGCTGGACACCTATCTGCCCGACCCGGACGACCGGGCGGCGGCCTTCGCGGCCGTGGAGAACATCCCGTCCATCCGGGAGAAGGCCGAGTTCTGCTTCAGGTGGATGGACTCGGTGGAGAAGATCGACCGGTTGGAGACGCGCGGGGACCGCCGCCGCTTCCTGCTGAACCTGATCTGCTTCGCCGCCTGCATCGAGGGGCTGTTCTTCTACGGCGCCTTCGCCTACGTGTACTGGTTCCGCGGGCGGGGCCTGCTGCACGGGCTGGCGACCGGCACCAACTGGGTGTTCCGCGACGAGACGATGCACATGTCCTTCGCCTTCGACGTGGTCGACACCGTGCGCAAGGAGGAGCCGGAGCTCTTCGACGAGGAGCTCGGCCGGCAGGTCACCGACATGCTGCGCGAGGCGGTCGAGGCGGAACTGCAGTTCGCGCGCGACCTGTGCGGGGACGGGCTGCCGGGCATGAACACCGAGTCGATGCGGCAGTACCTGGAGTGCGTCGCCGACCAGCGGCTGGTGCGGCTGGGCTTCGCGCCGGTCCACGGCTCGGAGAACCCGTTCTCCTTCATGGAGCTCCAGGGCGTCCAGGAGCTCACCAACTTCTTCGAGCGGCGTCCGTCCGCGTACCAGGTCGCCGTGGAGGGCACGGTCGACCTGGACGAGGACTTCTGACGAGGACGTCCGGGGAACCGGGCCCCCGGTGCCGCCTCACGCCGCCCTTGCGGTGCGGTGTGAGGCGGCACCCTGCGCCGGGCGGGCCGGCGTCCGGTCGGCGGGGCGCTCGGCGGCCGCGCGGGCGGCCTCGGCACGCGCGATCTGCCGGTCGATCCGGCGGTCGTGCGCGATGCCGATCAGGGCGGGGAGGGTCACGAGGACGAGCAGGCCGAGAACGGCCACCAAGGCGATCAGCGCTTCCGTCTGGTTCGTATCCATGTCACCACTGTCGCGCGGAACACTCCTTACTGGCAGTGGCAGGACTGCCGTAGACCCTCGATTTACTGCCAACGTCGAGGCACACTGGAGCCATGCTGAAGAACGTGGCCGCCGTCCTCCTCGACGGCGTGAACCCCTTCGAACTCGGCGTCGTCTGCGAGGTCTTCGGCGTCGACCGCAGTGACGACGGGCTGCCGGTCTACGACTTCGCCGTCGTCTCGGCCGACGGCCCTACCGTGCGCAGCAACACGGGCTTCGCGCTGCAGCTCGAGCACGGCCTGGAGCGTCTGGAGACGGCCGACCTCGTGACCGTGCCCGCCGGTTCCTCCTACGTCTCCCGGGAGTTCCCGCCCGAGCTGCTGGACGCCCTGCGCCGGGCCGTGGACCGGGGCGCCCGGGTGCTCAGCGTCTGCTCCGGGGTGTTCGTCCTCGCCGCCGCCGGGCTCCTCGACGGCCGGCGGGTCACCTCCCACTGGAAGCACGCGGAGGAGCTGACCAGGCGGTATCCGCATCTGACCGTGGAACCGGACGTGCTCTACGTCGACGAGGACCCGGTGATCACCTCCGCCGGCACCGCCGCCGGGATCGACGCCTGTCTGCATCTGGTCCGCAAGGAGCAGGGTCCGGAGGTCGCCAACAAGATCGCCCGGCGTATGGTGGTCCCCCCGCACCGCGACGGCGGCCAGGCCCAGTACATCGAGCGCCCGCTGCCCCGGCCGGGGGGCGACACCGTCTCCGAGGTGCTGGTGTGGATGGAGCGGCACCTCGACGAGGAGGTCACCGTCGAGCAGCTCGCCGCCCGCGCCCACATGTCCCCGCGCACCTTCGCCCGCCGCTTCCAGCAGGAGACAGGCACCACGCCCTACCGCTGGATCCTGCGCCAGCGGGTCCTGCTGGCCCAGCAGCTGCTGGAGGCGACGGACGAGACCGTGGACGCGATCGCGGGCCGCACCGGCTTCGGCAACGCGGCGGCCCTGCGCCACCACTTCGTGCGGGCCGTGGGCACCACCCCGCAGGCCTACCGGCGCGCGTTCCGGGGCCCGGAGGCCGCCTGAACGCGCGCCGGTACGGGACGGTCAGCGGGGCAGCGCCCGCAGCATCAGCCGGCGTGGCCGGAGCGTGATGCCGATCCGGGGCCGGGCGTCGGAGCCGTGCGCGTGCTCGAACCGGTAGGCGGAGGCGACCGCCGCGGTGATGAGGGTGAGCTCGGCCATCGAGAAGTGGTCACTGGGGCACTTGCGGTTGCCCACGCTGAACGGGCTCATCGCGTACTTGGGCACGTCCTTGGCCCGTTCGGGAAGCCAGCGGTCCGGATCGAACTCCTCGTTCCGCTCGTAGGACCGCCGGTCGCGCTGGACGGCGTACGGGCTGTAGATGAGGTCCGCCCCCTTGGGAATGCGGTATCCGCCGAGTTCCGTGTCGGCCACCGCGCGGCGCGTCAATATCCAGACGGCCGGATGCAGGCGCAGGGTCTCGGTGACGACATTCGCGGTGTACGTCAGCTTTCGGACGTCCTCGAATGCGACGGGGCGGTCACCGACGACGGTTTTCACCTCGTCGCGGATCTTGTCGCCCAGTTCCGGGTGCTCGGTGAGAACCAGGAGGAGGGACATGACAGTGGATCCGACGGTTTCAGCGCCGGGGGTAAGGATGGCGATGACCTGATCGTGCACCTCCTGTTCCCCTATGGGCTCGCCATTGTCGTCCTTCGCCTCCAGCAAAGCCGTCAGCAAATCGTTCGGCTTTTGACCGCTTGCCCGTCGGTCGGCGACGATCTCGTCCACCAGGACATGCAAATCGGCCAGAGCCCGGTTGAATTCCCGGTTGGCCGGTAGTGGCACCTTGTAGAGCGGTCCGAGGGGCACCACCATGCGCTGGTACATGCCGCTGAACAGCGTGGCGAGGTCGGTGCAGATCCGCTCCGCCCGGTCGTCCATGTAGCTGCCGCGCATCAGGCAGCGGGCGGCGACCCGGACGGCCACACGGAAGGACTCCGCCGTGATGTCCAGCACCTCGCCCGAGCGCCAGCGCTCCACCAGCGCGTACGCCTCCTCCGCCATGATCGGCCCGTAGGCGGGGATCGCGTCGAGCCGGAAGGCGGGCTGGATGGTGCGGCGCTGGCGCCGGTGGAGCGGGCCGTTGGCGGTGGCGACGCCCTCCCTGCCGAGCAGGTCCTCCAGGGACTCCCACAGCGGTCCGGCGATGATGTAGTCGGGACTCAGGGCCACCGCCCCGGTGAGGGCGGGGGTGGTGACGGCGTACACCGTCTTCGGTCCCAGTTTCAGGCGCACGACCTCGCCGTGGTCGCGCAGCCCGGACAGGAAGGCCAACGGATCGCGGGCCAGCTTCCAGCCGTGGCCGAGGAGGGGGACTCCCCCGCCGGCCAGGGGCGGTTCGGACAGTGCGGTCGTCGCGGACGTCTCGGGTTTCACCGACTCGACGGTCATTTCCCACCTGCCGCTTCGTTGTTGACGTACGGGGGCGTGGACCGGTCGTCCCAGCTGTCGACCCGGTACCGGCCGGACTCGTGGTGGAACCAGTAGACGGAACTGAACCAGTTCCGCATGTTGCCGACACAGGTGCGAACGGCGGCGCTCGTTTCCTTTCCTCCGACGGTGCCGTCGTCGAGGGCGTCGGCGAATCGCAATGCATCGTGTTCCGCATTCTGGAATTCGCGGATGCATTCCTCGACGCGATTCCTCATCTCGACGATCGCCTCTTCGAGTGTCAGTCCCTCATGGGTGACGAGACTGATGCCGAGATTGTGCACCTCGCTGCCCGCGATTTCCTTCGGCAGCGAGCAGAGGTCGTTGTACCAGGCGGCGAATTCCTGACTGAGCAGCGCCGACTTCCGGTACGCCGGGTTCTTCCGTACCGGGTCCGGAAGTTCACTTCCCGCACTCGGTTCCAGGAGATCCGTCCAGATCCAGTGCGCGAAGGTGAGCCGGCGCAGTTCCAGGTATTCCTCCACGGTGGGGACGATTCCCTCCGTACGGTTGTGGAATTCCCGGTCGTACGCCTCGATCACCGCGTGGAAGTGCCGCGCGAACCGGGCGTTCCAGCTGCCCGGCAGGAAGGTGTAGAGCCGTCGCACGCTGTCCGCGAGCCCCGCGACCACCGGATCCTCGTGACGCAGGTGATCGGTGGGACTGTCGAGGGCCCTGTGCAGCAGGTCCTTCAACCGCCGCCAGGCGGTGGGCCGGCCGTGCACGATGTCGCGGTCGTGCCGGTCGTCCCAGACGAAGAACCACGCGCTGTAGTCCGCTATCGCCTGCAGGACCTCGTCGGGGGCGCCAATGTAGTACCCCGCCATAAGGTCGGTGTAGCACAGGCCATCGGCATATTCCTCCACCTTGTCCGCCGGCATGAGCCGCTTTTCGAGCAGCCACGCCCTGGTCGTTTCCTGAAGCTTCGGCCAATACGGGTGGAGTTGCCGGGGAAACGCCGTCTCGATCACCGGAAGAGACAGCGCCGGTGGAACCGCGATGGTGGTCGGTGTCGATGTGGTGCCGTGTGACAAAGCATGCACGAACAATCCCCTCTCAGCCGCCAGTTGGCGTGCGCCCGCCCCCCGAGCCGGGCGCACGCCGTGCGTATCCCCGCACCTCCATTCAGCACCACAACTGACCGTTCTGGGAACGGATTTGCTTCTTTCACTACCTTTCGGCACGCACAGACGAACGGCGCCCGACCGGAGAGGTGTCCGGTCGGGCGCCGTTCGGGAGGAAGCGGAAGGGCTCCGTCAGGGGCGGTCAGTCGTTGGCGACCACGGGGTAGCGCGGCTCGTTCTCGGCCATCTGCCGCAGCGCCGCCTTGCGCTCCCGCTTGGACAGCCGGTCGATGTACAGGTAGCCGTAGAGGTGGTCGGTCTCGTGCTGCAGACACCGCGCGAAGTAGCCGGTGCCGCGTACCCGGACCGGGTTGCCCTTCTCGTCCTGTCCGGTCACTTCGGCGTAGTCCGGGCGGGCCAGGGAAGCGTAGGCGGTCGGCACCGACAGACAGCCCTCGCTGCTGTCGTCGAGCCGGCGCTGCTCGGCGGGCAGTTCGACCGGCTTCGGGTTGCAGACCACGCCGACGTGGCGCACGCCCTCGTCGTCCGGGCAGTCGTAGACGAAGACCTTCAGGTCGACGCCGATCTGGTTGGCGGCCAGGCCCACGCCCTCGGCCGTGCGCTGGCTGGCGAACATGTCGGCGACCAACTGCTGGAACTCCTCGCCGAAGTCCGTGACGTCCTTGCACTCCTTGTGCAGCACCGGGTTGCCGACCACCGTGATCGGACGCGAGGTGCCACGCTCGCGCCAGGCCGCCTCGCGCTCCTCGCAGTCCTCCGTGTCGATGACGAACCCCTCGTCGTCGACGGGGAGCACGCCCGCCTGCTGCTGATCGGTGTCCTGCTGAGCCATGACCGAGGTGTGCCTTCCTGGGAAAATCCGGGGGTGATGCTGATACAGGGTACGGGGAACGATCTGCGCGCCCGCCCCTAACAGACCTCTTCGAGATCCCGCCAGTCCCGCGAGTCAGGGCTGTCCGCAACCCACCCGTCCAGTAGCCCCCGCACCAGCGAAGCCGGCGCAGCAAGACCGCACTCGCGCTCCGGGACCCACAACTGCCCGTCCGTGCGATGGCCCAGGGGACCGGGGTGCCCCGGCTCGCTGTGGTCGTGCGGGTCCAGGTGCTCGCCCTCGCCCTCGTCGGACGGCATCCGGGACTCGGAGCACATCCGGCACAGCAGCCGCACGGACGAGGACCAGTCCTCGGCGGCGAAACCGGCGTCGGAGGCCAGCTGTTCCAGGGCGTCCCGGTCCGTCTCGGACGCGGCCTCCAGCAGCACCACCCACGTCGGCACCGGCGACGGCGCCCACAACTCGATCTCGTCGAACACCGGGTAGGTGTGCCCGGCGGCGGTGCTGCGCTCGCCGTGCGGCACACCGTCGTGCAGGACGACCTCGCCCCAGCGGCGTCCGGAGGACGGCAGCGGAATGGACAGCACCTCGATCCGGGCGGGGTCCAGGCGCCGCCCCCACACGACCTCCGCCTCCCCCTCCGGGGACAGCCGTACGGCCGCACTGCCCAGGTCCATGCCGAGCGGCTCACCGGAGTCGGTGGCCGGTCCTGGCACCTTCAGCCCGTAGGCCTGCCAGGCCCGCCGGGCCAGCGGCCAGTCCTGCAGGGCGGTGGCGGCGATGCCGACGTTCCACCAGTCGGGAGCCCCGGTGTCGCGGTCGAGCAGCGCCACGGCGCGCAGGCCCGCCGACCGCGCCTGCTCCCAGTCGTGCCGGAACTTGTGCAGCAGCGCCAGATTGAACCAGGACTCCGAGAGCCAGGGCTCCAGATCGGCGGCACGTGTCAGCAGCGCGCCCGCGTCCTCGTACCGGCCGTCGCCGATGAGCGTGAACGCGCGATCCGTGGCCTGCCGCCAGGAGGCGGAGGGCCGGTGCCGTCCCTTGCCGAAGATCCTCACGATTCCCGCCTGCCAGTTCCGTTCGGTGGGCCGGCTGTACCGATCCGCGCCCCCGGACACCCTCTCCTTCGCATCCAACCACGTACGGCCACAAGGACGCTCATTACCCATGGGTTACCCAGCCTCGCACGGGGTCAGACAGTCCCGTGCGAGGCTCTCACCACGACCGGTCTCCATCCGCACGCGCCCCCTCCGTGTTCCGTGACAGCACCCGGGCCAGCGCCTCGACGACCTCCGGCGCGTACTCCCCGGCGGTAGCGAGCCGCAGTTCCTCCAGTGCGGTCAGCGGCCCGCCGGGACCTCCTTCCCGGGACTTCTCCTCGTACGCGTTCACCACCCGGACGATCCGCGCGGCGAGCGGCTGCTCCGGATGCGGGTCGGCCTGGCGTTCGACGATCCCGGCCACCCGGGGGTCGACCCCGGTCTGCCGCACCACGGCGCCGCCGAGCAGCGCGATCCGCCGCTGCTCGGAGACCGGCAGGCCGGCGGTGGCACCCGCGGGGACCGGGTCGACGAGGCTGAGCTGGCCGATGTCGTGCATCAGCGCCGCGTACTCCAGCACGGTCAGCTCGGGCTCGGTCAGCCCGAGGTCCCGGCCCACCGCCTGGCTGAGCGCGGCGACCCGGCGGGCATGGCCGGCGGGGGTGCACCCGGCGATCTCGGTGGCCCGCGCCAGGGACGCGATGGTCTGCCGGTAGGTGGCGCGGACGGCGGCGTACCGCCGGTAGGACAGCTGGGCCAGCAGCAGGGGCACGGAGAAGACGGGCAGCGCCCACAGCCCCACGACGGCGACCCCGAGCGCCATCACGGCACCGGTGGCGATGACGGCGGCCCCGATGCCGGGAACGGCCCGCAGTTCGTCACGGAGCATCGGCAGGAAGGGCCAGCCGGTGCGGGAGTGGGCCAGCGCGGCGGCGAGCACGGCGTCGCACAGAGCGGTGAGGGACAGCAGGGCGAGCAGCAGCATCGCGTGGGCGGAACCGCCCCAGTCGTCGAAGACCCCCCGGTTGTTGAGGGGCTGGAAGCACAGGGCGACGAAACCGACGGTCAGCACCCGGCGGGCCGCCGGGTCGAGGGCGGGTCCGTCGCCGCGCCCGACGTGCGGCACGCTGCCGAGCAGGGACGCGGCGAGCACCACGGTGACGACCTGGGCGGCGCCGTGGTGGGTGGGCCGCCCCGCGGTCTCGGCGAGCAGCGCGTACGACAGCGAGCCGGCGGCGGCCAGCGGAGCGGCCTGACGGATCCGGGTCCCGTTGCGCCGGGTGAGCTCGCCGACCGTGACGAGCACCCCGAACGCCAGGGCGGCTCCCCGTTCCTCGACGCCGTTGTAGAGGGTGCTGCCCAGGGAGCCCGTCGCGAGGACGGCGGCACAGAGGTGCACGACGGTGTGCAGCCGCGGCCTCACCGGCGCGCCCCGGACCGGTCGGTGAGCGGCGCTGCGGGCCCCGGAAGGGCGGTGGAGCGGTGGTCGTCGGCGGTCACCGCCGGGTGCCAGCCGGACCGGCCGATGGCGCGTACCAGTGCGCCGACCATCCGCGGGTCGAAGTGGGTGCCCGCGCACCGGCGGAGCTCCTCGAGCGCCGCGGGCACGGGCCGTGCCCTGCTGTAGGAGCGGTTGGAGGTCATCGCGTCGAAGGCGTCGGCGACCGCGACCACCCGGGCGGGTTCGGGGATCTGACCGCCCGCCAGCCCGTAGGGGTAGCCCGAGCCGTCCAGCCGCTCGTGGTGGTGCAGCACCGCCGCGCGGGCCTCGCCGAGGAAGGAGATGCCCCGCACCATCTCGTGCCCGTACTCGGGATGGAGTTCGATCACCCGGCGTTCCTCGGCGGTCAGCGGGCCGTTCTTGGTGAGCAGCCGGGTGGGGACACCGAGCTTGCCGACGTCGTGCAGGATGCCGGCGAAGCGCAGCATCTCGACCCGTTCGTCGTCCAGGCCCAGTTCCCGGGCGATCATCATCGACGCCCGTCCGACGCGCTCGCTGTGTCCGCGCGTGTAGCCGTCCTTGATGTCGACGGCCTGGACGAGCGCGCGGATCGTGGCCTGGTGGGCGGCCCGCTCCCGGTGGTACTGGGCGAACGCCCACCACGAGACGCCCATCGGCAGCAGCACCGGCAGCGCCGCCATGGGGCCGTAGGCGCTGCGCCACAGCAGCGCCATCATGAGCCCGGCCAGACCGTGCACGGTGAGCGGTGCCAGAGACCGCAGGAAGTGCCGCCACCACGCGGCGAGGGCCGTCATCGGCCGCCCGCGCGGGGATCTGCGGGACGCCGTCGCCGGGATGCCGCCGTCGAGCAGGGTGAGCACCAGGCAGAACGCCAGGACCGCGGCCCCGGCCGTCGCCAGCGCGCCCGGTACGTCGCAGTCCGCCACCGCGCCGGGCCCCCCGGCCGCCGCGTGGACCCGGCCGGCCGCCCACACGGCGAGCACCAGCTGAGCGGCCCGCCAGAGCCTGTGCGCCGGGTACGGCCGCTGCTCCACGGGAAGCAGAAGCGCCCCGGGCAGCGCGACCAGCGCGGCGGCGTACGGCGGCAGCAGGAAGGCCCCGGCGAGCAGAACGGGGTGGAAGGTGCCGCCCGGGTACGGGGCGGCGACGAGACGTGACCGGGCGAGGCGCTCGCATCCGGCGTACAGCGCGGCGAGCAGGACGACCGGCCACCAGGGGACGGGGACGTCCGGGAGGACTCCCGGTGCCGTCAGCACCGGCGGCGGAACCAGACAGAGCAGGCCCAGCAGGGTGACACCGGCGACATACGCCCTGGCCCGCGCCGGTAACGCCTCCATGAGCCCCACCCCCGACCGTGCCTGCGGCACTCGTCCGCCGTCTGCCAGGATCTGGAGCCTAGGCCGCAGGCAGGTGCCTCCACGGGCCGATAACCCGCGGATTAGCACGTACGAGTGACACGCGCCGGGAACACGGTGAGGTGTCAGGACTCCTGCGGCGTGGCCCCCGAGGCCGTGACGTCCTGGTCGGGCACGGCCTGGCCGGAGCGGATCAGGTCGATCCTGCCCATGACCTTGGAGCGCAGGTCACCGGGTACGTCGTCCTGCCCGCAGCAGCGCTTGACCAGCTTCTTCACCGCCTGCTCGAGCCCGTACTTCTCCAGGCACGGCGAGCATTCCTCGAAGTGGTGCTCGAACTTCACACAGTCGGAATCCGGCATCTCACGGTCGAGGAACTCGTAGAGATGATCGAGGATTTCGCTGCAATCCGTCTCGTGCGGCTCTCCGCAGCTCATGACCCCGAGCCTTTCGCTTCGTTCGACTCTCCGGCACCGGCCGGGACCAGTCCGCGCTCACGCGCGTAGTCCTCGAGCATGCCGCGCAGCTGGCGGCGGCCCCGGTGCAGCCGGGACATCACCGTACCGATGGGTGTCCCCATGATGTCCGCGATCTCCTTGTAGGCAAAGCCCTCGACATCGGCGAGATACACCGCGATGCGGAACTCCTCGGGGATCGCCTGCAGCGCTTCCTTGACGTCCGAGTCGGGCAGGTGGTCCAGCGCCTGCGACTCCGCTGAGCGCAGACCCGTGGACATGTGCGACTCGGCACGGGCGAGCTGCCAGTCCTCGATCTCCTCGGCCGCGCTGCGCTGGGGTTCGCGCTGCTTCTTGCGGTACGAGTTGATGAAGGTGTTGGTGAGGATCCGGTACAGCCACGCCTTGAGGTTGGTGCCTTCGCGGAACTGGTGGAAGGACGCGTACGCCTTGGCGTACGTCTCCTGCACCAGGTCCTCGGCGTCGGCCGGGTTGCGCGTCATGCGCAGCGCGGCCGAGTACATCTGGTCGAGGAACTCGAGCGCGTCCCGCTCGAAGCGCGCGCTGCGCTCCGCGGTCGACTCCGCGCCCGTGCCGCCCTGGCCCTCGGGCTGCTCCGCCTGGCCGTGTTCGGTCCCTGCGTCGGTACCGGGAACCGGACCCACCTCCTCCAGTGTTGTCGCGAGACCGAAACCGGTCTCGCCCGAATCGGAGGATAGACGACGATCCGGTCCGCCCGCCGCCCGAATCGGGGCGGTCTTGGCCGCGTGCAGCACCGTCCAGTCCAGGTCGGCGCGGGCACTGCGGCTCGGGCAGAACGTGGAACCCATGCGGCGGACTTCCTCTCCTACGACGGCGGTGCCGTTGACCGGCACATACGTCCGTCCCAACAGCGGAGGCCGCCCGGGCATTCCCGGCGTCTCAGCCGAGCGTGCCGGTCCACCGCACGACCGCGTCCGTGACGACCGCCACGGCCTCCTCCTGCGTGAGGCCCGCCCGTTTGGGCACGGCGAGGCCGTGATCGCCGTGGGGCACCTCCACGAGTTCGTAGGTCCCCTCGGGGAACTCCGCGGGCGTGCCGAACGGGTCGTTGCCGCCCTGGACGACGAGGGTGGGCACTCCGGCGCCCAGCAGCTCGTCGGCCCGGGACTTCTCCGGCTTCCCGGGCGGATGCAGGGGGAAGCTCAGGGCGAGCACCGCGTGGGCGCCGAGTTCCCCGGCGGTGCGGCAGGCCACGCGGGCGCCGGCGCTGCGTCCGCCCGCGATCACCGGCAGGCCGGGCCCGGTCAGGGCGGGCCAGACGCCCCGCCAGCCGGTGTCCAGGGTCTTCGGGGCGGGGGCGACCTTCTTGCCGGCCACCCGCCAGGGCTGCTCCACGAGGGCGACGGTCACGCCGTGGGCGGGCAGCTCGGCGGCGAGCGCCTGGAGGTCCCTGGCGCCGATGCCGCCGCCGGCGCCGTGGCTCAGCGCGAGGACGAGGCGGGCGCGGCGCACGGCGCGGTGCCAGGTGATGCGGGCGGTGCCGGCGTCCGTCTCGACGCTCTGCACCGTGTCTGTCGTGTCGGAGGTCACGTCAGAAGAGTGTGCCCTCTTCCGGCGCGGCCAGCTCCTTCAGCAGCTCCGGCCCGTTGTTGCGGACGTTGCTGACGGCCGTGGTGACCGGGTAGGCGCGCATCAGGCCCGGGGGCGGCGGGGCGAGCAGTGCGCGGAGCTCGTCGGCGTCCGTGCGGGACGGGTCCAGCCAGGCGTCCCAGCGGTCCGGGGTCAGCATCAGCGGCATCCGCGGGTGGATCTCGGCCAGGGCGTGCGGGCCGTCCGCGGGGGACACGGCGAGCGGGCCGGTCTCCGCCTCGGTGGTGATGACGGAGCATGTCACCCACCAGGCCCCCGGGTGGTCGTCCGGCAGCGTCCGGTCCCGCCAGAACTCGTACAGCCCGGCCATGGCGAAGACCGAGCCGTCGGCCGGCGTCACGAAGTAGGGCTGCTTGCGGGGCCGCTTCTTCTTCCCCTCGGCCTCCAGCTCCCGCTCCTGCTTGCCGGTGACCCACTCGTAGTAACCGTCGGCCGGGAGGATGCAGCGCCGGGAGGAGAAGGCGCGGCGGTAGGACGGCTTCTCGTGGACGGTCTCCGCGCGGGCGTTGATCATCCGGGCGCCGCCCTCGGGGGTCTTGGACCACGAGGGCACCAGTCCCCACTTCAGTTTCCGCAGCTGGCGGACCGGGCGCGGGTCCTGCGAGTCCTTCAGGGCGCGGTCGAGTACGGCGTAGACCTCCTTGGTCGGCGCCACGTTGTAGTCGGGCTCCAGGGTCTCCTCGGGCTCCCACTTCTCGATCTCGAAGATTCCGGCGAGATCCTCGGGCCTGCGACTGGCCGCGTACCGTCCGCACATGTCCATCCCCGTCCGCACCTGTGAAGCGACCCTCCTACCCTACGGAAGCGGCGTGGGCGATCCGGGGGGCGGCCGTGTTCCCGGTGCCCGTCCCGCGCGCGGACGTGGCCGGGGAGGGGTCCCGCGCCGGTCGCGGACACTGGTCAGTCGTACACGAGCACCGGACCGAGGAGACCAGCGATGCCCCTCTCCGCCAGCCTCGCGCGTGGTGTCGCGTCCGCCGCGCCGGGGACCCTGCATGCCCGTACGGTCACCGGGGAGCTCAGCGCTCCGCCCCGTCAGGGGCTGACGGTCCGCTTCGGGCGCGGTGAGGAACCGGACGTGGACCTCGGAGTGGGCGTGGACGACCTGCGGGTCAGCCGGCGGCACGGCGAGCTGACGTACCGGCGGGGGATGTGGTGGCTGCGCAACACCGGGCAGCAGCTCGTGCGGCTGCCCCGGGGCCGGATGCTGCACCTGAGCACCGAGCCGGTCCCGCTCGCCACCGGCTACACCCCGTTGTTCGTGAAGGGCTCCGGCTACCGGGAGCACCTGGTCGAACTGTATGTGGCCGGCCACGACGACCAGGGGCCGGTGTCGCGGCGGCGGGCGGAGACGGTCCGGCCGGAGACGTGGGCCCTCGACGACGACGAACGGCTGCTGCTGATCGTCCTCGGGCAGCGCTATCTGCTGTACGAGGAGGATCCGCGTCCCCTGTCGTACGCCATGGCCGCCAGGCAGCTCGCCTACCTCCGTCCGGACGACAACTGGACCGAGCGCAGGATCGAGCACCGGATCGAGGCCGTGCGCCGACGGCTGCATCACACCGGTTTCCGGTACCCGTTGCTGCACGACAAGTCGCAGGGCCGGCCCGCCGACAACAGCCTGCTGCACAACCTGATCAAGGGGCTGGTGGAGTCGACCACGCTGGTGCCGCCGGACCTGGACCTGATGGAGGACGACGCCGACTGGCCGGACTGCGCCCCCTGAGGGTCAGCGCGTGCGGAGTCCGGCGGCCGCGGAGCCGGCCAGGTCCTCCGCCGTCGCGCAGAGTTCGCCCGTGGGCCTGCGCCCGCCGACGTCCAGCCGCACCATCTCGGCCGCCGTCCGGGCGTCCTGGCCGCTGTATCTGCGGTACTCGACGAAGGCGGTGCACGAGTCGCCGTCGTCGTCCGGTGCGATGACCGTGCGGTAGCCGTTGAGTCCGACGGCCGTGGCGCCGTCCACCGCGGACTTGGGCTGATCGCGGAAGAAGCTCACCTCCGCCTCCAGCTCGTCGACGTCGCTCGACCACGCGCAGCTCCAGTTCGCGATGCCCACCTCCGGCACGTCGGCCTTGAGGCCGGGAACGGCGGACAGCGCCTCCGCGTCGAGCAGTGCGCAGGCGTCCGCCCAGGCCAGCGAGGTGCGCGGGTAGCCGGGCGAGCGGCGGGGGACGGGACCGGAGTCGAGGACCTCCGCCGCACTCCCGGCCGCCTCATAGGCGACCGTGCACAGCGTGGCGTTGCCGCCGACCACAGTGCCCTTGCCCATGTTGGCGCGGACCTCGACCAGTGCGTCCTCGGTGTCGCGGTCGGACGTGAGCAGCAGCTTGCACTCGTCGCTCTCCGCCTGCTCCTGGCGGATGCCGATGCTTCCGATCGTGCGGGAGGGCTCCGAGCCCTCGGGTCGCGGTCCGCGCAGCAGACCGACGGAGACGTCGATCCGCGTTTCGTCGTCGATGCCGACGAGCACGTCGCAGCGGTCGAAGTTCCCGTAGTCGACGTCCACGCGCACGTCGCCGTTGCCGAACCGGTCGAGGGCGGCGGGGTCGGTCAGGGCACACACGTCGGCCGTGTGCGGATCTCCGATGAGGGCCTGCGCTTCCCCGTCGGAGGCGTTCTCGTCCTGCCGGCTCTGGCCGGGCGGGGAGCCGGCCGCCGTCCCGTCGTCGCCGCGGCCGGGGAGGACGGCGAGGCCGAGGGCCAGCACGGCGCTGACGCCGAGCGCGCCGGCGATCAGGGGCCGGCGCCGTCTGCGCGGCCCGGGGACGGTGCCGGTGGCGGCCGGTCCGCGAGCGGGGTCCGGGCCGGTCCCGGCCGCTTCCTCCAGGAGCCGCTGGGCCTCGGCGTCGTCCGGGCGTTGCCGGGGGTCGCGGTGGAGCATGGCGGCGAGCACGGGATACAGCGGTCCCAGGGCGTCGGCGTCCAGCTCCACGACGCCGTGCTCGGCCTTCCAGTACCTCAGCCGCTCGGTGTCCGCGCCGTCCTCGCCCAGGGCGGGACGGGCGGCGTCCTCAGCCGCGTCACCGCGCGGCGGCGCTCCGGTGACCAGCGCGTGCAGGGTGGCGCCGAGGCAGAACACGTCCGAGGCCGGCCGTGGCACGTTGCCCCGGGCCAGTTCGGGGGCGGCGTAGTCCGGGGTGAAGCTGAACGGGCCGCCGACCGTGATCGTCTCGCTGCCGCCGACCCGGTGGGCGGCGCCGAAGTCCAGTAACTTCGCGGCCCCTTGCCGGGTGAGGCCGATGTTCGCGGGCTTGACGTCGCAGTGGACGATGCCCGCCTCGTGCAGGGCGCTCAGCGCGTCGGCGAGCTGGACGCCGATCCGGGCCGCCCGCGCGGGAGCGACCGGCGGCTGCCGGTCCAGGCCCCCGCCGGGCACGTACTCCATGACGAACCAGTACGTCCTCGGCCCGTCCCCGTCCTGCTCCACGGCCACCACGTCGTACAGCGTGACGACATGAGGATGCTCCCGGAACTTGGCCATGGCGCGCGGTTCGCCCAGCAGCCGCCGCACCGCCGCCTCGTCCGCGCTGTCCGTCCGCTCCCGTTTGAGTGCGACGTCCTGGCCCACCACCGTGTCGTGGGCCAGCCACACGTCGCCGCCGCGTCCCGCGCCGACGACCTCCTTCAGGACATAACGGCCGGCGAACAGCTCCCCCGAACGCACGGATCTTCCCCCCTCGGTCGGGTCCGGAACGCACACGGCGCAGGGCCGCGCTCAGGGACGAACCTACTGGGGCCCGCGGACCCTGTGCAGGCTCTCCCCAGAGCCTTCATCAGTCGCACGCGTGCGCGGAAGAGGGTGACGCCGCGAGGCTGCCGGGACCGGTCCCTGTGGCGGCGCCTACGGTACGCGCCGCCCCACCCCCCAACGAGGAGAGCCGTCATGCCGCGCACCCGGACCGTCGTACTCGCGGGCGTCACCGCCGCCGTCTCGGCCGCCGCGTTCACGCTGTCCGCCCGGGCCGTCACTCCGGCCCCGGACGAACGGACGGCCACCCGCTGCGCGTACCCGTCCGAGGTGCTCGACCTGACCGACTGGAAGCTGACGCTGCCCACCGGCGAGGAGGAGGACCCCACGGAGATCACCCAACCCGCTCTGGCGGCCTTCTCGCAGGGAGGCGTTCACGGCGCTGCCCGAGGCACGGCCGTACGTGGTCGGCGCCCAGGTGCACGGCGGGGACGACGACGTCACCGTCTTCCGTCTCGAGGGCCGCAGCCTCTACATCACCGACGGCGACGACCGTCATCACCACCTCGTCACCGACGACTACATGCTGGGCACGGAGTTCGAGGCCCGGTTCGTGGCGGGCGGCGGAAAGATCGACGCGTACTACGACGGCCGGCTCGAGACGACGATCCGTCACGAGGGCGCCACCAACTACTTCAAGGCGGGCGCCCATACGCAGGCCAACTGCGACAACTCCGAGCCGTGCGACGGCGACAACCACGGCGAGGTCCGCATGTCCCGCATCACGGTCACCCACTCCTGACCGCGGACCCGGCCGGGCCGTCACTCGACGGTCGCCTCGGGGACCAGGTCGCCGTTCCAGACCTCCTTGCCGTCCTCGTCGTAGGCCTTCAGCTCGCCGTCGCCGAAGTGGTAACTGGTCTTCTGGGGGAAGAAGTCGACCACGTAGGCCCCTTCGGACCTCTTCACCTCCGTGGGGTTGCCGTACGGCTCGCCGTTCTCCGGCTTGAAGAAGTAGTAGATCTTCCCCGTCTTCGCCCGGCAGAAGGCGTACCGCTCCTCCAGGTCCTCCCGGCTGTAGGCGGCGACGAGCGTCGCCCCGGCCCCCTCCGGGATCATCCCGGTCAGTTGCTTCGGGCAGGGGCCGCCCCAGGTCGGTGCCGGGGAGGGTTCCGAGGAGTCGGAGCCGGTCACGAACGATGTCACGGACGACCAGTTGGCGATCAGCAGGACGATGAGAGTCACCACGGCTGCCGCGAGGAACAGCAGACAGCCGCATGCCGTCGCGATCTCCCCTCGGGTCGGCTCCGGGGCGGTGGGCCGCACGGTGCCCGGCGCGCGCGGGGCGCCTCCGTGCACGGGGCTTCGGGTGGTCGTGGCGGAGCGCGACCAGAGCGTGCCGCAGGTGTCGCACCGGATCTCCTCGACCACGTAGCGGTGGCACACCGGGCACATCCACTCCAGTCCCGGCGCGTGCAGCCGGGGCAGTGGCGTGCCGACGACGCTGCCGGCGGCGGGGGTTGTGGTGGCCGGGGCCTTCTTGGCGGGGGTCGGCTTCTTCGCGGGGGTCGGCTTCTTCGGGGCGGTCGGCTTCCTGCCCGGCGGTGGTTCGGACGCGCCCCGTGGTGTGTCGCAGACGGTGCACACCCGCGCCCCGGCACCGTTGAACGTGTCGCAGTCCGAGCACTGCCACGTCGGCCCGGTCACACTGCCTCCCCGGTCACCCGTCCGCGGCGGTCAGGCGGGCCATGACCGAGCGGAAGAGGGTTTGTGTGGTCGGCGGGACGGGAGCGCTGAGCCAGTCCCGGGCCTCCTCCCGCTCCGCGGTGGCCGGCTCGGCGTCCCGCCAGGAGGCGGAGAGGTCCCCGACGCGGTACTCGTGCGCGAACCACTCGGCGGACCGCCAGGCCGCCTCCGCCCGTTCCGCGTCGACGACGATCTCCGCCACCACGTCGGCGCCGCTCCTCCCGCCGGGCCGGAACCGGAACGCCAGGCGCAGGCCGCCGTCGCGGGCGGACAGCCGGCCCCTGACCGAGACGCACCACTCGGGCGGCAGGTACAGACGGCCGCCGTGACCGGACGCCCGGTCGTTCCGGCGGCGCCACCAGGAGAACACCAGCCACGGCCCGTCGAAGTCGATCCGGGCGCCCGTGCCCTGGAGCCAGGGAGTCACAGACTGTTCGCGATCGTCTCGATGATCTCGTCCATCTCGAACTCCTCCAGGCCCTCTCCGGCCCTGGAAGGAAAGTGCAGGGTGAGATCCCACTCCTCCCCGATGGTCTCCTTCCACGGCTCCTCCTCGGGCGCGAAGAGGACCAGCCGCTTCGCCGACTGCTCCATCACCGCGGTCTGGCTGCGCGCGTATCCCCACTGCTCGAAGAGGTCGTCCATGGTGCGCGGGATGTTGCGCGGATAGGTCTGCGCGGCGACGCCCACCGTGCCGAGGGGGTGCGCGGGCGCGTCGGTGAACATGACGATGACGTGGCGCCGCCGGTCCAGCCCCTTCTCCCAGGGGGAGTTGATCGCCAGGGCCAGGGCCTCCAGGCCGGACTCGGGGATGTCCCCGCCGCCGCCCGCCTCGAGTCCGGTGACGAATCTCTCGAACTCCGCCACCTGCTGGGGCAGGCGCAGGAACTCGGTCTGCTCGATGGCGTCGGAGGGGTCGTCGCCGAAGTCCCGGAAGGCGATCACCTTCAGCCGCAGCTGGCTGATCTCCTTGCTCTTCCTGCCCATCACCTCGTTCAGCCGCTGGTGGAACTGCAGCGAGCTGTTCTTCACGAGGTCCAGAACGGGGTGCATGCTGCCCGTGGCGTCGATGCACATCACGATGTCGACGGCATACCGCAGATTCCCCTGGTACTTCTCGATCTCCGTGCTCATGCGTCTCCTCGGTTACGGGGTGGGACGGTCGGCGGCAGGGCCGTCTCGGCGGGGACCGAGATTGATCCTGACCCTGGACTTCCTCGGTTCGTCGCCGGCGGCGGCCGGCCGGTGGGCCGACCGGTCCGGCGGGGCCCCGGACCGGTTCGGCGGGTTGAACTGGACCCGGCTTCTGCCGGTTGTCGGGCGGGGCTGCGGTGTGCCGTGGAGGGTGCACGCCCCGGGGTCCTTCAGCGCCGTCAGGAAGTCGGCGACGGTGGGGCGGGCCGCGGGATCGGCGGACGTCGCGGCTGCGATCAGGGCCTGCGTCGCCGTGCCCAGCCGCTCGTCGACGGCCAGTGGCTCACCCGCGTTCACCGCGTCCGCCGGTGATCCGAAGCGGTCGGCGTGGGCGGGCAGCGCGCCGGTGAGGTACAGGTGCGTCATCAGCCCCAGCGCGAACATGTCCACGGCCGTCGTCAGGTCCCCGCTCGCCACGGACTCGTCGCCCTGCACATAGCGCCGCCATTCCGGCGCGCCGTACAAGGAGTCGCCCGCGACGTCCTCCCGGGCCGGCGGGCTGCCGGAGAGGTAGGAGTCGTCGAAGTCGATGAGCTTCGCCGTGTGGAACGCGGCCCCTTCGCGCTTCTGGACGAGCACGTTGGCCGGTTTCAGGTCGCCGTGCACCACGTCGATGTCGTGCAGCAGCCGCAGGCTGGTCGCCAGAGTCCTGAGCAGCACCGTCCTCTGTTTCGGGGCGAGCGAGTGGGGGCTGTCCAGACCGGCGGTGTCGATGCGTTCGGTGACCTTGTAGTAGGTGCTGCCCGCGTGGAAGAAGTCGGTGGCGAGCACCAGGTTGCCGGCACCGTCGGCGTCGGGCCGGAGCAGCTTCATGATGCTCCTGTGCCGCTCCTCGAACTCCCTGCACGTCTCCAGCCTGATGCGCCGGCTCGTCGCGCTGCCGGAGCCCTCACGAGGGCGCTTGGGTTCGAGGAACCGCTTGAGGAAGTACTCCTTGCCGTCCTTCTCGGCGAAGGCCCACATGCATTTGCCGCCGTCGGCGTTGGTCGGCTCGCTGACGACCCGGTACCCGCCGATCACGTCACCCGGCTTCACTCCCCCACCCCCGGCATGAACTTCTCGTACGCGTCCCGATAGGCCTGCCATGTCCGGTCCTGCCAGCCGCGCATCCCCTCCTGGTCGTCGTCCGGCGGTACGTCGAGGTACTCGCCCCCGGCGATGTCGGCGTACCGGCCGGCGAAGGCGGCACGCAGCCGGCCGAAGTCCTCGAAACCCAGCGCCGCCAGGGAGAGCGACGCGTCGTCACCCGTGGCCGGCTGGATCGCCCTGCGCAGCCTCTCGGCCCATTCGGCCACGTCGCCCGACTGCCCGAGCGTTTCGAGCAGGACGCACTCGAACTGCGCGGGCGTGTGCACATAGCCGAAGAAGCCGTCGGTGGCGGAGAGCAGGACGCAGGGCGCGCGGAACGCGCCGCGGTGGGTGGAGAGGGTGAAGTCGCGGTCGGCGCAGATGACGTTCGTCATCGGCGGGTCCTGCCGGAGCTGGGCGAGGGTGTCGTCCTCGTGCGTGTCGTCGCGGGTGAGCGCGTGCAGTCCGCTTCCGGGCAGCAGGGCGTACGACCGGGAGTCGCCGGCCCAGACGGCCTCCCAGCGGACGTCCTCGTCGACCGTGCGGTACCGGATCGCGGCCAGTGTCGTGGGCAGGACGCGGCGCATGGACCCGGTGATCTTGCTCCGGACCGTGGTGGGGGTGGCGTCCAGCATCCTCCGCAGCCAGCGCTTCAGCCGCTCGGGGCTGTCCGCCGTCCCCGGCCCGTTCCCGTGGGACGGGTGCTCCCCGGACGCGACGATGTGCTGGAACCAGCATTCCGTGGCCAGCCGGGCGATCCGGGCGCCGGTCCAGGCACTGGTGTACGTGGTGCCGTCGGGCGCGCGCCAGCCGGGAGCGGCTCCGGAGCCGCCCGAGCCGTCGAACACGGCCAGCAGTCCGTGCCCGGTGGGCCGGTGGTGGGCCGCGAGCGGTTCGGCGTCCTCGCCGTGGCCGGGACGGCACTCCGTCCACACCGCGAGGGCCTGGAGCCCGTCGTCCGCGGCCGACCAGGTCAGATGGCCGGGCCGGGAGAGCGGACGCTCCGGCGGACGGGCGGGTTCCGGCGGGATCGTCATGTCGTTCACCGCCTCCCCCCACCGTGTCGCCCGTCGCCCGGCGTCCCGGTGCCGCGGACCCTGCTGACCCGGCGCCCGGGCGCGGGCGGCGGCACTTCGGGAGGGCGGGAGGGCTTCGGCGGCAGCGGCTCCTCCTTGCGTGCCACCACCTCCCCCACAAGCACCTCCGACCCGTCATCCGCGGCCGCCGTTCCGGGCCGGAGCCGGGCCCCCCGTACCCGGCTCCGGCCCGGATTCCGGGAGGACCCGTCGTGGCCGAGCAGTGCGGCCCGGGCGCCGTACAGCCGGACGGCCGCGTCCCCGGTGACGTCCCGCAGCGCGGCGTTCAGCGCCCGCTCGGCCTCGCGGAGCTGTCCGGCGCCGTATCCCCGCGACACGTTCCGCAGCCGTTCCTCCAGGAGGCCGTGCCAGGCGGCACCCATGTCGCGGATGCCCCGTGCCACCACCGCGGCGGGGTCGGTGACCCGGCACATCAGCTCGACCCGGCAGCGCCACGAGGCGGACCCGTCCCGGCCGGGCGGCCGGAGGTCGAACACGAGCCGGTGCTCGGTGGTGTCCACCAGGAACAGCATCCGGTGCGGCCCGAACCAGCCGTCGGGCACCTGCTCGCCCGAGCGGACCGTTCGCACCGGCCCGGCGTCCGGCACCAGCACCAGCGCCCTCCCCAGGGGCGCGCGCAGAGGGCTCGGCGGCGGGACCGGCGGCAGCGGGCGGACGTCGACCACGGGGTCGTACGTCGACGGGTGCGTCGCCATCCTCTATTCCCCCTCTCGGTGCCGATCGCCGCCCTCCCCGCGCAGCGGGTCTCACGAACGGGCGGGTTCCTGAGTACCAGCGGCCGGCCGGGACCCCTCCCGAGGGCGTCGCAGGCTCCGCCCCCGGCCCGCCCGTTCGCCGTGCAGGAACGATCGCCGCTCCGCCGGCGTCTCAGACACCGACCGCACATTCGTGCAACACTGCTGGACCCCGTACGCCCAGAGGAGCGATCCGAAACGCATGGACAGCATGGTCAGCACCGCGGCCGCCTCGCTCGGCTCCCTCTGGGACGAGGTCTCCGGCACCCAGCCCGACCCCGACATGTGGGTGGTCGTCGCCACCCTGGTCGCCGCTGCCGCCGTCGTCGTACCGCACGGGCCGTGGCGGATCTCCCGCAACGCCATCACCATCGCCCACGAGGGCGGGCACGGCCTGGTGGCCCTGCTCACCGGCCGCACCCTGACGGGGATACGCCTGCACTCGGACACCAGCGGCCTGACGGTCAGCCGGGGCAAGCCGACCGGCATCGGCATGATCCTCACCGCCGCCTCCGGCTACACCGCACCTCCGCTGCTGGGCCTCGGCGGCGCCGCGCTGCTCGGCGCCGGGCGCATCACCCTGCTGCTGTGGCTGGCCACGGCGCTGCTCGTGGCGATGCTGGTGATGATCCGCAATGCCTACGGCGCGGTGACGGTGCTCGTCACGGGCGGCACGTTCGTCCTGGTGTCCTGGCTGGCCGGGCCCCAGGTGCAAGCGGCGTTCGCCTACGCCGTGGTGTGGTTCCTGCTGCTGGGAGGGGTGCGCCCGGCGTTCGAGCTCCAGTCCAAGCGGGCACGCGGCGGCGCGGGGGACTCGGACGCGGACCAGTTGTCACGGCTGACGCACGTCCCGGCGGGCCTGTGGCTGTTCCTCTTCCACGCGGTGTCGCTGTGCGCACTGCTGGGCGGCGGCAGGTGGCTCCTGGGGCTGTAGCTCCTGGACTGCGGGGCGACCAGCCGTGGCGCAGCCGCACCCGAAGGACGGCCTGTCCCCGGGCCTCCTTATAAAGTGGGCCCCATGGCCCCGAACACCGCACACACCGCCCTCTGGCCCGCCCCGCACGCGAGCGGAGCCGTCGACGCGACGGTCCACGTGCCCGGGTCCAAGTCGGTCACCAACCGTGCCCTCGTGCTCGCCGCCCTCGCCTCCGAGCCGGGCTGGCTGCGCCGCCCGCTGCGTTCCCGCGACACCCTGCTGATGGCGGGCGCCCTGCGCGCCATGGGCATCGAGATCGAGGAGGGCGTGGGCCCCGACGGCACCGGCGAGGCCTGGCGGGTGCTCCCCACGGGACTGCACGGCCCGGCCACCGTCGACGTCGGCAACGCCGGCACGGTGATGCGGTTCCTGCCTCCGGTCGCGACGCTGGCCGACGGCCCCGTCCGGTTCGACGGCGACCCCCGCTCCTACGAGCGTCCCCTGAACGGAGTCATCGACGCGTTGCGTCGGCTGGGCGCCCGGATCGACGACGACGACCGCGGCACGCTGCCGATGACGGTGCACGGCGGAGGCGCCCTGGACGGCGGCACGGTCGAGGTGGACGCGTCCTCGTCCTCCCAGTTCGTCAGCGCGCTGCTGCTCTCCGCGCCCCGGTTCAACCAGGGCGTCGAGGTCCGGCACACCGGTGCGACGCTGCCGTCGCTGCCGCACATCCGGATGACCGTCGACATGCTCCGCGCGGTGGGCGCCCAGGTCGACACCCCGGAGTCGGGCGGCGAGCCCAACGTCTGGCGGGTCACCCCGGGTGCCCTGCTGGGCCGGGACCTGACCGTCGAGCCGGACCTGTCCAACGCCCAGCCGTTCCTGGCGGCGGCGCTGGTGACCGGCGGCAAGGTCGTGATCCCGGACTGGCCGGCCCGCACCACCCAGCCCGGTGACCGGCTGCGCGAGATCTTCACCGAGATGGGCGGTTCCTGTGAGCTCACCGAGTTCGGGCTGGTGTTCACCGGCTCCGGGTCGGTCCACGGCATCGATGTGGACCTCGGCGAGGTCGGCGAGCTGACGCCCGGCATCGCGGCCGTCGCCGCGCTCGCGGACTCCCCGTCGACGCTGCGGGGCGTGGCGCATCTGCGGCTGCACGAGACGGACCGGCTGGCCGCGCTCACCAAGGAGATCAACGAACTCGGCGGCGACGTCACGGAGACCGCCGACGGTCTCCACATCCGCCCGCGCCGGCTGCACGGCGGGGTCTTCCACACCTACGAGGACCACCGCATGGCCACCGCCGGCGCGGTCATCGGCCTGGCGGTCGAGGGCGTGCAGATCGAGAACGTGGCGACCACGGCGAAGACGCTGCCGGACTTCCCCGACCTGTGGACCGGGATGCTCGGGGCGTAGGGGTCCGCCATGCGCCGCTACGGCAAGCACACCGACGAGGACGACATCCGTTCGCGCCCCAACCGCAAGGGCAACCGGCCGCGCACCCACATCCGGCCCAAGCACGAGGACGCCGCCGAGGGACTGGTCCTCACCGTCGACCGGGGCCGGCTCACCTGCCTCGTCGAGGACCGCACCGTGATCGCGATGAAGGCCCGCGAGCTGGGCCGCAAGGCGGCGGTGGTCGGTGACCGGGTGGCGATCGTGGGCGACCTGTCCGGGAAGAAGGACACCCTCGCGCGGATCGTGCGGATCGAGCCGCGCACCTCGGTGCTGCGCCGTACCGCCGATGACGACGACCCCTACGAGCGGGTGGTCGTCGCCAACGCCGACCAGCTCGCCGTCGTGACCGCCCTCGCCGATCCCGAACCCCGCCCGCGGCTGATCGACCGCTGTCTTGTCGCGGCGTTCGACGGCGGGCTCGAGCCGCTGCTGGTGCTGACCAAATCGGACCTCGCACCGGCCGACAAACTGCTGGAGCTGTACGGCGACCTGGACATCCCCTATGTCGTCACCAGTCGTGCGGAGCTGGAGAGCGGTGCGGCGGCGGACCGGGTGCGGGAGCAACTGGACGGCCGGATCACGGCGTTCGTCGGGCACTCCGGAGTCGGCAAGACGACCCTGGTGAACGCGCTGGTACCGCTGGAGCGGCGGCGCACGACCGGTCATGTCAACGCCGTGACCGGGCGGGGGCGGCACACGACGACCTCGGCGCTGGCGCTGCCGCTCTCGGGCGCGGAGGGCTGGGTGATCGACACCCCGGGAGTGCGGTCGTTCGGGCTCGCCCATGTCGACCCGTCCCGGGTCATCCACGCCTTCCCGGACCTGGAGCCGGGCACGGAGGGCTGTCCGCGCGCGTGCAGTCACGACGAGCCGGACTGCGCGCTGGACGCCTGGGTGGCCGACGGTCACGCGGACCAGGCCCGGCTGTACTCGCTGCGCCGGCTGCTGGCGACGCGGGAGCGGACGGAAGGCGACTGACCCTCGCGTGTTTGTCGTGGCGCGCGGACGGTAAGTGCATAATCGCACCGAGCCGGACCCGAACCTGCCGAACCTGGCGAAGCGGTCACTGTACGTGGGGAATGCGGGAGGACTACACATGGCGTGGCTGCTGGTCATAGTGGCCGGGTTGCTCGAGACCGGTTTCGCCGTGTGCCTGAAGCTGTCGCACGGCTTCACCCGGCTGTGGCCGACCGTCGCGTTCTGCGCGTTCGCGCTGGGCAGCTTCGGGCTGCTGACCCTGGCGCTGAAGAAGCTGGACGTGGGGCCGGCGTACGCGGTGTGGACGGGCATCGGGGCGGCGGGTACGGCCATCTACGGGATGGTGTTCCTGGGTGACCTGGTCTCGACGCTGAAGATCGTGTCGATCACTTTGGTGATCGTCGGGGTGATCGGGCTGCAGCTTTCGGGGTCGGCGCACTAGACGTTCCGCTACGGGACCCACCACGGGGCCGGCTGGCGGTGCAGGGCGCCGCGCACCAGGTCGGCGACACCGTTGTCGGCCGGTGGTGCGGCGACGCAGGACAGGGCGAGGCGGACCACGAGCTCGCAGGAGCGGGCCAGGTCGGCGGTGTCGTTCCTCGGGACGCCGGGGCCGGCCAGGACGGCGACGGCGCGGTCGCGGACGAGGGCGACGAAGTCGGCGGGTGAGGGCAGCGGGCCGTCGGCGCGGCGCTGGGCGGGCACCACGGAACCGGACGGTACGGCCGCGAGGGTCGGCATGGGCAGGCGTTCGCTCCAGCAGCCGGTGAGCATGGCGCGGACCAGGGCGTTGTCGCGGGCGCTCGAGGTCGTCCACTCGGCGGTCGCGGTCAGGCGCTCGCGGGGGTCGGTGGGGCCGGTGAGGGCGCGGTCGACGCCGGCCAGATAGCCGTCGGCCTCTCTGCGCACGAGGGCCCGGGCGAGGCCGTCCTTGCTGCCGAACTCGTTGTACAGCGTCTGCCGGGAGACCCCGGCCGCGGCGGCCACGTCCACCATGCGGACCGCGGACCACGGCCGACGTGCCAGTGCCGTGTAAGCGGCGTCCAGCAGAGATTCCCGCGCTGCAGGCATCTTCGCCTCCCTCGGGGCGAGCGGCCGGTCCTGCGGTTCAGATTTGACGCGGCGTCGGGCACTGTCAAGGGGTCTCGGGGCCCGCCCCCGGTAGCCCCGCACCGACCTCGGCAGATACCGTTCGTTGCATGCCCGACTACCTCAACGACCTGCGTCTGGCCCATGTCCTCGCGGACGCCGCCGACGCCGCGACGATGGACCGGTTCAAGGCCCTCGACCTCAAGGTGGAGACGAAACCGGACATGACGCCGGTGAGTGAGGCGGACAAGGCCGCCGAGGAGCTCATCCGCGGCCATCTGCAGCGCGCCCGGCCGCGGGACGCGGTCCTCGGCGAGGAGTACGGGGTGGAGGGCACGGGCCCGCGGCGCTGGGTGATCGACCCGATCGACGGGACCAAGAACTACGTCCGCGGTGTTCCCGTCTGGGCCTCGCTGATCTCGCTGATGGAGGCCGGTGAGGGCGGGTTCCAGCCGGTCGTGGGAGTGGTCTCGGCGCCCGCTCTCGGCCGCCGCTGGTGGGCCGCGCAGGGGCATGGCGCCTTCGCGGGCCGCAGTCTTTCGTCGGCCTCCCGGCTGCAGGTGTCGCGCGTCTCCACGATCTCCGACGCCTCCTTCGCGTACTCCTCGATCAGCGGCTGGGAGGAGCAGGGGCGGCTGGACGGCTTCCTCGACCTCACCCGCGAGGTGTGGCGCACGCGCGCGTACGGCGACTTCTGGCCGTACATGATGGTCGCCGAGGGGTCGGTCGACCTCTGCGCCGAACCCGAGCTCATGCTCTGGGACATGGCGGCCACCTCGATCGTGGTCACGGAGGCCGGCGGCTCGTTCACGGGCCTCGACGGCCGCCCGGGACCGCACAGCGGCAACGCGGCGGCGTCGAACGGGCTGCTCCACGACGAGCTGCTGGGGTACCTCAACCAGCGTTACTGAGCGGCGGAAGATCCGCGCGCACGCCCCCAACCCGCCGCACGCGCCCTCTTGTTGACCCCCGCTTTGCCTGCCACTCTGAGAGTCCCCCCACTTGTGAATTTGTGAAATCGCGAACGAGCGGGCACCGACGCCCGTGACCTCGCGTTTTCCGCTAGGAGGTGGCTCCATCCATGCTCGTCCGTGACGCCATGAGCACCGTGGTCCTCACCATCGGCCCTGCCCACACCCTCCGACAGGCCGCCGCCCTGATGTCCGCCCGCCGGGTGGGCGCGGCCGTGGTCCTCGATCCCGACGGCACCGGCATCGGCATCCTCACCGAGCGGGACGTCCTCAACTCCGTCGGGCTCGGCCAGGACCCGGACGTCGAGCGCGCCCACGCCCACACCACCACCGACGTCGTCTTCGCCACGCCGGCCTGGACCCTGGAGGAGGCCGCTGTCGCCATGACCCACGGCGGTTTCCGCCATCTGATCGTCCTCGACCGGGGCGAGCCCGCCGGCATCGTCTCGGTCCGCGACATCATCCGCTGCTGGGCACCGGAGCGGCAGCGGGCCCAGCAGGTACCGGCGTAGTGATACGCGGGACGGGCCGGACCCCCGAGGGGAGTCCGGCCCGTCGATCGACAAGCGGTCCAGCGCTGGAGTCAGCCGCGCAGGGCCTGGACCGCGGCCTCCAGCCGCTTGCCGAAGTCCTCGTCCGCCTGACGGAAGTTGTTGATCGCGCGATCGGCGATGTCGTCGCGCGTCACCCCGGAGATGGCGTTCGCCAGGTTGTTCACCAGGCGCTCCTTCTCGTCCTCCGACATCAGCCGGTACAGGTTGCCCGCCTGCACGAAGTCGTTGTCCTCGGCGTGGACGGGCGTGACCGACTCGCCGGTGACACCGCTGACCGGGATGGGCTGCCACGGCGAACGGTCCGTCTGGAACGGGCCGCCGAAGCTGTTCGGCTCGTAGTTCTTCGCGCCCTTGTGACGGCCGTCGTACAGGTAGCCGTCACGGGAGTGGGTGCGCGCCTCGGTGGCGTGCGGACGGTTCACCGGCAGGTGGTCGGCGTTGATGCCGACGCGGTAGCGGTGGGCGTCGCCGTACGCGAAGAGGCGGCCCTGGAGCATCTTGTCCGGGGAGGGACCGATGCCCGGCACGAAGTGCGCGGGGCTGAAGATCGACTGCTCGACCTCGGCGAAGATGTTCTCCGGGTTGCGGTTGAGCTCCAGCTTGCCGAACTCGATCAGCGGGTAGTCCGCGTGCGGCCAGACCTTGGTCAGGTCGAACGGGTTGAAGCGGTACGTGGCCGCCTCGGCCGCCGGCATCACCTGGACGTAGACGGTCCAGGACGGGAAGTCGCCGCGCTCGATGGCCTCGCGCAGGTCCCGCTGGTGGGAGTCGGGGTCCTTGCCCGCGAGGATCTCGGCCTCCTCGGCGGTCAGGTTCTTGATCCCCTGGTCCGTCTTGAAGTGGTACTTGACCCAGAAGACCTCGCCGGCCTCGTTGTTCCACTGGTAGGTGTGCGAACCGAAGCCGTCCATGTGGCGGTACGACGCCGGGATGCCGCGGTCGCCGAAGAGCCAGGTCACCTGGTGCGTGGACTCGGGCGACAGACCCCAGAAGTCGAAGACGTTGTCCGCCTCCTGCGAGCCGGTGTACGGGTCGCGCTTCTGGGTGTGGATGAAGTCGGGGAACTTGATCGCGTCCCGGATGAAGAAGACCGGGGTGTTGTTGCCGACGAGGTCGTAGTTGCCCTCCTCGGTGTAGAACTTCAGCGCGAAACCGCGCGGGTCGCGCACGGCGTCCGCGGCACCGAGGTTGCCGGCCACCGTGGAGAAGCGCAGGAAGGTCTCCGTCTCCTTGCCGACCTCGGAGAGGAACCTGGCGCGCGTGTACTTCGTGACGTCGGCGGTCACCGTGAAGGTGCCGTACGCACCGGCACCGCGGGCGTGCACCACACGCTCCGGGATGCGTTCACGGTTGAAGTGGGCCAGCTTCTCCAGAAGGAGCTGGTCCTGCACGAGGACCGGGCCACCGACGCCCGCGGTCTCGCTGTTCTGGTTGTCGGCAACCGGAGCACCGGCCTCCGTAGTAAGCGGTCCCTGCGTCACGTACGCCTCCTGCGTCATCTGCTGACCAACCTGTCCCTTGGCTAAAGCCGATCTCGATCCTACAATGGACATTGTCTAAGTCAAGTAAGGCTCCAAAGTCACACCCGTTCGGGACCTGGTTCCCCCTGCTGTTAGGCTGGTGCCTATGAGTGACCTTTTGGATCGGCTCCGCGGACGTGGATGGCGGATGACCGCGCAGCGCCGTGTCGTGGCCGAGGTCCTCGACGGCGAACACGTCCACCTGACGGCCGACGAGGTGCACGCCAGGGCTGTCGCCAAGCTGCCCGAGATCTCCCGGGCGACCGTCTACAACACGCTCGGCGAGCTGGTCTCGCTCGGCGAGGTGCTCGAGGTCGCCACGGACAAGCGGGCCAAGCGCTACGACCCCAACGCCCACCGCCCCCACCACCACCTGGTGTGCGCGCAGTGCGGGGCGATCCGCGACGTCCACCCGACCGGCAACCCGCTGGCCGACCTCCCCGACACGGAGCGCTTCGGCTTCACGGTCTCCGACGTGGAAGTGACCTACCGCGGCGTCTGCCCGAACTGCGCGGCGGCCTAGCGACGATCCCCGGCGGCGCCCGCGCCGGCCGGGGACGAGGAAAACACACAGCGAAAACACCGAGGGCCGGAACCCTTTCGGATTCCGGCCCTCGGTTTCAGTAGCGGGGACAGGATTTGAACCTGCGACCTCTGGGTTATGAGCCCAGCGAGCTACCGAGCTGCTCCACCCCGCGTCGACAACCGAAACACTACGTCAAGCACAACGACAGAAGCAAATCACGTCCGCGTAGCTGCGGGCACCGACGCCGCGTAGCTGCGGGTAGTCGTGCCTCCCCCAGTGCCTTGAAGGCCTGGGAGGTACCCCCAGCGGCACGGGTGGGCGCAGCGGCACCCCGCCAACGCCGGACTGCGCACCCACCCCCGCCCAGCCACCGCACCCCGCGGCGTCACGCCGACAGCTCCTCCCGCAACGCGTCCCGCAACCGCACAGCCCGCTCCGTCACCGCCGGAGGCCCCAGCACCGCCGCCCGGTCCGCCCACCGCTGCCCGTCCGCCAGCTCCCCCCGCCGCGCACAGACCAGCGCGAGCCGCAGCGCCGCACGCCCGTGCCCCGCGTCCGCCGCCCGCGTCCACCACACCGCCGCCTCGGGCTCGCTCCCCTCCCGCGCCAGCAGCAGCCCCAGATTGAACGCCCCGTTCCGCGACCCGGCCTCCGCCGCCTCCCGGTACCACCGCGCCGCCTCGACGACATCGCCCCGAGCCGCCGCGAGCATCCCGACCCGCACCTGCGCCCGCCGGTGCCCCTGCGAGGCCGCGCGCTCGTACCACTCCTCGCACTCGCTGCGCCGGTTCACCGGCTCCCCCAGCTCATGCGCCGGCTCCGGCGGCCTGCGGGCATCCAGCACCGTCGCCAGCCGGTACGCGGCCTCGGCGCTCCCGCCGCCCGCCGCACACCGCAGGAACCGCTCGGCCTCGCCCTCCTCGCCGTCCCGCAGTCGCGCCATACCGACCTGGAGCGCCGCCTCCGTGTGCCCGGCCGCCGCCGCCCGCTCGTACCAGCGCAGCGCCGCGTCGTCCTCGCCCCGGCCCGCGTGCAGGATGCCGAGGTTGAACGCGGCGTCCACGCTGCCGGCCTCCGCGGCCTTGGAGAACCACGGCTCGGCGCCGGTCTCGTCCCCGGCCCGCAGCAGCAGGATCGCCAGCGCGTTCGCCGCCTCGCGGTGCCCGGCATAGGCGGCCCGGCGGTACCACTGCTCGGCCGGGGCCGTGCGGCCCTGGTCGGCGCAGAGCAGGCCGAGGTTGTAGGCGCCGTTGATGTCACCGGCGTCCATGGCGGCCCGGTACCAGCGTTCGGCGGTCTGGGTCTCGCCCCGCTCGGCGTGCAGCGCGCCCAGCGCGTTGGCGGCGTTGCCGTCACCGTCCTGCGCGGCCCGCAGCCACCACACGGCGGCGTTCTCGGTGTCCCCGGCGTCGCGCAGCAGGAAGCCGAGCGCGCAGGCCGCCCGGGCCTCACCGTCCTTGGCGGACGTCAGATACCAGCGGCCGGCCTCCTTGAGCTCGCCGCGCTTCTCCAGGATCGCCCCGAGGTGCAGCGCGGCCCGGCGGTGTCCGCGCGCGGCGGCCTGCCGGTACCACTGCTCGGCCTCCTCCAGCAGCGGGGCGCCGCCGTCGTCGGACTGCCGCGCGGCCTTGCGGTCCAGCGCGCGGGCCAGCCGGTAGGCCCCTTCCCGGTGCCCCCGCTCGGCGGCGGCCCGCATCCAGCGCTCCGTCCCGGCCGTGTCCCCGCGGTGTTCGAGCAGGTCGGCAAGGGCGTAGGCGCCGAGCGCGTGCCCCTGCTCGGCGGACTGGCGCAGCCAGTACTCGGCGGCGGGCTCGTCGCCGCGCTCGCGGTGGTGACGGCCGAGGGCGTGCGCCGCAGCGGTGGAGCCGGCGACGGCGGCGATCCGCCACCAGCCGGCGGCCTCGTCGGCGTAACCCCGCTGATGCAGCAGGACGCCGAGGTTGTTGGCGGCGGCGCGGTCGCCCGCGGCGGTGGCGGCACGGAGATGGGGTTCGGCTCCGTCGAGATCACCGCGGCGCAGCAGCATGGCGCCGAGGACGCTCATCGCCTCGACGTCGCCGGCCTCTGCGGCGAGCCGTTGACGCAGCTCCTCCGCCGCCTCGTCGGCGGCCTCCCCCACCTCGTCGCGAGGTTCCTCCCGGCGGGAGGACTGCACAAAACGCCCTGTCTCGAACAGAGTTGCCTTGTCCCCCATACCATCCATCGTCGCACCACCTGCAACCTGGGTACACCTGGTATACCGCAGTCAGTGAGGTCACTACAGCGTTTTGTCGACATGCCCACAGAGAGACAAGTCAAACACACATCCCCCAACTCCCGTCGGCGGCACGACCGTCGCCCGTCCGGGCACATGCGTTCGCACACCACAAAGGCCCGGATTCCGTGAGGAATCCGGGCCTTTGGCGTCGCCTACTGCGCGACTTCAGTAGCGGGGACAGGATTTGAACCTGCGACCTCTGGGTTATGAGCCCAGCGAGCTACCGAGCTGCTCCACCCCGCGCCGTTGTGCTGCAACCGTAGCACGGCGCGGGGGGAGCCACTGACCAGCCTGGTCGTTAACTGCTCGGGCTCTCGTCGGGCTCGCGACCGTTCTCCCCGCCGCCGGCGCCGCCGCCTCCCGCGTCCGCCTGGGCCTCCTCGGCCTTGCGGAGCGCGTCCTCGAGGTCCTTCTGCGCCTTGCCGTAGGCCTCCCAGTCGTTGTTCTTCAGGGCTTCCTGTCCGGCCTCGAAGGCCTTCTGGGCGTCGTTCAGAGCCTCCTGGACCGTGGGGTTCTCAGTTGCGGGCGGTGGCTGGGTGCCCTCGTCCTCACCCGTTCCCTCGTCCTCGCCCGGTGGCGGCTCGACGGGCGTGCCCTCTCCGCCGAAGACCTTGTTCAGCGCCTCCTCGAGGGTGTCCTCGAACGCCGTCTGGCCGCCGTAGGTCACCAGCACCTTCCGCAGCAGCGGGTACTTCAGCCCACCACCGCGTACGTAGACCGGCTCCACGTAGAGCAGTCCTCCGTCGAGCGGCACGGCCAGGAGGTTGCCGTACTCGACCTCCGAGTCGCCGCCTCTCAGCAGCCTGATCGACTCGGCGATGTCCTGTTCGGAGTTGAACTGGCTCTGCACCTGTTTGGGCCCGGCGACCGTCGTACTCGTCGGCAGCTTCAGCACTCTGATCTTGCCGTAGTCGTCGGTGCCGGGATCGGCGTTGACCGCCATGAACGCGCTCAGGTTGTCACGTCCGTTGGGGGTGAACGTCGTGGTGAGCGAGAAGACCTGGTCCTGCTGGTCCGGCATCCTCATGCTCAGGTAGTACGGAGGCACCGCGTCGCCCGTCTTGTTCGTCGGGTCGTCCGGCACCTGCCACACCTCGCTGCCGCTCAGGAACGTGTTGGCGTCCTTGACGTGGTAGCGGGTCAGCAGCTCGCGCTGCACCTTGAACAGGTCCTGCGGGTACCGCAGATGTGCCATCAGGTCGTTCGAGATCTCACTCCTCGGCTCCACCGTTTCCGGGAACGCCTTCATCCACGTCTTGAGGACGGGGTCCTGCGTGTCCCACTGGTAGAGCTTGACCTCGCCGCTGTACGCGTCGACGGTCGCCTTCACCGAGTTGCGGATGTAGTTGACCTGGTTCTGCTGGGCCACCACCGCGCGCTGGTCGTTGGTGGCGGTCAGCGAGTCGGCCGTGGTGTCGCCGAGGGTCGTCCGCGACGCGTACGGATAGCCGTTGGTCGTCGTGTAGGCGTCGACGATCCACTGGATCCGGCCGTCGACGACCGCCGGGTAGGCGTCGCCGTCGATGGTCAGCCACGGGGCGATCGCCTCGACGCGCTCCTTGGGCGTGCGGTTGTACAGGATCCGCGAGCCCTCGCCGATCGCGCCCGAGTACAGGATCTGCGGCTCGCTGAACGCGAGCGCGTAGGCGGCCCTGTTGACCGGGTTGGCGAGGTTGACCCCGCTGTCGCCCTCGTAGCTGTACGTCTTCTCACCACTGTCGTCGGAGTAGTCGATCTCCTTCTGGGGACCGCCGACGATGGAGTACGTGGTCGTCCGCTCGCCGTAGTAGACGCGCTGTTCGTATGTGCCGAGCTCGCCCTTGGACGGCAGGTCGGACTCGGTGAACTCCGGACGGCCGCCGGATCCCACGCTGGTGCCCTCCGCGGCGACGACACCGTACCCGTGGGTGTAACGGAAGTGGTCGTTGATCCAGTTCCGCTTGGGGATGCCGTTCAGGTTGAGCTCACGCAGACCGATGACCGTGTCCTGGTCCTCGCCGTTGTTGGTGTACCGGTCGACGTCCAGGTTGGTCGGGAACGCGTAGTAGTTCCTGATCTGCTGGAGCTGCTGGAACGTCGGCGAGACGATGTTCGGGTCCATGATCCGGATGCTCGCCGTGTCGCTGACGTCGTCCCGCAGCCGGGTCTTGTCCTCGGTCTGGCTGGTGCCCGGGTAGTCGGCGACGTCGGCGTCGTCGATGCCGTACGCCTCACGCGTGGCCTTGAGGTTCTTCTCGACGTACGGCGCTTCCTTGGCCTGCTCGTTCGGCTGGACCTGGAACTTCTGCACGATCGCCGGGTAGAGGCCGCCGATGAGGATCGCCGACAGGACCATCAGACCGAAGCCGATCACGGGCAGCTGCCAGGTGCGCCGCCACAGGGTGGCGAAGAACAGCAGCGCGCAGATCACCGCGATGCAGAACAGGATCGTCTTGGCCGGCAGATAGGCGTTGGCGTCGACGTACCTGAGGCCCGTCCAGCTGTCGGTCGCCTTGAAGTCGCTGGACTTCACCGCGAGACCGTACCGGTCGAGCCAGTAGGCCACCGCCTTCAGCGCGACGAAGATGCCGAGGAGCACCGAGAGGTGTCCGGTGGCCGCGGCCGTGGCGCGCGCGCCCGGGCTGGTGATGCGCAACCCGCCGTAGAGGTAGTGGGTGAGCGCGGCGGCGATCAGCGCCAGGATCGTGGCGGCGAAGCCGAAGCCGAGCAGGAACCGGTACCAGGGCAGGTCGAAGGCGTAGAAGGAGACGTCGAGCTTGAACTGCGGGTCCTTCTGGCCGAAGGGCACACCGTTGACCCACATCAGCCAGGTGCGCCACTGGCCCGACGCCGAGGCACCGGCGATCAGGCCCACCAGGGCGGTGATGCCGAGCAGCAGCCACTTCTTGTACGGGGCGATGCTCATCCGGTACCGGTCGAGGTTCTGCTGCTCCATGGACATGGCGCTCAGCGGCGGCCGCATCCGGTGGGCCAGCCAGATGTTGAAGCCGACCGCGAAGGCCATCAGCAGACCGAAGACGAAGAACAGCCCGATCTTGGTCCACAGGGTCGTCGTGAAGACCGAGGAGTAGTTGACCGAGCGATACCACAGCCAGTCGGTCCAGAACCCCGCGAACATGGTGAACACCATGCCGAGGACGGCCAGGACGCCCAGTGTCATGAGCAGGGTCCGGACCCGCCGGGACGGGCGGCCCACTCTGATCCGTGGCCCCGTCGGGCCTCCGCCGCGGTCCGGCATCTGGAAAGCCAAGGTAGGCACCTCGAAGTTCGCTGTTGATTCGTCGGGCCCGCGGTTTCACGGACCGTCGTGGCCCCCCGTGATCGTGGGCCCACACCTATGCAACTTACTCACGCTTTACTCGGTTCCCGATTCCGGTGAGGAACGAGAGAGGATTGTGACCATGTCCAACACACCCATGGCCGCCACCCCGCTCACCCGGGCCGTCCTCGAGATCGACGAGTACGCCTCCGGACTCGGCTGGGACCAGCCCGCCCGACTGTTCGCCCTCGTCGACACCGCCCGGCTGCGCGCCGAGCAGCCCTCGCTCGCGGGCCGGCTCGGTCCGGACGGCGAGCAGGAGACCACCGCCTTCACCCCGATCGAGCAGGACGAGATTCCAACGGGCAAGCCGCTGGACGAGTTCCTGGGCACCATCGCCTGGCCCGAGGCGGTGGCCGGCTGCGCGCTGACCGTGGAGCGGCTGATGCTGCCGCCGTCCGCCGAGGCGCAGGTCCCGAAGGATCTGGACGAGGCAGCGCTGACCAAGTGGGTGGCCGAGCACCCGGAGCGTCAGGAGGTCCGGATGACGGTCGCGGTGCTGCGCGACGGCGCCCGCGAGTCCGCGCTGCGTCTGCGCGCGAAGGACTCGCCCACGGAGGTGCTCACCGGTTCCGACCTGGTGCCGGGGCTGGCCGAGGCGTTGACGGCGACGTTCGCGGAGTAGCCGCCGACGGCGGATCGGGGCGCCGCCGGGAGCCGGTCAGGACGCCGTGCACTGCGGGAGGCCGGCGGTGTCGCCGGAGCGGATGTCCGCCAGGGCGCCCAGGGCGTCGTCGATGGTGTCCACCTTCACCAGGGTGAGGCCCTCGGGGGTGTCCTTGGCGGCGGACGCGCAGTTGTCGGCCGGGGTGAGGAAGTACTCGGCACCCTTGTTGCGCGCGCCGACCGTCTTCATCTCGATGCCGCCGATCGGACCGACCTCGCCGTTGTCGTCGATGGTGCCGGTGCCGGCGACGAAGGCGCCGCCGGTGAGGCTGCCGGGCGTGAGCTTGTCGTAGATGCCGAGGGCGAACATCAGGCCCGCGCTCGGACCGCCCACATCGGCGAGCTTGATGTCGATGCTGAACGGGAAGGTGTGGTCGGTTCCGGCGGAGATCCCGACTATGGCGCGCTTCTCGCCGGCGTCCTCGGAGGTCGTGGTGGTGATCGTGACCTTCTCGGTGTCCGTCGCCGTCCGCTTCTCCTTCTCGGCGGCGGCCTGCTCCTTGGCGGGCACGATCGTGAAGACGACGTCCTCGCCGGGCTTGTGCTCGGTCACCAGTTCGGCGACATCGGCCGGCTTCTTCACCGGCTTTCCGTCGACCGCCTTGATCACGTCACCGGCGTGCAGCCGGCCCTCGGAAGGAGACCCCTTGACGACCGTGGAGACGATCACCCAGGACCTGACGGGGACGTCGAGCTCCTTCAGGGCCGCGACCTTGGCGCTCTCCTGGGACTGGCTGAACTCCTCGGCGTTCTCCTGGGTGGACTCCTCCTCCGTCTTGCCGTCGGGGTAGAGCGTCTCGTGCGGCACGACCTTGTTGTCGTGCGCGAGCCATCCGTAGACGGCCTCGACCAGGTTCATCCGGTAGTCGGCACTGGTGACCCGCACCGTGGTCATGTTGAGGTGGCCGTCCGTCGGATAGGTCTTGCGCCCGGCGATCTGCAGCACCGGCTCGCCGTCGTGCTCGCCCAGCGTGTTCACCGTCGGCCCCGGCGACATCTCCGCATAGGGCACGGGAATGAAGACTCCCGCGCACAGGAGCGCGATCAGCATCAGGGTGGAGGCGAGCATCGTCGCGGTGCGGCGTGGCATGACTCGACAGTACGGGACAGGCCTGTCAGCGCACCGTCAGGGCCGCCCGGACGGGCGGCCCTGCTCGCGTTCTCGGCCGTGACCTGCTGCTTCGTGTGCTTCAGCGGTCCGTGCGCGGCTTCTCCATGGCCTCGCGGAACCGGGCGTAACCGATGAGTTCGGGACCATCGCCCCGTACCTTGCGGGTCCGGTTGGCCCAACTACCCCACAGCCCCGCTCCGACAGCGGCCACAAGCGGAATCAGCAACCAGGCAAGCGCCGCCATGCCGACCTCCCAACCCCATGAGCGTCCGCACCATTGACTGATCAGCAGATTAACCATCCGCAGTGACAACGCTCACGCCAGGGGTACGGTTACGCAACCGGAGTCCCGGGTCCGCTCAGCGGGCGCCCACCCGCCCTCCCGTCTCCCGACCGCCACCCCTCAACGACGGCGCTACGCGCCGACCCATTCATCGGTCCCGTCGGCGAACCGCTGGTGCTTCCAGATGGGCACCTCGTGCTTGAGGTCGTCGATCAGCTTCCGGCAGGCTTCGAAGGCCTCCCCCCGGTGCGGGCACGACACGCCGACGACCACGGCGAAGTCGCCGACCCGGAGATCCCCCACCCGGTGGACGGCGGCGAGCGCCCGTACGGGGAACTCGGTGGCGACCTTCTCGGCGATCCGCCGCATCTCGTCCTCGGCGCTGGGGTGGCACGAATAGCCGAGCGCGTCGACGTCGGCGCCCTCGTCGTGATTGCGCACCGTCCCCACGAACAGCGCCGTCCCGCCGGCCGCGTCGTCCCCGACCGCGCGGAGGACCTCGTCCACCGACAACGGCGTGTCACGGATCGCGATCAGCTTGATCGGGTCCTGTGCGGCCTGCTCACCCGGGTGATCGTGCGTGGATGCCATGTCCCCATCGTGCCCCACCGCGACGACAACGCGGAATGGAGCTATCGCCCGGTACGCGCGCGTGCCCTTCGGAGCCTCCTACAGAGCGCCGCCCGCGTGAGACACGCCCGGGCCGCCCGGTGCCCGGTACCAGGGGGTGTCTGACACATGAGCGCGGGAGAAGGAGCGGCGTCCGGTGCATGCGAGCGTGCGTGCCGGACTCCGCGGGCATGTGTCAGACACCCCCTAGATGCGCCGGCGCGCCTTCCGGGCCCTGCGCACCACCGCCGCCGCGCCCAGCAGGGCCACCGTCGCGCCCGCGGCACCCGCCGCCGTGGCGTCCTTGCGCCCCAGCCGCCGGCCGGCCACCGTGTGCCTGCCGGACACCTCCTCCAGCAGCTCCGCGAGCACCTCCTCGTTGGTGTGCGCGGGCCGCCACCCGGCGTCGTGCAGCCGGCTCCCGCTCACCACCCACGGGTACATCGTGTACGCCAGGTCCCCTGCCGGGGACGGGGTGAGCCCGATCCGGTGCAGCCGGGCCGCCGCGCCGAGCGCGACGGCCGACGGCAGCTCCATCCGCCGGATCCCGCTGAGCTCCTCGACCTCCTCCTGCTCCAGCCATCCGTCGCAGCCGACGGCCAGCTCGCCGTCGACCTTCTCCAGCACGGCGTACTCCATCGCGCTGCACAGATCGTCGACGTGGCAGAACTGCCACGCGGGCCGCGATCCGGCCACCACCAGCAGCCGAGGCGACTCGAAGTACCTGGTCAGCGCCGTGTCGGTGCCGCCCACCAGCACGGCGGGGCGGACGACGGTGACATTGAGGCCGGGATGCGCGCGCGGCGCCCTGCGCGCGAGGCGCTCGATCTCCAGGAGGTCGCCGACGCCCGTGGCCTCCGCCGTGGCACGCAGTTCCGCGTCCTCGGACAGCGGCAGCTCGTTGTCGGGCAGCGCCCCGTAGACCATCGTCGACGTGCACAGCACCACGCGGTGCACCCCGGCGGCCGCGGCGGCCGTCAGCACCGTCTGCGTGCCCCGCACGTTGTAGGCCGTCCGGGCGGCGCCGTCGGTCTCCAGATCGAGGTCGAGCGCCAGATGGACCACCACGTCGGCCCCGCGCAGCTTCTCCGCGATGGCCGGATCCCGCACGTCCAGGATGTGCCAGCGTGCCTCGGCGCACTCGCCGCGCCGCTCGTCGATGGCGATGACCTGCTTGACGTCCTGAGAGGCGGCCAGCCGCGCGGTGAGCAGCGCGCCGACGCCGGACGCGGCTCCGGTGACCGCTACGACGGGCCCGCGCGCCGCGGGACTGGTTGAGTTGTTTCGCGCTGCGCGAACCTGCGGATCTGGGGAACTCACCGGGCGTCTCCAGCGGTTGTCTTCAGTACGAGCGCAAGCGACGCGTACGTACCAGGTGGCATCCATCCTGCCGCAGGCCTTCTGTCGGCGAAGCACCGAGGCCCGATCCGCTTCAGGTGTCTACGCTGGGTGGTGTTGTCGGGCAGCCGTGCCGCCGGAAAGAACCGGCGGCCCTACAAGCCGAGGAATCCCGTGAGTGACACCCCATTCGGATTCGGCCTTCCGCCGGAGGAGCCGGACGACGGCGACGAGGGCAAGAAGAAGGACCCGCAGAGCGGCGGTGGTCAGGGCCCGGCCAACCCGTTCGGTTTCGGCGTGCCCGGAGCCGGAGGCTTGGGCGGCCCGGGCGGTGCGGACAATCCGTTCGCCGCGATGTTCGGGTCGCTGAACCCCAACGACCTGGGCGCCGCGTTCCAGCAGCTCGGCCAGATGCTCTCCTACGAGGGCGGGCCGGTGAACTGGGACATGGCCAAACAGATCGCGCGGCAGACCGTCTCCCAGGGCACCGCGGAGGGGTCCAAGGACGCGAGCGTCGGCCCCGCCGACCGCAAGGCCGTGGAGGACGCCGTCCGCCTGGCCGACCTGTGGCTGGACGACGCCACCTCGCTGCCGTCGGGCGCCAACTCCGCCGTGGCCTGGAGCCGCGCGGAGTGGGTCGAGGCCACCCTGCCGGCCTGGCGGGAGCTGGTCGACCCGGTCGCCGAGCGCGTCGGGAACGCGATGGGCGATGTCCTGCCCGAGGAGATGCAGGCCATGGCCGGCCCGCTGATCGGCATGATGCGCTCCATGGGCGGCGCCATGTTCGGCACGCAGATCGGCCAGGCCGTCGGCGTGCTCGCCGGTGAGGTCGTCGGTTCTTCCGACATCGGTCTGCCGCTGGGCCCGGCCCGCCGGGCCGCGCTGCTGCCGCTGAACATCGAGACCTTCGGCAAGGACCTGGGCGTCCCCCAGGAGGAGGTGCGGCTCTATCTCGCCCTGCGCGAGGCCGCCCACCAGCGCCTGTTCGCGCACGTCCCGTGGCTGCGCTCGCATCTCTTCGGCGCGGTCGACGGCTACGCCCGCGGCATCAAGGTCGACACCGGCAAGCTCGAGGACGTCGTCGGCCAGTTCGACCCGCAGAACCCCGAGCAGCTGCAGGAGGCTCTCCAGCAGGGCATGTTCCAGCCGGAGGACACGCCGGAGCAGAAGGCCGCCCTGGCCCGTCTGGAGACGGCGCTGGCACTGGTCGAGGGCTGGGTGGACGCGGTGGTGCACGCGGCGGCCAAGCCCCGGCTGTCGTCGGCCGACGCGCTGCGCGAGACGCTGCGCCGGCGCCGCGCCTCGGGCGGCCCGGCGGAGCAGACGTTCGCCACTCTGATCGGTCTGGAGCTGCGTCCGCGCCGGCTGCGTGACGCCTCGCGTCTGTGGGCCTCGCTCACCGACGCGCGCGGGGTCGACGGCCGGGACGCGCTCTGGGCGCACCCGGACATGCTGCCGACGGCCACCGACCTGGACGACCCGGACGGGTTCGTGCACCGTGAGCAGATCGACTTCTCCGAGCTGGACAAGATGCTCGGCGAGGCGGCCGACAAGCCCGACCTCAGGAAGAAGGACGAGGGCGAGGGCAAGAACGAGGGCGACGGCACCGAGTGAGCCTGTACGACGACGCGGTCCTCGTACTCAAGGGGTACGAGGACCAGGCGGAGCTGCGTCAGGACTATCTGGAGCACCTCGCCGCCCATCCGGACGGCGTGTGGAAGGCCTGCGGCGCCGGCCATGTAACGGCGAGCGCCCTGGTGATCGACCCGGAGCGCGGCCGGGTGCTTCTGACCCTGCACAGGAAGCTGCGCATGTGGCTCCAGATGGGCGGCCACTGCGAGCCCGGGGACTCCTCGCTCGCCGCCGCGGCCCTGCGCGAGGCGACGGAGGAGTCGGGCATCCCCGGCCTGACGCTGCTGCCGGGTGGGCCCGTGCGCCTCGACCGGCATCCGATCCCGCCGCCCTGCCACTGCCACTTCGACGTCCAGTACGCGGCCGTGGCCCCACCGGACGCCGTGCACGCGATCAGCCACGAGTCCCTCGACGTGCGCTGGTTCCCCTACGACGAGGTCGCGGACGTGGCCGACGCGTCGGTGCTCCGGCTGCTCGGGGCGACCCGGGCCGGACTCGGCGTCTGAGAACACGTGTAAGGGGCGACCGCCCTGGCGGCCACCCCTTACTCCTGTCCCGGTACGATCCGGTCAGCTCCAGACGTTGCCCTGGTTCTGGCCGCGGGCACCCTGCTGCCCCATGCCGTACTGCGCGGAGAGCCCCGAGCCGATCTGGGCGTTCTGCGGCGGCAGCAGCTCGCTGGGCTGGACGAGCGCGAAGCCGCTGCCCATGAAGCTGAGCTCCCAGCCCTCACCGGTGTTGCCGCGGCGCCGCCATACCCCGGAGGAGTGGGTCTGGGCCTGCATCTGCACCCGCAGGGAGGTGGACCAGGCGACGATCGCGTCGGCGTCGCAGTTGACGTACTTGTCCGGCGTCACCTGCATCAGCAGCGGCATGCCGGACGTCATCAGGGCGACCTTGCCGCGGCCGGTGATGTTGAGCTGATACTTCCCCGAGCCGGAGATGCCGTACAGGCTGTCGACGGCGATGACCTCGTGGTGCAGTGAGGAGTCCATCGCGAGCACGTAGCTGCTGTCGACCGTCAGCCCGTCGCCCTCCACCTCCATGATGTGGATGCGCTGGGCGAGGTTGGCGAGGTAGACGGTGCCCTGCCCGTGGCAGCGCATCAGGTCGAGTCCCTCACCGGTGTGCGCACGCGCGCGTGACGCGCCGCTGCTCTGGAACTCGGCGTCGAACTCGACGAGTCCCTGATAGGCGACCATGGTGCCCTTGCGGGCGAGGACGTCGTCGTGGCCTTCGAGACCCACGCGGAGCATCTGCTGGTTCTGCAGGCTCCAGCGCTCCTGGGTCTGCTGCTCGTTGAAGGCGAAAAGCGGGCTCTGCATGATGTGGTTGCTCCCCCTCAGCCCCGGACCCGGAGACGGTCGGTGCTGTCCTCACTGGGCTGGACGACGACGATGCCCTGACCGGAGAAGGCCATCTGGTAGGCCTCGCCGCTGCCGCGGCCGATCAGCGACTGGGCGCGGAAGCTGCGCTTGCCCTTCACCTTGAGGTTCGGGGACCAGGCGACCAGGGCGTCGGGGTCGACGTACGTCTCGTCGTCACCACCGCCGCAGTCGACGACGATCGGCTTGCCGCGCGAGGTCAGCGCGACCCAGCCCTGCCCGGAGATCTTGGTGTTCCACAGGCCCTGTCCGGCGAACTTCGCCAGGCCCTTCACCCGCTCCACACCCCAGGTCAGATGGGCGTCGAAGGCGAGCAGATTGGTGGCGTTGACAGAGATGCCGTCGCCGTTGAGGTTGATCACGACGACGTTGGCGCCGTAGTCGGCGAGGTAGAGCAGGCCGTCGCCCGAGCACTTCATCAGGGGCGCGCCCTCACCGGTGAGCCAGTCCTTGGCGATCTGGCGGACGGCCGGCGGGTTGGGTTCGTACTGGACGAACCCCTCGTAGGCGACCATCGAGCCCACGCGCGCGAGGAGGTCGTGGCCGGTCTGCATGGCGACCTTCAGCATGTGGTTGCCGTGGTTCTCCATGCGGGCGGTGACGGGGGCGGGGGCGTAGCCCGCGAGTGGCTGGTTCATGACGGGCTCCCTCAGATCTCGTACGGCTGGACGACGATGAAGTTGCCGGGTGCGCCCCGGAACTGCAGGTTGACGCTCTCCCCGGTGTCGCCGGGGTAGGAGTTGCGGCGCATCCTCACCTGGCTGGAGACGACCACCTGGGAAGCGGCCGACCAGGCGACCACGGCGTTGCAGTCGGCGAACGTGGTGGGCGTGACCGGCAGCACCACGGGCGTGCCGTGGGTCTTCACGACGATCGTGCCGGTGCCCTGGAACTGCATCGTGAACAGCGCGCCGCCGGGGATGCCGTGCCCCTCGATGCGGCGGACCTCGTACTGGAGGGTCTCGTCGAAGGCGAGGACGTTCTCCGCGGAGACGCACACGGCGTCGCCCTGGAGCTCGATCGGGTGCAGCATCGTGGAGCTCTCGGCGAAGAACACCTGCCCCTGGCCGGTGCAGCGCATCAGCTGCATCTCCTGGCCGGTGGCGTTGCCCACGATGCGGCCGGAGAACCCGGCGCCCTTGTAGCTGAAGTCGACCTTGCCCTGGTAGAGCACCATGCTGCCCTGCCGGGCCAGCACGGGCATCCCGCCGATGCCGAGGTCCGCGCGGACGAGCTTCTTGTTCTGCTGCGTCCAGCGCTGTCCGGTGGGCGTCTCCTTGAACTGCTGGAGCGCGCCCATGACACCGGGGCCCTGCGGTGCGCCCTGGGGCATGCCTTGGGGCGCCCCCTGGGGAGCGCCGTAGGGGGCCTGCTGAGGAGCGCCGTAGGGGGCCTGCTGGTGGGGCACCTGTCCGGGCGGGGGCTGCTGTCCGTAACCGGGAGGGGGAGTGGGCTGCCCGTAGCCGGGCGGCGGGGCCGGGGTCTGCGGTGCCTGGGGCTGACCGTAGCCGGGCGGCGGCGGGGCAGGCTGACCGTACGGCGGCTGCTGGCCGGGAGGCGCGGGTGCCGGTGCCGGGGGCGGTACCGGGGAGCCGCCGGGCGGGGTGCCCATGGGCGCGACAATCGTCGGTGCTGAGTGCACCGGCGGGGCGGAGGGCGCGGGCGCCGGAGGCGGAGTGGCACCCGGAGGCGGCGCGAAACCCTGTGCGGCGGGCTGGGGCGCGGGCGCCGGGGCCGGAGCGGGTGCGGGGGCACCGGCGGGCGCGCCGAACGCGGGCGGCGCGGCGGCCTGGGCGGGCGGCGCGAAGCCGGGCGTGGCTCCGCCGGCCGCCGGCTGCTGCGCGGCAGCCGGCTCGTCCTCGGCCACCTCACCGCCGAAGTTCCTCAGCAGCGCGTCGAGCCCGCCGTCGAAGCCCTGCCCGACGGCGGCGAACCGCCACACGTCCTTGAAGTAGAAGTCGCCGAGCATCACGGCCCGCTCGGTGGAGAACTCCGACCCGCTGAACGGGTACCGGGCCACTTCCTCGCCACCCGCGACGATGCGGATGTATCCGGGGCCGACCTGGGACATCTGCCCGGCGCCGTCGATCGTCGCCGTGAAGGACAGCTTCTTGATCTGCTGCGGGATCCGGTCCAGCGTCACACGGAAGGACTCCGTGTCCCCGGCCTGGGCGCCCAGAAGCTGAATGGACTCCTCAGGAGACTTCGGCTGGTTGAAGAAGACGAAGTAGCGGTCGTCCGAGAGCCGTTCGTCGGCGTCGAGGCCGAAGCAGCTGATGTCGAAGGTCAGCCCGGGGCCGGAGATCTGCACACCTACGTACAGATCCGTGCCCGCGGTGAGGTCACTGATCCTGGCCTTGTGGCCGCGTTGGAATTCCCTGGCCATACGTACGACCGTCCCCCATCCCGAATGTGAGTGCGTCGCGCCAGGCTAACGGCAATCTCCGACACCGGATGAAGTCGGTACAGACCCGGTACACAACGCGTGCACGGGCCTACGGTGCGTTCACCGAAGGCGCGGCTCACGCATCGCGCGCACCGGGCACGTGCGGCAGCCGGTCGGCCGCGACCACACCTTCGAGATAGCCGCGGGCCCGTTCCGTTCTGGGGTACGCCTCCAGCAGCCGCCAGAAGCGGGGCCCGTGCCCGGGCACCAGCAGATGCGCCAGCTCGTGGCAGAGGACGTAGTCGACGACGTAGTCGGGCATGCCCTGGAGCCGGTGCGACAGACGGATGCTGCCCTCGGACGGGGTGCACGAGCCCCAGCGCGTGTTCTGGTTGGTCACCCAGCGCACGGAGGCCGGCCTGGCCCGCCCGTCGAAGTACTGCTCCGACAGCCGCCTGGCACGCTCGGCCAGCTCCGTGTCCCCGAGCGCGCGTTTGCTCTCCTGGGCGGCCAGCTTGTCGAGCATGACGTTCACCCAGCGCTGCTCCTCCGCCTCGGACATCCGGGCGGGGATGAGCACCACGGTGCGATCGCCCTCGCGGTACGCGGAGACCGTTCTGCGTCGACGGGCGCTCCTGCGGACCTCGATCGCGCTCGCCCGTGAGCCGTTCGTCGGCTGGCTCGTGCTGCGCTGTGACTTTCCAGGGCGGTGCAGTGGGTCGGCGGGCACGCCCCGACCGTACCCGCTGTCCACGGGGAAGTCTTGACTCCGGGACGGTTCCATGTCGATCCCACCACCGTGCGCCGGATTTGTACGACGAATTCCGGCACCTGTGGACAACTTTCGGCGGCCTCGGCCGGGTCCCGGCATGCTGGCATGTGTCGGCCGGAGCGCGACCGGGCACGGCCGGCCACGGGGACGATCCAGCAGATACGGGGGCCTGTCATGCATCCGATGGTCAAGCCCGCGCTCAGGCGCGGGTGGCGCGATCTCAACACCGTTCAATTCGGGATGACTCCGGCCCACGCGCTGACGCTGGGTCCGATGGACACGGCGACGGGCAGCTTCCTGGACCTGCTCGACGGCACCCGCGGCCTCGGTCTCCTGCGCGAGGAAGGGCGTCGCATGGATCTGCCCGAGGGTCATGTCGACCTGCTCGTACGGCGGCTGTCGCGGGCCGGGCTCCTGGACGACTCCCGGGGCGGCGGACCGGACGCCGACGCCCTGCGCGAGACGCCCGAGGTCCTCGACCGGCTCCGTCCCGACCTGGCCTCCCTCGCCCTGACCACCTCCGAACCGGGCGATCCGCTGCGCCGGCTGGCGGCCCGCCGCAGCACGCGGGTGCGGGTGCGAGGTGCGGGCCGGGTGGGTGGGGTGCTCGCGGCACTGCTGTCGGGAGCCGGAGTGGGCGGGGTGGAGGTGCGTGACGTCGGGCGGGTCGAGCCGTGGGACGTCGCGCCGGGCGGGCTGCCCGCCGAAGCCGTCGGCGACCGCAGGGACGAGGCGGCCCGCGGCGCGGTGCGCCGGGCCGCACCCGGCCGGCCGCCGCGCCGGACCGCCCGGTCGCCCCACGACGAGAGCGACCCGGGGTTCTCCCTGGTGATCCTCGCCCCACGGGACGACGTCGCCGTGTACGCGCCCGATCCGTCCTCCGCCGAAGGTCTTGTGTCCTCGGGCACTCCGCATCTTCACGTCGGTGTGGTGGAGGGAACCGGTGTGGTCGGCCCGCTCGTCCTGCCCGGCGAAACGGGCTGTGCCGGCTGTCTTCAGCAGGACCGCGTCGACCGGGACCCGACCTGGCCGCGACTGATCGCCCAGTGGCGCTCCGGCCGGCAGCGCAGAGTGGGAGCCTGTGATCTGGCCCTGGCCACTACGGTGGCGGGACTGGCGGCCGCGCACGCGCTCGCCTTCCTGGACGGCCGGATTCCGTCCAGCGCCGGTGCACGCTGGGAGGTGTCCGTTCCCGGTCTGCACTGGCGGGCGCGGCCGGTGTGGCCGCATCCCGCCTGCGCGTGCGGGGCCGCCGGGCGGACCGCGGAGAAGGACGAGGGACGAATCCCGGACAAAAGGTGCCGGGAGAAAGGTAAGGGAGAACACACCCCCGGAGGCGGGGGGTCGCACGAGACAATGGCCGTGCAGGGGTCGTCGGAGACGGTGCGCCGACAGGCGGACACGGAGCGGCCGGCAGGTACTTGGAGGGCGCATGTCTGATCTTCCGCGGAAGGCGGTCACCCGAACCGCCAAGCTGGCCGCGCTCCCGCTCGGTTTCGCCGGGCGGGCGACATGGGGGCTTGGCAAGCGGATCGTGGGCGAGTCCGCGGAGATCGTCGGCCGCGAGCTTCAGCAGCGCACCGCCGAGCAGCTCTTCAAAGTGCTCGGCGAGCTCAAGGGCGGCGCGATGAAGTTCGGCCAGGCCCTGTCGGTCTTCGAGTCGGCCCTGCCGGAGGAGGTCGCCGGCCCCTATCGCGCGGCGCTGACCAAGCTTCAGGAGGCGGCCCCGCCGATGCCGACCCGTACCGTGCACGCGGTGCTCGACGAGCGTCTGGGGGAAGGCTGGCAGAAGCTGTTCCTGGAGTTCGAGGACAAGCCCTCCGCGGCGGCCTCCATCGGCCAGGTGCACCGGGCGGTGTGGCACGACGGCCGCGAGGTGGCGGTCAAGGTGCAGTACCCGGGCGCCGGCGAGGCCCTGCTGTCCGACCTGAACCAGCTGAGCCGCTTCGCCCGTCTGCTGGGCCCGCTCGTCCCCGGCATGGACGTCAAGCCGCTGATCACGGAGCTGAAGGACCGAGTCTCGGAAGAGCTGGACTACGAGCTGGAGGCTCAGGCGCAGCGGGCCCACGCCGAGGAGTTCGGCGGCGACCCCGATGTCGTCGTGCCGGACGTGGTCCATCAGTGCGAGCAGGTGCTGATCACCGAGTGGATGGACGGCATCCCGCTGTCGGAGATCATCTCGGACGGTACCGAGGCGCAACGCGACCGGGCCGGCCAGCTCCTGGCGCGCTTCCTGTTCTCCGGCCCCGCCCGCACCGGTCTGCTGCACGCCGATCCGCATCCGGGCAACTTCCGTCTGCTGCCCGGTGGTCCTCAGGGCGAGGACGACTGGCGCCTCGGCGTACTGGACTTCGGGACGGTCGACCGCCTCCCGGGTGGTCTGCCCGAGCCCATCGGCGAGGCCCTGCGCATGACGCTGGACGGCGAGGCCGAGGCGGTCTACGAGATGCTCTGCACGGAGGGCTTCGTCAAGGAGTCCATAGAGCTGGACCCCGACGCCGTCCTGGAGTACCTCCTGCCGATCATCGAGCCGGCACGGGCGGACGAGTTCACCTTCAGCCGCGGCTGGATGCGGAGCCAGGCGGCCCGGGTCGCCGACCCCCGCTCCCCCGCCTCCCAACTGGCCAAGCAGCTCAACCTTCCCCCGGCCTACCTGTTGATCCATCGGGTGACCCTGAGCACCATCGGTGTGCTCTGTCAGTTGGGGGCGACGGTGCGGCTGCGGGAGGAACTGGAGGGGTGGCTGCCGGCGTTCCTCCCGGAGGAGCCGACGGAGGAAGAACCGGCCGCCCAGGCCTGACCGGTACGGCCGCTACCACCACTGCGCGTCCAGGCGTCCCTCGATCGCCCGCAGATAGTCGCGGGAGCACTTCTCGCAGTAGTGGCGCGGGGTGCCGTTCTCCAGGGAGAAGGTCCAGGTCGGCTGCGGGCCCTCGGCGCGGGTGCCGCAGCGGGCGCACACCAGCGCCTCCGGCTCCGCCGTGCGCCCGTCGTCATCGCCACCGGAATGACTCGTCACCCGGTGACGATAACGCCGCGGCGGACGGCCCGCCCGTCGCAACGCACCGCGGGGGCCGGTCCGTTCGCACGGACCGGCCCCGCGGGGAAGAGCTGGGCCTCCGGCTGGGCGAGGCCACCGCTTCTTCTGGGTCGGCTACTGCATGACCGCCATGGCGAGCGCGCGGCGGGCGCGCCGGGAGGCGCGCTCGGCCCGGCGCTGCATCCGGCGCGCGTTCACCAGGCGTACGGCCTGGCGCTCCTGTTGCGCCTCGTGCAGTCGGTCGTGCATATGCGCGCGAGCCAGGGCTTCTGGGATGAGTTGCATCTCTCGGGTCCTGTTCTGGCGCGAGTCGTTCGCGCCGCTGGTGGTGAAGTCTTCGGTCGCGGAGCCGGCGGGCTCGTGAGTGGACGGCATCATCGGGGCCTGCTTCTGGGGGTCGTGCGTGAGGGGGCGGTCGATCGTTCCTGGGGTGTTCATGCCGTGACCGGGTTCTTGCGCGGACGGCCGCGCGGCCGCTTCCGGGCGACGACAACTCCCTGGACGAACAGCTCGCCACCCCAGACGCCCCAGGGCTCACGCCGCTCCTTGGCGCCGGCGAGGCAGGCCTCGATCAGCGGGCAGGTGCGGCAGAGGGACTTGGCGTACTCGACGTCCGCGGGCGACTCGGCGAAGAAGACCTCCGGGTCGTAGGAGCGGCACGGGACGGGCACGCCGAGGTTCTCGATGGCGTCGTCGAGCGCGGTGAGCGCGGTGAGCGGAGTCAAGGTCGGGTCCTCCGTGGAGCCGGGCTTGGGGATCGTGTCGGAAGGCGGTACGGACGGGGCGTGCGCTTCGAGTTGCACGGTTCGTCTTCCTCGTCTGGTCGTTTCCGGTCGGTTGACCGGGTGGCGGCTGGTACCGGGTTCTTTTCTTGTCCCGAGGCGCCTTCGCTTCGTCGTCCACGTTGCTGGACAAACAGAAGGGCCGCGGATCCCGGATGGGGTTCCGCGGCCCTGAAGGCGCCGGCCTGATCGCATCAGGCTGGATCACTCCAGGGTTCTGGCCCACGGAAGGCCCACATCAGGTGGTGCTGCGTCGTCTGCTTCCGGAATCCGGCACCGGCCGCCGCAAAGGCATAGGCCTGCGCCTGTGCCACTACTGCTGCTTCCAGTGCCTTGGTCGGTCGCTCATCGCGCTCACGGACGACAAGGCCCGCGGGAGCGACGGAGGACGCCGGCCGCACGGCACGGAGGCCGGACAGACCGGTGCCCTGGTTCGAGGCGCCGGGAATGCACAGGGAGACGGCCGAGCGATCGGTCAGTTTGACGATGGAGCTGGTGTTGATGCTGATCACTGGACTCGCCTCCTCTCGGCGTCTCGGGGGACTGGGGTGAGCCAGTCCGCGGATATGCAAGTACAACATGGATCCAGGGCCTTCGAGAAGGCCGCTGTCCCCGTGCCTAAGAACCTATGGGGATTCCCGGGGCATGCGCAAACTATTTTTTCGACGAGTTCGCATCAGTCCGGATCTTGCTCCTCGGCGATGTCACGGCCTGCGCAGATGGCCAGAACATCGGCCCCGTAGCGGCCCAGCTTGCGCATCCCCACCCCGGGGATGCGCGCGAGACCCTGCTCGTCGTCGGGGGCCGTCTCGGCGATGGCGATCAGCGTCTTGTCGGTGAAGACGCAGAAGGCCGGCTGTCCGCTGCGACGCGCCTGGTCGGCGCGCCACTCCCGCAACCGCTCGTAGAGCCCCTCGTCCATGTCGGAGGGGCAGTCCTCGCAGCGCATCAGCTTCATCTCGCCCGCGTCGGTCAGCGTGCGACCGCAGACCCGGCAGCGGGCGGGGCTGCGCCGGCCCCGTCTCGGCCTCGGTGCGGCCGGGGCGGGCGCAGCGCCGAAGGAACCGTGCTCCACACCTCCCGCCCCGGCCGCACCGCCACGGCCCGCGGCGGTCGACCCCGGGCGCAGCCCGGCGAGGAAACGGCTGGGACGGCGGTTCGGCCGGCCACCGGGCGAGCGGGACAGCGCCCAGGAGAGATGGAGGCGCTCGCGGGCGCGCGTGACGCCGACATAGAGGAGACGGCGCTCCTCCTCGATCTGCTCGTCCGTCTTTGCGTAGGTGATCGGCATCATCCCCTCGGCGACGCCGACCAGGAAGACGACGTCCCACTCCAGGCCCTTGGCCGAGTGCAGGGAGGCGAGGGTGACCCCCTGCACCGTCGGGGCGTGCTGGGCGCCGGCCCGTTCGTCGAGTTCGGTCACGAGGTCGGCGAGCGTGACGCCGGGCCGGGCGCGGGCGAAGTCCTGCGCCAGATGCACGAGGGCGGCCAGTGACTCCCAGCGCTCCCGGACCGCTCCCGAGCCGGCCGGCGGCTCGGTGGTCCAGCCTTCGCCGGAGAGCACGGCACGCACCTGGGAGGGCAGGTCGGGGGCGTCGTCGAGGAGTGCGTCGTTGCCGCCGAAGCGGGCCGCCGCGCGCAGGGCGACGATCGCCTTGCGCACCTCGGGACGGTCGAAGAAGCGCTCGGCGCCCCGCAGCTGGTAGGGCACCCCGGCGTCGGCCAGGGCCTGCTCATAGGTCTCGGACTGGGAGTTCGTGCGGAACAGGACGGCGATCTCGCTCGCCGGGACGCCCGCGTCGATGAGCTCTCGGATGCGGCGCGCGGCGCCCTCGGCCTCGGCGGGCTCGTCGGCGTACTCGGTGAAGACCGGCTCGGTCCCCCCGGCGCGCTGCGAGACGAGTTCCAGCCGGTGGTCGGCGGCGCGGCCGCGGGCCTGGGCGAGCAGCCCGTTCGCCAGACGGACGACCTGGGGGGTCGAGCGGTAGTCGCGGACCAGTTTGACGACGGTGGCTCCGGGATGGCGGGTGCGGAAGTCGAGCAGATGGTCGGGGGTTGCTCCCGTGAACGAGTAGATGGTCTGGCTGGCGTCGCCGACCACGCACAGGTTCTCCCGGCCGCCGAGCCAGAGTTCCAGCAGGCGCTGCTGGAGCGGGCTGACGTCCTGGTACTCGTCGACGACGAAGTGCTGGTACTGGGCGCGGACCTGCTCCGCGATGTCGTGCCGGTCCTGGAGAACGGCGACCGTCAGCAGCAGTACGTCCTCGAAGTCGATGACCGTGCGCTCACGCTTGATGTCCTCGTAGGCGGAGTAGAGCTGGGCGATCTCGGCCGGATCGCGGGGGGTCTCCCGGCCGGCCTTGTCGGCGGCGGCCGCGTAGTCCCCCGGGACGGTTTGGGTGACCTTGGACCATTCGATCTCGGCGGTGACGTCCCGCAGCTCCCCGCGGTCGAGCCGGATGCGGCAGGCGGCGGCCGCGTCGGCCACCAGCTGGATCTTGCGGTCGACGAGCCGGGGCAGGGAACCACCGATCGCTTTCGGCCAGAAGTACTGGAGCTGGCGCAGCGCCGCGGAGTGGAACGTGCGCGCCTGCACGCCGACCGCGCCGAGCTGGCGGAGCCTGCCGCGCATCTCCCCGGCGGCACGGTTGGTGAAGGTGACGGCGAGCACACTGGAGGGCTGGAGGATCCCGGCGCGCACCCCGTAGGCGATCCGGTGGGTGATCGCCCGGGTCTTGCCGGTGCCCGCGCCCGCCAGTACGCACACCGGTCCGTGCAGGGCGGTGGCCACGGCCCGCTGCTCGGGGTCGAGCCCTTCGAGCACCGCGTCGGCCGAGTCCGGTACCTGCGGGAAGAGGGGGGAGTGCGTTGCTGCTGTCACATGGCCATGCTGCCAGGTCCCCGGAGACAGGTGAGCAGGTTGTCCACAGGGAGGGCACTGCGGTCATATCAATGCGGCAGGCGTCACTCCCGGGACGGCGGCGGCGCACCGGCTTTCGGGAATGCCTGCGCTTTCAAGTACGTTCCCCCCACGACGAGGACTTCCCCGAGCCGCCGAAGGAGCGCGAGAGGTATGCAGGGCACTGTGACGATGTACAGCACCACGTGGTGCGGCTACTGCCGCCGGCTGAAGAGCCAGCTGGACCGTGAGGGCATCGCGTACACCGAGATCAACATCGAGCAGGACCCCGAGTCCGCCGCGTTCGTGGAGAAGGCGAACGGCGGAAACCAGACGGTTCCGACCGTGCTCTTCGCCGACGGTTCGACGCTGACCAACCCGTCGCTCGCGCAGGTCAAGCAGAAGGTCGGCGTCTGAGCGGACCGACCCCGGAGCGGGGTGGCCGTCCCCCGCAAGGGACGGTCACCCCGCTTATTGTCGTGCGGGCGCCGGGTCAGAAGGCGCTGCGGGTCGGGAGTTCCCTGCCGTACCAGCGTTCGATCAGCCGGGCCGCGATCGAGATGCCGTACGGCGGGAGCACCTCGCCGGACTCGAAGGCGGCGGCGAGTTCGTCGCGGGAGAACCAGCGGGCCTCGTGGATCTCGTCGCCGTCGACGTTGATCTGGGTCGTGGTGGCGCGGGCGGTGAAGCCCAGCATCAGGCTCGACGGGAAGGGCCAGGGCTGGCTGGCGATGTACTCGACCTCGCCGACGGAGATGCCGACCTCCTCGTGCACCTCGCGGCGCACCGACTGCTCGATGGACTCGCCCGGCTCCACGAATCCGGCGAGCGTCGAGAAGCGGCCCTCGGGCCAGTGGACCTGGCGTCCCAGCAGGATGCGGTCGTCGCCGTCCACGACCGCCATGATCACCGCGGGGTCGGTGCGCGGGTAGTGCTCGGCACCGCAGGCCGGGCAGCGCCGGATGTGGCCGGCGGCGGCGATGACGGTGCGCTCGCCGCAGCGGGAGCAGAAGCGGTGCAGCCGCTGCCAGTTCTCCAGGGCGACCGCGTGCACCATCAGGCCCGCCTCGCGCGGCGACAGCAGAAGCCCCGCCTCGCGCAGGCCCGCCGGGCGGGCGGAGTCGTCCATGCGGCCGGGCAGTGAGTCCTTCTGGAGGGCGAAGTAGCTGACGCCGTCCTCGTCGATGCCCAGAAAGTAGCGGTGTGCCTCGGTGAGCGGGGCCTCGAAGGACGGCGTCATGAGGAGTTCGGTGCGCCCGTCCGCCGTCTCGTCGATGAGGACCTGGCCGCCGGAGACCACGAAGCAGCGGGTCGAGGGGTGGCTCCATGCCGCCGCGAGCCAGGCCTCGTCGAGCCGGTGGTGGGCGGCGCGGTCGATGCCGCTCGGCACGGTGAGCGAGATGGGGCGGTCGGCGGTGTGGTCGGTCCAGGTGGTCACGGGTGCTTCCAACTCCCCCGGTGGAACGGATTGGGTCGGCGGGCGGTTCGGCGGAACATGCGGTGGGAGGGACCGGATCCGGCGGGGCGTGGCGAAGGCCCCTTCCAGTGTGCCCCGCGCGGGCGTCGGTTCCGGACGGCTGCGGTGGTCAGGGGGCGTGCCGCCAGTGCTCGGCGAGGTCGCCCCACAGATACGCGCTGGTCTCGACGCCCTTGAGGAGCAGGTCGAGCTCGACCTTCTCGTTGGGGGCGTGCCAGCCGTCGGACGGGACGGAGATGCCGAGGAAGAGGACGGGTGCGCCGAGTACGTCCTGGAGGTCGGCGGCCGGGCCCGAGCCTCCCTCGCGCGTGAACAGGACGGGCCGGTCGAAGGCGCGGCCCATCGCCCGGACCAGGGACTGCAGGGCGGGGTGGTCCAGGGGGGTCAGACAGGGCCGGGTGGCGGGGCTGAAGGAGATCTCGTGGCGGATGCCGTCGGGAACCTGTTCCGGCACCCAGGCGCGGACGGCCTTCGCCACATGCTCTGGGTCCTGGCCGGCGACCAGCCGGAAGGACAGCTTCACCATGGCGGAGGAGGGGATGATCGTCTTGCTGCCGGGTCCCTGGTAGCCGCCGCCGATGCCGTTGACCTCGGCGGTGGGGCGCGCCCAGACGCGCTCCAGGGTGCTGTATCCGGTCTCGCCCCGGGTGCCGTGCGACTTCGCGGTGCGCAGCCACTGCTCCTCGTCGAAGGGCAGCGCGGCGATGAGTTCGCGTTCCCGGTCGGTGAGCTCCACCACACCGTCGTAGAAGCCCGGGATCGCCACGCGCGCGTGGTCGTCGTGCAGGGCGGCCACCAGGCGTGCGGCGGCGGTGGCCGGGTTGGGGACCGCGCCGCCGAAGGAACCGGAGTGGATGTCCTGGTCGGGGCCGTACAGCCGGATCTCGCACTCGGCGAGGCCACGCATGCCGGTGCACACGGTGGGGGTGTCCTCGGACCACATGCCGGTGTCGGACACGATCACGGCGTCGGCGGTGAGCCGGTCCGCGTGCTCCTCGACGAGCGCCCGGAAGTGCGGGGAGCCGGACTCCTCCTCGCCCTCGATCAGCAGCTTCAGATGGACGGCCGGGGTGGTGCGGCCGGTGGCGGCGAGGTGGGCGCGGACGCCGAGGGTGTGGAAGAGGACCTGGCCCTTGTCGTCGGCCGCACCGCGCCCGTAAAGACGGTTGCCGCGGACGACGGGTTCGAAGGGCTCGCTGTCCCAGCCGTCCTCGCGGGCGGCGGGCTGTACGTCGTGGTGGCCGTAGACCAGCACGGTGGGCGCCTCGGGATCGGCGGAGCGCCACTCGGCGTAGACGGCCGGGGCGCCGGGGGTGTGCCACACCTCGGCGGTGGGGAAGCCGGTCTCCTTGAGCTTCGCGGCGAGCCAGTCGGCGCTGTGCCGCACGTCGGGCGCGTGGTCGGGCTGGGCCGAGACGGACGGGATGCGCAGCCACTCGGTGAGATCGTCGAGGAAGGTGGCGCGGTGCTGTGCGATGTACGTACGGACGGCGCTGACGGCACTGTCAACGGGCTGGCTCATGCCGTCGAGCCTAGCGGTCCCCGCCGGTGTCCTCGGAGTGCGGTATCTCACCGGGCGGCTCCTCGACCAGGAGCCGCTCCAGCTCCGCGCGGCCGGGCAGGACCCCGGGTCGGACCACTTCTCCGGTGCGTACGTACAGGAACGCGGCCCGGACGGATTCCAGGGGAACGCCCTGCTGCTCGGCCCAGGCGAGCCGGTAGACGGCGAGCTGGAGGGGGTCGTCGGTGCGGCCGCGGCCGGTCTTCCAGTCGACGATCTCGTACGTCGTCCCGTCCGCCTCGTCGGTCCGGTAGACGGCGTCGATGCGGCCGCGGACGACGCGGCCGGCGATCGTCAGCTGGAAGGGCGCCTCCACGCGGTGGGGCGTACGACGGGCGTACTCGGTGCGTTCGAACGCCTCCTTCAGGGCCTGCAGGTCACGCTCGTCCTCGATCTCGGCGTCGCTGCCGGGCAGCTCCTCCGGATCGAGCATGGGCAGCGTCAGGGCCTCGAAGCGTGCCTCGACCCAGGCGTGGAAGCGGGTGCCGCGGCGTGCCGCGGGCTGCGGGGGGCGGGGCATGGGGCGGGCCAGCTCCTGGGCGAAGCCGTCCGGGTCCTCCGCCAGGCGGAGCAGCTCGGAGGCGGTCAGGGAGGCGGGCAGCCGGACCTCGGTGACGCTCGCGCGGGTGCGCAGCAGCTCGCCGGCGAGGGCGTCGAGGTCGCGGTCCCAGGAGGCGACGGTGCGGGCCTCCTCGGGGGTGAGGCGGGGCGCGCCGGGCTGCCGCGGCGGGTGGGCGCGGTCCGCCTCGCGAGGCTGTCCGGTGGCCTCGGGGGCCGTCGCCTGGTGCGGGACGGTGGGACGGTCGGCGGTCCAGGACTCCCAGTCGCCGGGGTCGTCGTCCGCGAAGGGGTCGTCCTCGGGAGGAAGTTCCTCGTCCTCGGGCGGCGCCGGCCAGTCCGGATCGTCGTAGGTGTCCGGGTCGTGCACGGCGGTGCCCGGGCCGTCCGGGTGGGCGGCGAGGGCGTCGAGGTGGGCGAGGACGGTTTCGGCGGCCGCGCGGCGACGGGTGAGGGCGGCATCGTCCAGGGGGAGGGGCCACACCTGGCCGTCGGTGGCCCCGTGCAGGGCGGGGTTCTCCTCGTCCTCGGCCGGCTCGTCCGCCCACGCCTCGATCTCGCCGTGCCCGGCGGCGCAGTGCTCGTAGAGGGCCTGGAGGAACGCGGAAGGACCGCGCGGCCTCTTCTGGCTGGGTCCCCACCAGTGGCCGGAAGCGAGGAGCAGGGAGCGGGGGCGGGTGAAGGTGACGTAGCCGAGACGGAGCTCCTCGGTGTGCTGGTGTTCCTTCATGGCCTCGTGGAAGGCCTTGAGCCCCCGGGAGTCCCAGGACACGACGTCGGGCAGGGTGTCGGCGTCACCGCGCAGTGCGTGCGGCAGCACCTTGCCCTGGGCGGTCCACTTCTCGCGGCCCTGGGTGCTGGGGAAGGTGCCGGTGACCAGTCCGGGAACGGCGACGACGTCCCATTCGAGGCCCTTGGACTTGTGCGCGGTGAGCACCTTGACGGTGTTCTCACCGCCGGGCAGGGCGTTGTCGAGGCCCTTCTCGTACTGGGCGGCGGTGCGCAGGAAGCCGAGGAAGGCGAGCAGGGTGGCCTCGTTGTCCCCGGCGGCGAAGGAGGCGGCGATGTCGAGGAAGTTGGACAGGGTTTCGCGTCGGCGGGCGGCGAGGGCGTGCGGGGAGGCGGACAGCTCGACCTCCAGGCCGGTGACGGCGAGGACGCGGTGCAGGACGTCCATGAGGGGGTCGGCGAGGGAGCGGCGCAGGTCGCGCAGTTCCGTGGCCAGGCGGGCGAAGCGCACGCGCGCGTCGGGTGAGAAGGGCAGACCGTCGTCGTCGCCGTCGAACGGTGTCTCCAGGAAGGTGTCGAGGGCGTCGGCGAGGGAGATCACCTCGGCCGGGTCGACGCCCTCCACGGCTTCCGCGAGCCGCCGGTCCGGGTCGTCGTCGCCGTCCACCCGCGCGTGGGAGACGAGCCGTCGTGCGCGGCGGCCCAGCAGGGCCAGGTCGCGGGGGCCGATGCGCCAGCGCGGGCCGGTGAGCAGACGGACGAGGGAGGCGTTGGCCCCCGGATCCTGGAGAACCTCGCAGACGGCGACGAGGTCGGCGATCTCGGGGAGGTGCAGCAGCCCGGACAGCCCCACCACCTCGACGGGGACGTCCCGGGCGACCAGGGCGGCCTGGATCCCGGCGAAGTCGCCGGCCGTGCGGCACAGTACGGCGATCTCGCCGGGCGCCTTGCCGGTGCGGACGAGATGGGCGACGGAGTCGGCGATCCAGTCGATCTCCTCCGCGTGGCTGGGCAGCAGGGCACAGCGGACGGTGCCGTCGCGTTCGGCGCCCGGGGCCGGACGGAGGGCCTCGACACCCGCGTGCATGGCGCGCAGGGGTTCGGCGAGGCCGTTGGCGAGGTCCAGCAGGCGGCCACCGCTGCGGCGGTTCTCACTGAGCGACTGGCGGGTGGCGGGCCGGCGGTCGGCATGGGCGAAGTGGTCGGGGAAGTCGTCGAGGTTGGCGACGGAGGCGCCGCGCCAGCCGTAGATCGCCTGGCAGGGGTCGCCGACCGCGGTGACCGGGTGGCCGGTGCCGCCGCCGAACAGTCCGGCCAGCATGACCCGCTGGGCGACAGAGGTGTCCTGGTACTCGTCGAGCAGGACCACGCGGAACTCGTCGCGCAGGACGCGGCCCACCTCGGGGATGGCGGCGAGCCGGGCGGACAGGGCGATCTGGTCGCCGAAGTCGAGCAGGTCGCGCTCACGTTTGGCGGCCCGGTAGCGCAGCACCAGGTCGGCCAGTTCACGCCGCGCGGCGGCCGCTTCGGGGACCTTGCGCAGGTCGGCGTTGGTGAGCTTGGTGTTCTCCAGGGTGCGCAGCAGCTCGGCGTCGCGGGCGCGCAGGTCCTCGGGCTGGACGAGGTGTTCGGAGAGCTCCGCGTCGAGGGTGAGGAGGTCGCCGACCAGGTCGGGGAAGGAGCGGGTGAGCGCCGGGTAGGGACCGGGGGCCTCACGCAGGACGCGTGCGGCGAGCTGGTAGCGGGTGGCGTCGGCGAGCAGGCGGGAGGCCGGCTCCAGCCCGATGCGCAGTCCGTGGTCGGTCAGCAGACGGCCCGCGAAGGCGTGATACGTGGAGATCACCGGCTCGCCCGGCGGATTGTCCGGGTCGATGGCGTCGGGGTCGGTGACACCTGCCTTGATCAGCGCCTTGCGCACGCGTTCGGCGAGCTCGCCGGCGGCCTTGTTGGTGAAGGTGAGACCGAGGACCTGTTCGGGGGCGACCTGGCCGGTGCCGACCAGCCACACCACGCGTGCCGCCATCACCGTCGTCTTGCCCGATCCGGCTCCGGCCACGATCACCTGCGGGGCGGGCGGCGCGGTGATGCAGGCCGTCTGCTCCGGGGTGAACGGGATGCCGAGGAGCTCCTTGAGCTGATCGGGATCGGTGATACGGGCGGGCACACGGAGAATCTAGCGGCGCGCACTGACAGCGACATGCGCCGACCTGTGACGGAAGGGAAGAACCGCAGGTCGGATCGGGTGGTGCGATGCGCCACGCCGGTTCACTCGACGACGTGCCCGCCCTCGGGCCGGGCACTGCACGAGGAGCGGAAGGCGCAGTGGGCGCAGTGCTGGCCCGCCGTCGGGGTGAACCGTTCGTCGAGGACCTTGCCGGCGGCCGTGGCCAGCAGGTCGCCGACCCACTCGCCCTCCAGCGGTTCCTGGGCCTGCACCTTGGGCAGGGCCTCCCCGCCGTCCCGTCTGGCGGCGCCCTGGCGCAGCTGGACGAGCTCGGCACCGCCCGGTTCGGGGCGTACTCCGTCGAAGGCCCCGTCGACGGCACCCTCGCGGACGGCGAGCTGGTAGACGGCGAGCTGCGGGTGGCGTTCCACCTCCTTGGCGCTGGGCGCCTGCTTGCCGGTCTTGAAGTCGACGACGTACGCGCGTCCCTCGCCGTCGGCCTCGACGCGGTCCATCTGGCCACGGATGCGCACCTCGTAGTCGCCCGCCCCGAGGGTGACGTCGAAGTCGTGCTCGCTGGCCACCGGGGTGCGTCCCGTGCGGTCCATGACGTGCCACTTCAGGAAGCGTTCGAGCGCCACGCGGGCGTTCTCCTTCTCCTGCGCCGACTTCCACGGCGCGTCGAAGGCGAGCGCGTTCCACACGGAGTCGAGGCGCTCCATGAGGACGGCGAGGTCGGCCGGGGTGTGCCCGGAGGCCACCTCGTCGGCCAGGACGTGCACCACGTTGCCGAAGCCCTGGGCGGCGGTCGCGGGCGCGTCGGCCTTCACCTCTCGGCCGAGGAACCACTGCAGGGCGCAGGTGTTGGCGAGCTGGTCGAGGGCGCTGCCTGAGAGCACGACGGGCTGGTCGCGGCTGCGCAGCGGCACCTTGCTCTCCGTCGGTTCGAACATGCCCCACCAGCGGTAGGGGTGCGCGGACGGAACCAGCGGGCGGCCGTCGTCGTCGGCGAGCGCGGCGAGCCGGGCCAGCCGCTGGGCGGCGGCCTCCCTGAGGGTGTCGGAGACCCGGGGGTCGACCGTCGTGGCACGCAGTTCGGCGACGAGCGCGGCGACGGACAGGGGGCGGCGGGGGCGGCCGGTGACGTCCTTGGGCTCGACGCCGAGTTCGGTCAGGAAGCGGGAGGGCTGGTCGCCGTCGTCGGCGGGTGCCTTCACCGCCGTCACGACGAGGCGTTCCCGGGCGCGTGTGGCGGCGACGTAGAACAGGCGGCGTTCCTCGGCGAGGAGTGCGCCGGGGGTGAGGGGTTCGGCAAGTCCGTCGCGGCCGATGCGGTCGGCCTCCAGCAGGGAGCCGCGGCGGCGCAGGTCCGGCCAGAGTCCCTCCTGGACTCCGGCCACGACGACCAGGCGCCACTCCAGACCCTTGGAGCGGTGGGCGGTCATCAGGCGTACGGCGCCGGGGCGGGCGTCGGTGCGCCGCGTGAGGGTGTCGGCGGCGATGTCCTCGGCCTCGATCTCCTCCAGGAAGTTCAGGGCTCCCCGGCCGCCGGTGCGCTCCTCCGCGCGGGCGGCGGTGGCGAACAGCGCGCACACGGCGTCGAGGTCCCGGTCGGCGTTGCGGCCGGCCGCGCCGCCGCGCCGGGCGGAACGTTCCAGGCGCTGGGGCCAGGGTGTGCCGTCCCACAGGTCCCACAGGGCCTCTTCGGCCGTACCGCCGTCGGCCAGACGGGCGCGGGCCCGGCGCAGCAGGGAGCCGAGCCTCTGGGCGCCCCGTGCGTAGACGGGGTCGTGCACGGCGAGGCGCTCCGGTTCGGCGAGCGCACGGGCGAGCAACTCGTCCGAGGGCGGTGGCAGCGCGTTGCCCGCGGCCCGCTCCTCCTCGCGCAGGGCCCGGCCGAGGCGTCGCAGGTCGGCGGCGTCCATGCCGGCGAGGGGGGAGGTGAGCAGGGTGAGGGCGGTCTCGGTGTCGAGCCAGCACGCCTCCGCGCCGGCGTCGGGCGCGGTGTCCGTGCCGGTGCCTTCCCCCTCCTCGGCCTCCGCCGTGGCCACCGCGCGCAGGGCGGTCAGCAGCGGGGCCACCGCGGGCTCGTGGCGCAGGGGGAGGTCGTCGCCGTCGACGTCCACAGGGACGCCCGCCGAGGTGAGCGCGCGGCGGACGGTGGGGAGGGTGCGGGAGCCGGCGCGCACCAGGACGGCCATCTCGCTCCAGGGGACGCCGTCCTCCAGGTGCGCCCTGCGCAGGATGTCGGCGACGTTGTCCAGCTCCGTGCCGGCCGTCGGGTAGGTGTACACCTCGACGCGCCCGCCGTCCCGCGCCGGCGTGAGCTCCCGGTGGGCGCGCACCTTCTCGGCCGGGAGCCGGGGCAGCGGCATGCGCCGGGTCACCCGCCGGGTGGCCTCCAGCAGGGCGGCACCGGAGCGCCGGGAGGTGCGCAGCACCTCGACCGGGGCCGGACGGCCGTCCGCGCGGGGGAAGGCGTACGGGAACTCCAGGATGCCGCCCACGTCCGCGCCCCGGAAGGCGTAGATCGACTGGTCGGGGTCGCCGAAGGCGACGAGGGTGCGTCCGCCCGCCAGTGCGTGCAGCAGCCGCACCTGGGCGGGGTCGGTGTCCTGGTACTCGTCGACGTAGACGGCGTCGTACCGCGCGGCGAGCTGCCCGGCGATCTCGGGGCGGCGGGCGAGGAGCACCGCGCGGTGGACCAGTTCCGCGTAGTCGAGCACACCCTGCAGGTCGAGGACGTCGAGGTACTCGGCGAGGAAGGCCGAGGCGGCGCGCCAGTCGGGGCGCCCGATGCGGCGGGCGAAGGCGTCCAGGGCATCGGGGCCGAGGCCCAGTTCCCGGCTGCGGGCGAGCACCGCGCGGACCTCGTCGGCGAAGCCGCGCGTGGTCAGGCAGGCACGCAGTTCGTCCGGCCAGCGCACATGGGCGAGTCCGAGCCGCTCCAGGTCCGCCTGGCCGGCGAGCAGCTCGCGGACGGTGACGTCCTGCTCGGGGCCGGACAGCAGCCGTAGCGGTTCCACGAAGAGGCCGCTGTCCTGGTGGGCGCGGATCAGGGCGTAGCAGAACGAGTGGAAGGTGGTGGCCTGCGGGGCGTGGGCGGTCCCGATGCGCAGCGCCATGCGGTCACGCAGTTCGACGGCCGCCTTGCGGCTGAACGTCAGCACCAGGATGCGCTCGGGGTCCCCGCCGCGGGCGATCCGCGCGGCCACGGACTCGACGAGTGTGGTGGTCTTGCCGGTGCCCGGACCTGCGAGAACGAGCAGCGGACCGGTGGTGTGCTCAACCACGGAGCGCTGTGCGGCGTCCAGATCAGGGGGGTTCACGCGAGCCGGCGGGGTACGCACCAGTCGATAAGCGCCACGGTTCCCCCGCCGCACCGGAGGGTGCGACAGGCCGCTGGTGGAGGAAGAGGAGCTCACGTGGTTCGCCGGTCCTGGTGGGTGTGCTGTGGGGCCGTTCGCCGCGCGTGCGGGGCGGTGGGCAGGAGGTGAAGGGGGCACGCGCAGCCGACGCTACGCCGGTGAAAACGGCGGAAGCAGGCCTTCCGCTTCTTCCCTCCGGGCGCTTGTGCCGCACATGTCCCTCACCTCACGAACGTACGTCATGCCACGCCTGTGCCCGTACTCCCCGGGAGGCATCACAGGTCACACGCCGGCGGGCACGATGGCGGAAGCTGTCAGGTGTGACCCTCGGTGTGCCCACCGCCGTCCCACCGCGCGCGTCTCATGTCGAGGCGCGGCACATGGCCCTCCGCGGCCCGGCCCGCCTCCTTCAGGGGCGTGCCCTCCGCGCGGTAGTGACCGAGGGCCCTCAGCTCGTGGCCCGGCAGCAGCACACCGTCCGCGCGGACGACGCGCCACCAGGGGACCGCGCCCCCGTACAGGGCCATCACGCGCCCGACCTGACGGGGACCGCCCTCCCCCAGCCACTCGGCCACGTCCCCGTACGTCATGACCCGCCCCGGCGGGATCAGCTCGGCCACCTCGAGGACCCTCTCGGCGTACTCGGGCAGCGCGTCCGGATGCTCCGGGGGACCGTCGGACGGAAGGCTCTCCTGGCTCATCCGGCCCATCCTGCCCCACCCCACCGACAACGCGACGCGCTCGCGCGCGTGCGCACGGCTCGCCCCGGAGAGGCCCTTCGGGCAGACTGTGCCGCCCCGCTTTTCGACCCTGATGCCCCCTTGTGCCGGAACGGCATGCCACCATCGTGCGGGCGGTGACCGGTGATACGAGATCGAGAAGAGATGATGAAGCAGCAGGGTGCGCACCCCGAGGACACGGAGGGCAACCCTGACGCCTCGTCGCGCCCGGACACCCCGGACACCGGCCCCACGGACCCCGACACCGCGCACATCGACGAGGTGGAGGGCGACGAGCCCCTGCTCCCCGCGCGGGTGCACCGCCCCTCCGATCTCATGCGGCTCCTGGGCGGCGTGCTCGCCGTCGTGCTGCTGCTGGCGATCGCCGCGTTCGCCCACGGCACCACCTCGGGGCTGGAACAGGACATCACCAAGGGCACCGGACAGGCACCCGACCTGCTCATCAAGATCGCGGGCCTGGCCTCCAGCATCGCGATCCTCCTGGTACCGGTCGCCTTCGCCATCGAGCGGCTGATCAAGAGGGACGGACTGCGGATCGCCGACGGTGTGCTCGCCGCCGTCCTCGCGCACGGTGTGACACTGGCCACCGATCTCTGGGTGGCACGTGCTGCCCCGGACTCGATCCAGGACGCGCTCACCCAGCCCTCCCCGGGTGACATCCACGCGCTCACCGACCCGGTGCACGGCTATCTGGCGCCGGTCATCGCGTACATGACGGCCGTCGGCATGTCCCGCCGGCCACGGTGGCGCGCGGTGCTGTGGGTCGTGCTGCTCCTCGACGCCTTCTCGATGCTCGTCACCGGGTACACGACCCCGTTCTCGATCATCCTCACGGTGCTGATCGGCTGGACCGTCGCCTACGGCACCCTCTACGCGGTGGGCTCGCCCAATGTGCGTCCCACCGGACGCACCCTGATGGCGGGCCTGCGCACCGTCGGCTTCCGGCCCGTGACCGCGTCGCGCGAGGAGGCCCCGGACGCCGCCGAGACCGGCGACCGGGGACGCCGGTACTTCGTCACCCTGGAGGACGGCCCACCGCTGGACGTCACGGTGGTCGACCGCGAGCAGCAGGCGCAGGGGTTCTTCTACCGCGCGTGGCGCAATCTCGCCCTGCGCGGCTTCGCCACCCGCAGCAGCCTCCAGTCGCTGCGCCAGGCGCTGGAGCAGGAGGCGCTGCTGGCGTACGCGGCCATCGCGGCCGGCGCCAACGCGCCGAAGCTGATCGCGACCTCCGAGCTCGGTCCCGACGCGGTGATGCTCGTCTACGAGCACACCGGCGGGCGCACCCTCGACTCGCTGCCGGACGAGGAGATCACCGACGACCTCCTGCGGGACACCTGGCACCAGGTACGGGCCCTGCAGTCCCGCCGGATCGCCCACCGCAGGCTGGTCGGTGACGCCATCCTGGTGGATCGTTCCGGCACGGTGATCCTCACCGATCTGCGCGGCGGGGAGATCGCGGCCGGCGATCTGCTGCTGCGCATGGACATCTCACAGCTGCTGGTGACGCTGGGGCTCAGGGTCGGCGCCGAACGCGCGGTGGCCTCCGCGCTGGGCGTCCTCGGCCCGGACACCGTGGCGGACTGTCTGCCGATGCTCCAGCCCATCGCGCTGAGCCGCTCCACGCGCGGCACGCTGCGGAAGCTGGCCCGCGAGCGGGCGGAACGCGAGCGCGAGGCGGTTCTGGAGGCCTCCCGGCAGACGAGGCCCGCCCGCGCGGAGCACGGGGCCGACACGCGCCACGCGGTGCTCGAGAAGGCGGACAAGAAGGCCGTACGCGCGGAGCAGCGGGCCGAGAAGCGGGCCATCGACGAAGCGCTGGACGAAGCGCGCGAGGAGGACCTGCTCACCCAGATCCGGCACGAGGTGCTGCGGATCAGGCCGCAGGCGCCGGTCGAGCCGGCCCGGCTGGAACGGGTGCGGCCGCGCACGCTGATCAGTTTCATCGCCGGGGCGATCGGCGCGTACTTCCTGCTCACGCAGCTCACGCACATCGAGTTCGGCCCGCTGATCTCGAACGCGGAATGGGGCTGGGTGGCCGCGGCCGTGCTGTTCTCGGCGGCCAGCTATTTCGCGGCGGCCATGGCCCTGCTCGGGTTCGTGCCGGAGCGGGTGCCGTTCGCGCGGACCGTGGCGGCGCAGGTCGCCGGGTCGTTCGTCAAGATCGTCGCCCCTGCGGCGGTGGGCGGTGTCGCCCTGAACACGCGGTTCCTGCAGCGCGCGGGGGTGCGGCCGGGGCTCGCGGTGGCGAGCGTCGGCGCGTCGCAGCTCTTCGGGCTCGGCTGCCACATCCTCATGCTGCTGGCGTTCGGCTATCTGACCGGTACCGAGAAGACGCCGTCCCTGTCACCGTCCCGCACGGTCATCGGCGGCCTGCTGACGGTGGCGGTGCTGGTGCTCGTGGTGACCTCGGTGCCGTTCCTGAGGAAGTTCGTCGTCACACGCGTGCGGTCGCTCTTCGCGGGTGTCGTGCCGCGCATGCTCGACGTGCTGCAGCGCCCGCAGAAACTGATCACCGGCATCGGCGGCATGCTGCTGCTGACGGCCTGCTTCGTGATGTGCCTGGACGCCTCGATCCGCGCCTTCGGCGACGAGACGACCTCGGTCAGCATCGCCGGCGTCGCCGTCGTCTTCCTCGCCGGCAACGCGCTGGGGTCCGCGGCGCCGACGCCGGGCGGCGTGGGCGCGGTCGAGGCGACCCTGACGGTCGGTCTCATCGCCGTCGGTCTCCCCAAGGAGGTCGCCGCGCCAGCGGTGCTGCTCTTCCGGCTGCTGACGCTGTGGCTGCCGGTGCTGCCCGGGTGGATCGCCTTCAACCACCTCACACGCAAGGCGGCTCTGTAGGCGGGCAGCCGTGCGCGGCACCCGTGTGCCTTACCTCGTACGGCCCGCGTCCCGCGCGAGGGGCCCCGGGCAACCGCAGGATGGGAGCATGCCCCAGCCCTTCGGCCTCCGCCTGCGCGCCGCCGCCCTGACCGCCTGCGCCGTCCTGCTGCCCGCACTGCTGGCGGGCTGCGGCGAGGACGACGAGGACCAGGACCGAAACCTCACGCGGCAGGAACTCGACTGGAAGGACTGCCCGGCCCCGTCCGAGGCCCAGGGCGGAGGCCCGGCCCCCTCCCCGCTGCCGGGCGCCGGGGGCGAGTGGAGCTGCGCCACCCTGAAGGCGCCGCTGGACTGGGAGGATCCCGCGGGCGACACCATCGACCTCGCGCTGATCCGGGCCAGGGCGAGCGGCCCGTCCGGCGAACGCATTGGCTCCCTGATCTTCAATTTCGGCGGCCCGGGCGGCTCCGGTGTCACCACGCTGCCCGCCTTCGGCGAGGAGTACGCGACCCTGCGCACCCGCTACGACCTGGTGAGCTTCGATCCCCGCGGGGTGGGCCGGAGCGCGCCCGTGAAGTGCCAGGACGACCGGCAGCTCGACGCGCACCTCCAGCAGGACGCCACCCCCGACGACGACGCCGAGCGCGCGGAACTCCTGAGCGGCACCAAGGAGTTCAACGCGGACTGCGAGGAGAACTCCGAGCGGATCCTGCCCCATGTGGGCACCACGGACGCCGCCCGGGACCTCGACCTGATGCGTGAGGTCCTCGGCGACGAGAGGCTGCACTACTTCGGCATCTCCTACGGCACCGAACTCGGCGGCGTCTACGCCCACCTGTTCCCCGAGAAGGTGGGGCGGGCCGTGTTCGACGCGGTCGTCGATCCCACGCAGACCGCGGAGGAGGGATCGCTCGGACAGGCCCGCGGATTCCAGCTGGCGCTCGACAACTACGCCGAGGACTGCGTCTCCCGGACCGAGGAGTGCCCCGTCGGCGACAGCACCCAGGACGTGAAGGACCGCATCGCCCGGTTTCTGAAGGATCTCGACAGCAGGCCGATTCCCGGGATCTTCCCGCGGGAGCTGACCCAGACCTCGGCCACCAGCGGCATCGCACAGGCCCTGTACTCGCAGGACTTCTGGCGGTTCCTCACCGACGGTCTCGAGCAGGCGTACGACGGTGACGGAACGATTCTGATGCTGCTGTCCGACTCGATGAACGGGCGCAGCGAGAACGGCGAGTACAGCAACCTCGTCGCGGCCAACACCGCCATCAACTGCGCCGACGACAAGCCGCGCTACGGCCCCGAGGACGTGGAACGCGAACTGCCCGCCTTCCGGGCCGCGTCCCCGCTGTTCGGCGACTATCTGGCGTGGGGGATGACCGACTGCGCCGACTGGGCGGTGCCAGGGGCCGCGGACCATCCCGACGTGAGCGCTCCCGGGGCGGCCCCGATCCTGGTCATCGGCAACACCGGCGACCCGGCCACTCCGTACGAGGGGGCGCGCAGGATGGCGGAAGCCCTCGGTGAGGGCGTCGGGGTGGAGCTGACGTTCCGGGGGCAGGGGCACGGTGCCTACAGCAGCGGCAACCGGTGCGTGCAGGGCGCGGTGCACGGCTATCTGCTGGACGGAAAGGTGCCGGCGGCCGGGACCGTCTGTTCCTGAGCGGAGAGCTGACACACGGCATCGTTTCCGTAGTGTTCGCAGGTCAGGGCGTTATCCACAGGCCGCCCCGGCCGGCGGTGAAACTGCCTACCATGGCCTGACCGCCATCCGTGGCACAGCGCGGACGGCCAGCGAGGGGGGAATTGACACATGACCCGTTTCACACGGTGGACGGCCCTGACGGTCGCCGCCGCGCTACTGACGGCGGGCTGCAGCGGCTCCGGCTCGTCGGACGACGACTCCGGCGACAAGGGCGGGAACGGCAACGACGGCAAGGGCGGGGCGGCCGCGCTCGAGTGGGGGGAGTGCAAGGCCTCCGGCGACGCGCCCGCACCGGGCGACGAGTGGCAGTGCGCCACACTGAAGGTGCCGCTGGACTGGTCGAAGCCGGAGGGCTCGACGATCGGGCTGGCCCTCATCCGGGCCAGGGCGACCGGGGACGACCGCCTCGGCTCCCTGCTGTTCAACTTCGGCGGGCCCGGCGGCTCGGGCGTCGCCATGATGCCGTCCTACGCCTCCACGGTCTCCAAGCTGCGCGAGCGGTACGACGTGGTCAGCTGGGACCCCCGCGGGGTGGCCGCCAGCGAGGGCGTCCGCTGCCGCGACGACAAGAGCATCCAGGCCGCCGAGTCGTCGGTGGACGGCACCCCGGACACCCCGGCCGAGGAGCAGACGTTCCTGCGGGACGCGGCCGACTTCGGCAAGGGCTGCCAGGAGAGCGCGGGAGAGCTGATGGCCCATGTCTCGACCACCGACACCGCCCGCGACATGGACCGCATCCGGCAGGCCCTCGGCGACGACCGGCTGAACTACTTCGGCATCTCCTACGGCACCGAACTCGGCGGCGTCTACGCCCACCTGTTCCCGAAGAAGGTGGGCCGGATGACGCTCGACGCGGTGGTCGATCCGACCGCCGACACCGTGGGGCACGCGAAGAACCAGACGCGCGGCTTCCAGACGGCCCTCAACAACTATCTGAAGTCCACCGGCCGGGACCCCGAGCAGGGCTCACGGGAGATCGCGGAGCTGCTGGACCGGATCGACTCCGAACCGCTGCCGACGTCCTCCTCCGGGCGTGAGCTGACGCAGTCGCTGGCGCTGACCGGCATCGTCCTGCCGCTGTACAGCAAGACCAGCTGGCCGGTGCTGACCAGTGCGCTGGAGGCCGCGGAAGAGGGGGACGGTTCGGAGCTGCTGGCCCTGGCCGACGGGTACAACGAGCGTGACGCCTCGGGCCGCTACGGCACGACGACCCACTCTCAGCGGGTCATATCGTGCCTGGACGACAAGCAGCGGCCGACGGTCGAGGAGACGAAGAAGCTGCTTCCCGAGTTCGAGAAGCTCTCGCCGGTGTTCGGCTCCTTCCTCGGCTGGGACACCGCCGGCTGGTGCCATGACTGGCCCGTTCCCGGCCAGTTCGACACCCCGGAGGTGAGTGCGCCCGGCGCGGCACCGGTCCTGGTCGTGGGCAACACGGGCGACCCGGCCACACCCTACGAGGGCGCCCGGAAGATGGCGGACGAGCTGGGCGAGGACGTCGGGGTGGTGCTCACCTGGAAGGGCGAGGGCCATGGCGCGTACGGCAGCGGCAGCGACTGCGTCGACTCCACGGTGAACGCCTATCTGCTGGACGGCACGGTGCCGAAGGACGGCAAGGTCTGCTCGTGACGACGGCGGGGGCTCCGCGCACTCGTGGTGCCCGGAGCCCCCGCGTCGGCTCGGCTCGGCGCTTCCGCGCGGCCGGTCAGTAGACCGGCTTCTCCGGCTCGATCTGGTTGACCCAGCCGATCACGCCGCCGCCCACGTGGACGGCGTCGGCGAAGCCCGCGGACTTCAGGACCGCGAGGACTTCCGCACTGCGGACACCCGTCTTGCAGTTCAAGACGATCTTCTTGTCCTGCGGCAGGCTCTCCAGGGCGTTGCCCATGAGGAACTCGTTCTTGGGGATCAGGCGGGCGCCCGGGATGGAGACGATCTCGAACTCGTTCGGCTCGCGCACGTCGATGAGCTCGATGCTCTCACCGTCGTCGATCCACTCCTTGAGCTGCTTGGGAGTGATCGTGGAGTCGGCCGCCGCGGCCTGGGCCTCCTCCGACACGACGCCGCAGAAGGCCTCGTAGTCGATGAGCTCCGTGACGGTCGGGTTCTCGCCGCAGATCGCGCAGTCGGGATCCTTGCGGACCTTGACCTGGCGGTACTGCATCTCCAGGGCGTCGTAGATCATCAGACGGCCGACGAGGGGCTCACCGATGCCGGCAAGCAGCTTGATGGCCTCATTGGCCTGGATGGAGCCGATGGACGCGCACAGCACGCCGAGGACGCCGCCCTCGGCGCAGGAGGGGACCATGCCCGGGGGCGGGGGCTCCGGGTAGAGGCAGCGGTAGCAGGGGCCGTGCTCGGACCAGAAGACGGACGCCTGGCCGTCGAAACGGTAGATCGAGCCCCATACGTACGGCTTGTTCAGCAGCACGCAGGCGTCGTTGACCAGGTAGCGGGTCGCGAAGTTGTCCGTGCCGTCGACGATCAGGTCGTACTGGCTGAAGAGGTCCATCACGTTGTCGGCCTCGAGCCGCTCCTCGTGAAGGATCACGTTCACGTACGGGTTGATGCCCTTGATCGTGTCCCGCGCGGACTCGGCCTTGGGGCGGCCGATGTCGGACTGGCTGTGGATGATCTGGCGCTGCAGGTTCGACTCGTCGACCTCGTCGAACTCCACGATGCCGAGCGTGCCCACGCCCGCGGCGGCCATGTACATCAGCCCCGGCGAACCCAGTCCGCCGGCGCCCACGAAGAGCACCTTGCTGTTCTTCAGCCGCTTCTGCCCGTCCATCCCCACATCGGGGATGATCAGGTGGCGGGAGTACCTGCGGACCTCGTCTACGGTGAGCTCGGGGGCCGGCTCGACCAGGGGTGGCAGCGACACGGGGACTCCGTTGGTCGGTCAATCACTACGGTTGTTCTCCGCTTAACACTGCCATGGCCTTTTTCATTCCGAGACACCCGTCCCAATAAGCGAGACGATGTCGTCCCAGTAGCCGGGCATGGGCTCCCAGGGGTCGGCGGGATGGACGGGGGCTCCGGGGGTGTGAGGGGTGTGGGGGGTGTGGTCTGTGAAGTAGATCGTGGCCGCCCCCTGCCAGCGGGCGATGCGTAAGGCCTCGTCCAGATGCGGCCGGGGTACTCCGTACACGAAGTGGCAGAAGCGTTCGGGCGGGTGGTCGGCGGTCCACTCCGCCACCTGCGACCAGCGGTAGTCGCTCCACGCACCGGAGAAGGTGACCAGTTGGTCGCCGTGCTCGGCGTAGCCGGGGTACGGGTGGGTGCCGTGGCCGAGGACGATGTGCGCGCCCTCATGGATCACCCGGAGCGTGGCCACGGTGCGCCGCACCTCGGGGAGCGCGGCACGGTCGGCGGGGCAGCGGTCCAGGAGGAAGCCGTCGACCTGGTACCAGTCGAGGAAGCGGTGCGCGTCCGAGATCGTCTCGCCGAAGGTACGGAGGCCGTGGGCGGTGTCGAGGTGGCCGAGGACGCGGACACCGGCGTTGCGCAGGCGGCCGGCCGCTTCCAGGCAGTGCGGGTCGGGCTGCACGCCGGGGCCGTCGGCCACGTTGAGCACCACCCAGTGAAGGGGGGTGCCCGGGCAGGCGAGTCTGCTCCACTCGGTGGGAGCGAGGAGGGGGTGCGCGAAGCCGGGGATGCCGAAGCCGGTGCGGACGTCCGTGCTCGCGGTGCCGGGTTTTGTACTGGTCAGATGCGGCATGCCGCCTCCATCCAGATGTCGGCCAGGGACTCCTCGAGATTGATGCGGGGGCGCCAGCCGAGGCGGTCCCGGGCGGTGCGGACGTCTGCCTGCTGCCAGGTGCCGCAGCCGTCGGGGTACGGGAAGGCGGTCGGGCCCGTGCCTGCGGTGGCGGTCGCGGTCGTGGCGGTGTGGTGGTGGTCGGAGTCCGGGCGGGGGTGGCCGATGGAGGGCCTCAGGTGCGGACCGTGTGAGGTGTGGGTGGTGTGGGTCAGGTGGGTGGGGTGGTGCATGCCGGGCAGCGTGTCGAGTTCGTTGAGAGCGCCGCCGTAGCCGGCCACCCGGGCGAGGATTCCGGCGGCGTCACGGAGGCGGACGGCGCGGCCCGAGCCGATGTTGATGACGCCCTGCGCGGCGGAGAGCGAGGCGGCGTGGACGGCGCGGGCGACGTCGCGGACGTCGACGAAGTCCCGCTGTGCGCCGAGGCCGCCGAGCTTGAGCTCGCCGTCGCCGGACTGCATGGCGCGGCGCATCGCCTCGGCGAGGCGGCCGAGGGGGGAGCCGGCGGGGGTGCCGGGGCCCACGGGTGAAAAGACCCGGAGGACCACGGCGTCCAGTCCGGAGCCGAGGACCAGTTCGGTGGCGGCGAGCTTGCTGACGCCGTACGGGCCGCCGGGGCGGGGGACGGCATCCTCCGCCGTGGAGGAGCCGGGCTGGCTGGGGCCGTACTCCGAGCCGCAGCCGATCTGTACGAGCCTTGCGCCGCAGCCGCTGCGGCGGAGAGCCTCACAGACGGTGGCCACGGCGACGGTGTTGTGGCGGGTCAGTTCGCGCGCGCCGCCTCTGGTGGCGCCGGCGCAGTTGACGACCACGCCGGGGTGGACGGCGTCGAGGAAGCGGGTGAGGGCGCCGGGGCTGCCGGTGGCGAGGTCGAAGCGGACGTCGGCGTCGTCGCCGCGGCCGAGGGCGGTGAGCTGGACGGCGGGGTCGGCGAGGAGGCGGTCGGCCACGAAGCGGCCGATGTAGCCGTTGGCTCCGATCAGCAGGACTCTCATCGGACGGCTCCTTCGGTGTGCGGAGCTGCTGGGCGGGGGGTCATGTGGGGTTCTCCTTCGTGCGGGTGGTGGTCGTATGCCTGCGGCGCAGCGTCCGGTGGGGTGGGGTGCGCGTGGCGCCTACGAGGGGCGGGGGGGGTGCGGGGGTGGGGGTGGGGGCGCCGCCGTCCCGCAGGCAGTCGCTGCCGCCATCCGCGGGCCGTCGTGCCTCCCCCAGTGCCTTGAGGGCCTGGGGGTACCCACAGGGGCGATGGGGGTCCCCCGCTCGAGCAAAGTCGAGAGTGGAGGGAGGCACCCCGCACGCGCCGGGCTGCGCAAACCGCCCACGGTCCACGTCAGCGCGTCGGCCCGTCACCGTGGGTGCTCCGCAGGGAGGTGCGCCGAGGCGCGGGTGAGCGTGCGGGAGGCGTGGATCAGGAGAACGAGTGCCGCCGCACCGCACGTGAGCGTGGGGACGGCCGCGGGGCTCCAGGCCGTGGTCAGGGTCTCCACCGGTGTGGACAGCGCGCCGAGACCCGGCAGGCGGGCCGCGAAAACCGTCGCAAGGGCCGTTGCCTGGGCGATCGCCGCGACCGAGAGCATCACCTTCGGCGCGTGGGTGAAGCCGTGCACCGTGAGGAGGCGTGCCAGCAACAGCAGGGCGCCCAGGGCGAGCGTCCCGGCAAACGCCAAGGGCTCGTCGAGGACGGCGGACGCCATGCCGAGCAGGGCCGCCAGCGCACCCAGGAAGAGCGCGAACGCACCGAGCAGCGCGGGGCGTGCCGACGCGGAGAAGTCCTCCAGGCCACGGCTGGACCCGAGCCTTCGGCGGGCGTGGGCGGTGAAGAGGTGGGCGGTCCAGGCGGCGGGTGCGCAGGCCAGGGCGAGGGCCAGGGCCGGGACGGCGGCGAGCGGCCAGTGTCCGTGGTCCGTGCCGTCGGGCAGACCGTCGGGGCCACCGGTGATCGCCGCGTGCAGCAGCCCGTCGCCCAGGAGGGCGTAACCGATGAGCCAGCAGACCCAGGGCGTCGTGGCCGGGCGGTGCCGGTGGCCGGGCGCGCTCAGCGGGCCTCGGCGTAGTACCGCACGGAGGGCCAGGGCGACGGCGAGGATGCCCGTGGCCGCCGCGTAGAGGCGGTTCTCGCCGTGGGTCCGGTGCAGCGCGAGCACCGCTGCCGCGCACAGGACGCCCGGGAGGAGAGGGAGGAGGAGCGTCGGGATGCTGATGCGGTTGATGTCGGTGCGGTGTGGGGTGAGAGGCGGAGGGTCGTCGTCGCGGGGAACCCGGGCGTAGAGCTCTTCGGCGAGGGAGAAGACGTCGCGGTGGCGGAAGCGCGCTGCGGTCCGGTCGGTGATGCCGTGCGCCTCGAGGCCCGCCGCGATCTCCAAGGGGTCCACCGCCCGGAGACACAGGTCGTTGTGGCGGTGCAGGAGTGCCTTGACGGGGTCGGCCGCACCCGTGCGGTTCCGTTCGTCCAGGTCGGTCATCGGGTCGTCTCCGTTGCGGGTACCGGGGTGTCCATGGCCCACGTGGGAACGGCGCGCGGGGTCGGCTCGGTCCAGTGGCCGGGGAGGTGGGCCTCGGCGGGGGCGGCGAAGGGCAGGGGCGTGCCGGTGTCACCGAGGAGGGGGCGGCGGACCGGGGTGCGCGCGACGATCTCCAGGTAGAGGCCGTGGAACGCCGAGATGTTCTGGTCGACGGTGAACAGCTCGAGCGCGCGGGCGCGTGCGGCGGCGCCGAGGCGTGCGCGGCGCTCGGGGTCGCGCAACAGGGAGACGCACGCCTCGGCGAGCGCCCGCGGATTGCGCGGTGGTACGACGAGGCCGGTGCCGCCGATGGCCTCCACGACGGCGCCGACGTCCGTGGAGACGGTCGCGCGCCCGCAGAACATCGCCTCGATCAGCCCCGCGGGGAACCCCTCGACGACGCTGGACAGGACCGTCACGGCCGCGCCGGCGTAGGCGTCGGCGGAGGTCCGCAGACCGGGGCCGCCGAGCTCCTCGAAGGACACCGGGTTGTCGCCGACGGCGTGCGGGCCGTCGGCCTCGTCCGGGAAGAGGTGGGCGGCGAGCGCCTTGCAGTGGCCGAGGTAGTCGGCGCCTTCCGGGCCCGTCGGGCCGCCGATGATCCGCAGGCGGGTCGTCGGCTCCTGCGTGCGGATCTCCGCGAAGGCGTGCAGCAGCGAGACCAGGTCCTTGGCGGGCTCCACGCGGCCGGCCCAGACGAGGGTGTGCGGGTCCGCGCGCTCCGGGGACTCCCCCACCTCCGCGAAGGGCGCGGCGTCCATGCCCGGGTACACGGTGCGCAGCTTCGCCCGGTCGGCGCCGCAGCGTTCCTGCCAGCGGCGGGCGTGGGTGTTGCCCGGTGTGATGAACGCGGCGCGGCGGTAGGTCTCGGCGGCGAGCCTGCCGTGGAAGGCGGCGAGCAGGGAGCGGACGGCGGGCGAGGAGTCCGGGCGGGTGAGGTAGTGCGTCCGCAGACGTACGCCGTACTCGGTGACGAGAAGCGGGATGCCGAGGAAGTGGTGGGCGAGCAGGCCCGGAAGGGCCGTCACTCCGCCCGCGGTGGCGTGGCACAGGTCCACCACGCCCAGCCCGTCCTCTTCGTACCAGTCGAGCGAAAGGGGGCGCAGGGCGCGTTCCAGGTGGGAGGCGACGGCCAGCAGATCCGGGACGCGCGCCTCGCGCGCGGTGCGCCGGGCACCGGGCGCACGGCAGGCGCGCTCCAGGGCGCGTACGGCCGTCTCGGAGCGGAGTGCGGCCACCAGGCCGCCCTGGTCGCGGGCGAGTTCGGCGAGGCCGTGCAGGGCGGTGGCGAAACGGTCCGCCTCGGTGGTGGAGGAGTCCGCCGGGGCGCAGAGAGCGGCGGCCAGTTCCCCGTAGTGCTCCGAGAAGAGCCGGCGGGCGCGACGGCCGTACACCACCCCGTCGTCCTCGGCGGTCCACAGCGGTGCGGTGCGCACCCTGCCGACCTGCGGCGGGAGCGGGACCCAGCCCGCGTCCTCCTGGGCTTCGTCGCTGCTGAACGCATAGACGTCGAACTCGTGCCGGTCGAGTCCGCGCACCAGACGGTCGCACCAGAGCCCGCCCTCACCGCCCACGTACGGATAACCACCCTCCGTAAGCAGTCCGATGCGCACGTGTGCACCCCCGATCTCCCGTGTGGGGAGCCGCCGTTGGCCCGGCGGCTCGCAGCGGGACGAACGTATGCGGAACAGGCGGTGGGGGGGGGGGGGGGGGGGGGGGGGGGGGGGGAAGGAGGGGGGGGGGGGGGGGGGGGGGGGTGTGTGGGGGGGGGGGGGGGGGGGGTTTTTCCCCCCCCCCCCACCAAAAGGGGTGAACGGGCGTAACTTTCCCGTGCGCGGCGCGTTTGGGCCCGCCAGGCGATCAGCCGATCATCAGCTGTTCGGGTACGCCCATGGATTCGGGCGGCAGCTGATTCCGTCGTGGTCGAGGAACTTGGTCTGCTGCTGCATCACCGGGGCCAGGTCGCCGTCCTTGTCACATGTGACGTGGCCGAAGCCCAGGCGGTGGCCGATCTCGTGGTTGATCAGCATCTGCCGGTAGGCGTGGATCTCGTCGCCGTAGGTCTCGGAGCCCTGCGCCCACCGGTACGCGTTGATCATCACACGTTCGGTGGCCGCGGAGTCGCAGGAGACGTTGTCCTCGGTGGTGTCCAGGCCCGACTTGGCACACCAGTCGGCGGTCGTCGCGGGGCTGGCGAGGGTGATCACCCAGTCGACCCGGCCGGAGTGGACGCGCTCGAAGGTGCGGGCGCCGTTGTGCGCCCAGCTGCGGTCGTCGTTGAGCGTCCTGTGCACGGCCTCCGCGAAGAGCTCACCGTCGAGGCCGAGTCCCTGCTCGACGTCCACCCGGTAGGTGATCTTCTGCCCCTTGCCGGGCGCCTTGTCGATGCCGGTGATCGCCTCGAACTTCCCCGTGCCGGCGCGGGTCTGGCCGAGCGGGTACGTCCTGTCCATCTTCTGCTGGTACGTCAGCGGCTCGGTGGAGGGAGCGGCGGGCGTCTCCCGGTCGTCACCGCGCGAGGCGGGGTCCCGGACGTCGCGGGCCTGCTCTCCGGCGGACTGCGCCTGCGCGCCGGGTGCGTCGCGTTCCTCGGCGACCTGGCCGGCCACGACGACGGCCAGGACCGTGGTGACGGCTGCGGCGGCGATCCCGGTGAACGCCCGCCCCTTGCCGCCTCGGGTCTGTGACGGCTCTCCGGCCGGCGGGTCGTTGTCGTCGTCGGCGTCGGACGGGATGCCGGTGACCGGTTCGCTGCTCCAGTCGGTGACGGCGGCGTACGGGTCGGCGGGGTGGGCGGCGGCGGGCTGCCGCGGTGCCGGGGTCCGCGTGCGCGGGGTGAAGAGGTCGGTCTCCTCGGCGAAGGCGTCGAGGTAGTCCTGGCGCGGCCCGCCCCGGGGCGCCTGCCGCTGCCGCGGGAAGGGCACACCCCGCCCGGCCGTGGGCACCGGCCCGCTCGGTCCTGGGCCGGCCATCGATCCTGGTCCGGTCGGAGGCATGCCGCCGTAACCGGCCCCGGCCGTCGTCCGGCCGTTCAGCGTCCCCCAGCCGCCGCCGGGCTCGCGCTGCTCGGGGTGCCCGCCACGCGCCTGGGGCACACCGCGTGCCGGGGTGCCGTCGGGAAGCCGCGGCACACCGTGAGCCGGCGTGCCCTCCGGCAGCCATCCGTCCGGGAGGCGCGGCACACCGTGCGCGGGAGTCCCGGGCGGGTACAGGTAGGGGTCCCCGTACCGCCCGTCCCCGCCCATGTGCGGGTCCGGACGGGTGTCCCGCCGGTCACTCCGGCGGGATTCACGGCTGTTGCGTACCGCGGTCGTGTCCGCGCTGTCGCCCTTGGGGGCGGGTCCACGGCGGCTGTGGCGTCCCACGTCGCGCCTCAGCCCCTCGTGTCGTCGGCGGTGGTTCCGCCACCTGTTTCGGCGGAGGAACCCGGAGCGCCCTGCGCGCCCGGCTCCCCAGTATCCCCTTCATCGGCCGAATGCGGTGCATCCCTGAGGAGTTCGCGGAAGGCGAGGGCCACGGTCTCGGGATACTCCATCATCGCCACGTGCCCCGCGTCGGGGATGGTCACCAGCCGGGAGTGCCGGAACGCGCGCGCCGACCGCTGGGCCATGCGGAAGCCGACGAGCTGGTCCCGGCCGCCGTAGACGAGCAGGGTCGGCGCGAGCACCCGCTCGGCCTGGCGCCACAGTCCCTGCTGGCCACCCAGGGTGTAGGCGTTGACGAGCCCCCGCGCGGAGCGCGCCATCGCATCCCAGAAGTACGGCAGCCCCAGACGTCGCTCCATCTCCTGCACCGCGTTGCGGAACCCTTCCTGCGACACCCGCGCGGGATCCCCGTAGCAGAGCTGCAGCACCCCGCGGACCCGCTGCTCCGCCGTCCACTCCCGGGTGATGCGGGTGAACAGGGTTGCGACCCCGGGCACCGCCAGCAGCCCTGTGGGGACGGCGGTGCGCTGCACCCGCAGCTCCGGCAGGGCCGGCGACACGAGGGTGAGGGTGCGCACGAGGTCGGGACGTACGGCGGCGACCCGGGTCGTGACCGCGCCGCCGAGCGAGTTGCCGAAGAGGTGTACCGGGCCGCGGCGGGTGGCGTCGAGATAGCGGATCACCGCGCGTGCGTGCGCGGTGATGGAGTAGTCGCCGTCGTCGGGTGGCGGGGAGTCGCCGAAGCCCGGCAGGTCGACGGCCTCGCTGTCGACCACGTCGTGCAGCAGCGGCATGAGGGCCGACCAGTTCAGCGAGGAGCCGCCGAGTCCATGGACGTAGAGAGCGGGCGGCAGACCCTTGCGCGCGGGCGGTCTCGACCGCACGGAGAGCGTGACGCCCGGGAGCCGTACCGACCTGAGCCGCTCGCCCTCGGCGACCCTGACGGCTGCCACTTCGGGAAGCACGTTGGCGGGCGGCACGGACGGCAGCTCGGTCGAAGACATGCGGGCAATGTTACGAGACGATCACGCGGCAGCTCATGTGTTCGGCGTCACAAGGCGCTCCGACGGGATGCGCAGCCTGTCACGTCACCGTCGCGCATCGCATAGCGTCCGGATCGAGTGTCTCCTAGTCTCGTACAGAGGGCACCCGCATGTGGCCCCTGTACTCATCAGGGACGTTCGTAGGAAGGGAGCCCAGCATGGCCGTAGACCCGACCGACCCGGAGACGTTCGAGGAGAACGAGGACGTCCGCGAGGGTGAGGAGTACGACGTCGAGGCGCCCGTGGTCGACGCGGCCGAGCAGCAGACGGAGGTGGCGCCGGACCGCGACGACCCGCTGACCGGCGTCGATCCCGACCGCGCCAACGAGGCGGACCTGGTGGAGCAGGCCCGGGTCGTCGCCCTCGACGAGGACGACTACCGGTGAGGAGTGCGCCGTCCAGGGCACCGTCGCCCGGAGAGGGGGACTCTTCTTGCCCGCTCTGACAGTTTTTGAAACCGTCCGTACGGCTTTCGCCGCCGTCCGGTCCGTGAAATTCTGCGCTCTCACCGCGCACACCACGGTTACCGAAAAGTACGATGGCGGCGCGGCTCACACCGCATATGGACGACAATGGGAGGCGGCGTGACAGCCATCGAGCAGACGGACGCGGTACGCCCGAGGGGTACACGCCTGCCGCGCCGTGCCCGACGGAACCAGTTGCTGGGCGCCGCCCAGGAAGTCTTCGTCGCGCAGGGTTACCACGCGGCCGCGATGGACGACATCGCCGAGCGCGCGGGCGTCAGCAAGCCGGTGCTGTACCAGCACTTCCCGGGCAAGCTCGACCTGTATCTCGCCCTGCTGGACCAGCACTGCGAGGCTCTGATCCAGTCCGTGCGCCACGCGCTGGCGTCGACGACGGACAACAAGCAGCGCGTCCGCGCGACCATGGACGCGTACTTCGCCTATGTCGAGGACGACGGCGGCGCGTTCCGTCTGGTCTTCGAGTCGGACCTGACGAACGAGCCCGCCGTGCGCGAGCGCGTCGACAAGGTGACCAACGACTGCGCGGAGGCGATCTGCGACGTCATCGCCGAGGACACCGGGCTGTCGCGGGCGGAGTCGATGCTGCTCGCCTCGGGGCTCGGCGGCCTCGCGCAGGTGGTGGCGCGGTCGTGGCTGCACAGCGACCGCAGCGTGCCGCGCGACCAGGCGGTGCAGTTGCTGACCTCGCTGGCCTGGCGGGGCATCGCCGGATTCCCGCTGCACGGCAACGAACAGCACCACTGAGCGCGCGGGGCGGGGACCGGCCGTTTGTTCCCGTCGGCTGTTCGCTCCTGGCGTGGCCGGGCACGGCGTGCGCGTCCCCTCACCGGGCTAATGTGTGCTGGTACGGCGCGGAAGGTCGCGCACTTCACTGACCGTCGGAGGGACATAGCCGTGGAGGTCAAGATCGGCGTGCAGCACGCGCCCCGCGAGATCGTTCTGGAGAGCGGTCAGAGCGCCGAGGAGGTCGAGCGCGTGGTGGCCGAGGCGCTGGCCGGGAAGTCGCAGCTGCTGAGCCTCGTGGACGAGCACGGCCGCAAGATCCTGGTCCCGGCCGACCGTCTCGCCTACGTCGAGATCGGCGAGCCGGCCCCGCGCAAGGTGGGCTTCGGCGCGCTCTAGGCGGCGACCGGACGTCGCGAGAAGGCCCGGCGGTCTCGTACCGCCGGGCCTTCTGCCGTTCTCGTTCCCGGCGTCACCCGCCGGGCCGTCGCGTGGTGGTGTGAGCCATCCGGGCACCGTCACGGACGGAGCACAGGTCCTTCCCAGGGGAGGATTGGATTCCGCAGGTCAGGGGTAAGACGGGCTAGGACCGATATGAGCAGGCCGGCCATGTGGGAGGGACCCCGACATGCTCTTGGAAGCGCTCAGCTCCGCCATCCTCGGCCTGGCTCTCGCGTGGGCGGCGTATCACCGCCTGTCGCACCGTCTTCCCGCCCCTGCCCTGGTCCTGCCGACCGGGGTGGCCGGAGCCCTGTTCGGCGCCTTCGTGATGAACACCGCGCTGGACGGCAACCTGCTGACGATCCTGGTCGGCGCGGTGATCGTGTCCGTGGCGTCGCTGTCGCTGCTGCTGCGCCCCGCGGGAAGACTGCGCCGCCGCTCGGCGACCGCCTGACCGGCCGCCGATGGTGGCGCAGGCGCTGAACCGGGCCGGGCGGCCCGGAGCGCGCGTCAGGCCGCCAGTCCCAGGGCAGCCATCCGCTTGGTGTGGGCCTCGGTGATCCGGGAGAACATCCTGCCGACCTCGGCGAGGTCGAATCCGTCCGCGACGCCGCCCACGAGCATCGTCGACAGCGCGTCCCGGTCGGCGACCACCCGCTGGGACTGCGACAGCGCCTCACCCATCAGCCGCCGCGCCCACAGCGCGAGCCGCCCGCCCACGCGCGGGTCCGCGTCGATCGCCGCGCGCACCTTCTCCACGGCGAAGCCGCCGTGTCCCGTGTCGTCGAGCACGGCCAGCACCAGGGCACGGGTGTCGGAGTCCAGCCGGGCCGCGACCTCACGGTAGAAGTCGCTGGCGATGGAGTCGCCGACGTAGGCCTTGACCAGGCCCTCCAGCCAGTCGGAGGGCGCCGTCTGCTTGTGGAAACCGTCGTAGGCGGCGACGAAGGGCTCCATCGCGAACGTCGGCTCCTCACCGATCTCGGCGAGCCGGTCGCGCAGGCGCTCGAAGTGGTGGAACTCGGCCGAGGCCATCTTCGCGAGCTCGGCCTTGTCCGCCAGCGTGGGCGCCAGCTTGGCGTCCTCCGCGAGCCGCTCGAACGCCGCCAGCTCCCCGTACGCGAGCGCGCCGAGCAGATCCACGACAGCGGCACGGTACTGGGGGTCGGCGGAGGCGGCCGCCCAGTCCATGGCGGCGACGCCGGTGTGTCCGGGGGAGGTGTCGGGGGTGTCCGCGGCGTTGTCAGGCTTGTCAGAGCTCGTCATGAAGCGCACAATAGCCCGCTTGTCGCGCACCGGAAGTCCCTGGTCAGTCAGTGTGACGACGACTACGTGACCAAATCGGCCATGGCATGTGCGCGAATCCGGGGTATGGTGGTAATGCGCCTGCTGAGCACTTCTGACGTACTCGACAGGCCGTATGTATGAGGATGCCCGGTCGGTGGCCCGATCGGCTCCGACCCGACAGCCCTCTCGCCGTCCGCCACAGTGCGTACGGAACCCGGAGGGACACCTCAGCGGTACGAACGCTCGAGCGTGGGCAGTGGTCCCGTGTCCTACGGCTCCGCCCGTATGGCAGCCGACGTCCCCGGCACGGTCCCTACACGACCCCCCGCGTTCGCCTCGCACCGCGTACACAGAAGAGGCAGCACCCTGACTACGACGTTCCGAGAGCTCGGGATCCTCCCCGAGACCGCCGAGGCCCTGGAGGCCGTCGGCATCATCACTCCCTTCCCCATCCAGGAGATGACGCTCCCCGTGGCCCTGTCGGGCACGGATGTCATCGGCCAGGCGAAGACCGGCACCGGCAAGACGCTGGGCTTCGGCCTTCCGCTCCTCGAGCGCGTCACCGTTCCCGCGGACGTGGAGGCCGGCCGGGCGAAGCCCGAGGACCTCACCGACGCGCCGCAGGCGCTCGTCGTCGTCCCCACGCGTGAGCTGTGCACCCAGGTCACCAACGATCTGCTCACCGCCGGCAAGGTGCGCAATGTGCGCGTCACCGCCATCTACGGCGGCCGGGCCTACGAGCCCCAGGTCGAGGCGCTGAAGAAGGGCGTCGACGTGGTCGTCGGCACCCCGGGCCGGCTGCTCGACCTCGCCGGGCAGAAGAAGCTGAACCTGAAGCACGTGAAGGCGCTCGTCCTCGACGAGGCCGACGAGATGCTCGACCTGGGCTTCCTGCCCGACGTCGAGAAGATCATCAACTTCCTCCCGGCCAGGCGCCAGACCATGCTGTTCTCGGCCACGATGCCGGGCGCCGTGATCGGTCTCGCCCGGCGCTACATGTCGCAGCCGACGCACATCCGCGCCACGGCTCCGGACGACGAGGGCGCGACGGTCGCGAACACCACGCAGTTCGTCTACCGCGCCCACAACATGGACAAGGCCGAGATGGTCGCGCGGATACTGCAGGCCGAGGGCCGTGGCCTGGTGATGGTCTTCTGCCGCACCAAGCGCACCGCGGCCGATCTCGCCGACCAGCTCAAGCAGCGCGGCTTCGCCTCCGGCGCGGTCCACGGCGACCTCGGCCAGGGCGCCCGTGAGCAGGCGCTGCGCGCGTTCCGCAACGGCAAGGTGGACGTGCTCGTCTGCACCGACGTCGCCGCCCGCGGCATCGACGTCGAGGGTGTGACCCACGTCATCAACTACCAGTCCCCCGAGGACGAGAAGACGTATCTGCACCGCATCGGCCGCACCGGCCGCGCGGGTGCGAAGGGTACGGCGATCACGCTGGTCGACTGGGACGACATCCCGCGCTGGCAGCTGATCAACAAGGCGCTGGACCTGGGCTTCGGCAACCCGCCGGAGACGTACTCCACCTCGCCGCACCTGTTCACGGACCTGAGCATCCCCGAGGGCACCAAGGGCATCCTGCCGCGCTCGGAGCGCACGCGCGCCGGGCTGGACGCGGAGGAGCTGGAGGACCTGGGCGAGACCGGCGGCCGTGGCGGACCGCGCGGACGCGGTGGCCGGCGCGGTGACTCCCGTTCCGAGGAGCGGGAGACCTCGACCCGTACGCCGCGACGCCGCCGCCGTACGCGGGGCGGTACACCGCTGGACGAGGCGGCGCAGCAGCCCGCGAGCCCGGCCGGTGAGCCGGAGGACGGCACTGCCGCGCGCACTCCGCGCCGTCGTCGCCGTATGCGCGGCGGGGTCCCGGCGGAGGCGCCGTCGGCCGCGGCGCCCGCGGCGGAGTCCGCCGTCGACACGGCCGAGGGCCCGGCGGTGGACGCCGCCGAGACCCCCGCGAAGCCGCGTCGCCGGCGCACGCGCAGGTCGGCGGAGACGGCGGCGGTGGACACTGCGGCCGTCGTGACCGAGTCGCCGGCCGAGGAGCCCGCGGTGGCCGCCCCGGTCGTCGCGGAGCCCGAGGCCGCCGCGGCCACGGAGCCGCGCCGCCGCACCCGCAAGGCGGCAGCCGCCACCGAGGCCGTGGACACGGCGGAGGCCGCCGAGGCCACGCCGCGCCGGACACGGAAGACGGCCGCCAAGAAGGCCGAGGCCGCCGTCGACACCGCCGAGGCGGTCGAGACCAAGCCCCGGCGCACCCGCAAGACCGCGGCCGCCGCCGAGGCTCTCGACACCGCGGAGGCCGCCGAGGCCAAGCCCCGCCGCCGCACCCGCAAGGCCGCCGAGCCGGCCCCGGACGTCGCTGTCGACATCCCGGCGCAGACGGTGCCGGAGGAGGCCGAGGCCGCGGAGACCAAGCCGCGCCGGACACGGAAGACCGCGGCCAAGAAGGCCGAGGCCGCCGTCGACACCGCCGAAACCGTCGAGACCAAGCCCCGGCGCACCCGCAAGACCGCGGCCGCCGCCGAGGCTCTCGACACCGCGGAGGCCACCGAGGCCAAGCCCCGCCGCCGCACCCGCAAGGCCGCCGAGATCCCGGCGCAGGCCGCGCAGGAGCCGGAGGCCACCGAGGCCAAGCCGCGCCGGACCCGCAAGGCCGCTGCGGCCGCGCAGGAGCCGGAGGCCGCGGACGGGGCGAAGCCCAAGGCCCGCCGCACCCGCAAGGCCACGGCCGCCGCGGAGTCCGCGGAGGGCTGAGGCACTCACGCCGACGGCCCGGTCCCCCGCCCGCCCGGGGGCCGGGCCGTCGGCGTGTCCGCACCCATTACGCTCACCCTGTGACCGGCCACTCCGCCTCCGCCCCGCCTCCCGGCGCCGCCCACGCCCGCCGACTCCGCACCTCCCGCGGTGAGTTCGCCGTCGTGGACGTGCCACCGGCCCCTGGAGTCGCCCCGAAGGGCGTCGTCCTGCTGCTGCCCGGGTACACCGGCAGCAAGGAGGACTTCGCGCTGATCCACGAGCCGCTCGCCACGCGCGGATACCGCACGGTCGCCGTGGACGGACGGGGGCAGTACGAGTCGGACGGGCCCGCCGACGACGAATCGGCCTATACGCGTGAAGAGTTGGCGCGGGACGTGCTCGCGCAGGCGGAGGCGCTCGACACGCCCGTGCATCTCCTCGGCCACTCGCTCGGCGGCCAGATCGCCCGTGCCGCCGTCATCCTGGACCGCACTCCCTTCCGTTCGCTGACGCTCATGTCCTCCGGGCCCGCCCGGATCTCCGTCTCCCAGGAGCAGCGGGTGAAACTGCTCAGGGACGCGCTCGCGGTGATGTCGATGGCGGAGTGCTGGGAGGCGATCCTGGCCATGGGACCGCCGGAGGAGGTGGGGGGACCGGCCCGCGGGATCGGCGGTCCGGAGCTGCTGCGGCGCCGCTGGCTGAGCACGAAGCCTGCGCAACTGCTCGCCACGGGCCGTCAGTTGTGCACCGAGCCGGACCGGGTGGCCGAACTGACCGCCGTGCCGCTGCCGTTCCACGTGCTGTCGGGCGAACGCGACGACACCTGGCCGGTCCCCGACCTCGACGAGATGGCCCGGCGGCTGGGGGCACACCGCACCGTCATCGGCGGGGCCGAGCACTCCCCCGCCGCCGACCGGCCCGCACCGACCGCCCGCGCGCTCGCCGACTTCTGGGACCTCTCGAGCCAGGGGCTGTCTGACACATGAGCGCGGGAGAAGGAGCGTGCGTGCCGGACGCCGCGAGACGCCGCGGGCATGTGTCAGACACCCCCTAGTACTGCCCCTGCAGGTGGTCCCAGAAGCCGTCGCGCAGGGCGCGGCGCAGGTCCGCCTGGCCGCGCAGGGAGTACTGGAGCAGGCCTTCCGCCTCGACCAGCAGGTCCTGGTCGACGGAGCCGGGCAGATAGGGGTGGCCGGGGAGAAGCTCCACCATGGTCTCCCGGCCGCGTGCGACCAGCCACTTCGCGGCGATCTGCGCGCCGACGAACCGGACGTCCTCGCGGGTGGGCCGCCCCGTGGTGGCCTCGTAGGCCGGTGCCGTGCGCCGGGAGACGTAGGGCTTGAAGAAGTCGAGGTCGAGGGTGCGCTGGCTGTCGACCTCCCAGAGCAGCGGCTCCGCCTGGTTGCGGCCCTCGGGCGCCTCGATGCCCCAGAGGTGGACCCGGGCGCCGTACCCCTGGGCGGCCTCGACCGCCGAGACGAGGTCCTCGTCACCGCCGAGCAGGGCCGCGTCGCTGATGGCCCGGTGCCGGGCCAGTGACTCCAGATCGGTGCGGATCAGGGAGTCGACGCCCTTTTGCTGGTTGTTGGCGTTGAGGTTGCCGAGGCGGACCTTCACGTCGGGGAGTTCGGCGATGGTCTGCTGCTCGGCGGTGTGGATACGGCGCCTGGCCCCGTCGTACCAGTAGACGCGCAGCAGCCTGCTGTCGGCGAAGATGGTGCGGGCCCGGTCGATGAGCGCGTCGATGAGCCCCTCGGCGTCGAGGTCGAAGGCCCTGCGGTCCTCCGTCCCGGCCACCAGCCGCCCCGCGGCGGCGTACAGATAGCCGGCGTCGACGAAGATCGCATGGGTCGAGGGCGTCTTCGCCACCTCGGCGAGCATGCGCTGGAGCAGCTCGTTCGTGCGGTCGATTCGGGCGTGCAGTCCCGCGAGGTCTTCGTTCATCTCTTCCATTGTCCCGGTGGTCACGCTGCGAACACAACCGGTCCCGGTCGGTCTCCTTCGAAACCCTTACTGGTCAGTATTTAGTCGATCGAAAAATTTCTTTAGCGTAGGGAATGTTTGCACGGCGCATCCCGTTGAACCCGTCATGGACCGCGGGCCCGACTGGCCCGGGGGCCGCCCACCGAGTAGTTCTCCTTCAGGAGGATGACCAGACGAAGGGAGAAGCCCATGCGCTTCGAAATCATGCGACTCGACGACGTCGACGGCACACCCGTGGACACGACCGTCGTGGACGCCGCCTCCGTCAACCGCATCGTTCAGCAGGCCGCCGCCATCGGACAGCGCCTGTGGATCCGGCCGGCCGACAGTCCGGCCTCATAACGCCGATCACGCGGGACACCGGCCACACGGGCCAGGTCCCGGCACGCATGCTTCGGAGCCCCCGTACCGCCATCGGTACGGGGGCTCCGCGACGTCCGCGGGGAGACCGGGACCGTCAGCCGCCCCGGATCACCTGGGTGACGCCGTTGATGATCTGCTGCACGGCGATCGCGGAGAGCATCATGCCCGCCAGCCGCGTCACCAGGACCACTCCGCCGTCCTTGATGACCCGGATGATCAGCAGCGAGTACCGCATGACCAGCCACAGCACGACATGGATGGCGAGGATCGCCGCCCACACCGAGACCTGACCGGTGACCCCCTCGGCCTTCTGCACGGCGAGGATGACCGACACGATCGCTCCCGGCCCCGCCAGCAGCGGCATGCCCAGCGGGACCAGTGCCACGTTGACGTCCTTGGTCTGCTTGGGCTCGTCGGTCTTGCCGGTGAGCAGGTCCAGCGCGATCAGCAGCAGGAGCAGCCCGCCCGCGATCATCAGGGCGGGCACCGACACATGCAGATAGGCGAGGATCTGGTGACCGAGCAGGCCGAACACGGTGATCACACCGCCGGCCACACACACGGCCTGGAAGGCCATCCGCTTCTGCGCCTTGGCCGGCCGGCCGGCGGTGAGGGCGAGGAAGATCGGGGTGATCCCAGGCGGATCCATGATGACAAAAAGGGTCAGAAAAAGAGAGCCGAAAACGGCGACGTCGAGCATGACTGCCTTGCTGGGAACGAAGTGAACTGGGGCGGGTCGGAGGCGGGTCTCAGACTCCGCCGGCCCCCGGCACCGGGAACGCCCCGGTCGCGCGCCGCGTGATCTCGCCGTACACCTCGGGGTCCGTCATGAACTCGCCGAGGACACAGGTCTTGCGGCTGCCGTGGTAGTCGCTGGACCCGGTGACCAGGAGACCCAGTTCCTTCGCCAGGCCGCGCAGCCGCGCCCGGGTGTCGGGGTCGTGGTCCATGTGGTCGACCTCGATGCCGTCGAGTCCCGCCTCGGCCAGCCGGGCGATCGCGGACTCCGGCACGGTCCTGCCCCGCTTGCTCGCGGCGGGGTGCGCGAAGACGGCGACACCTCCCGCGTTCCTGACCAGCCGCAGGGCCTCGAAGGGGTCGGTCTCGTGCTTCTCCACGTACGCACGGCCGCCGTCGGCCAGCCACTGCGGGGTGAAGGCGTCGCTCACGCTCGGCACCACGCCCAGTTCGACGAGCGCGGTCGCCACGTGCGGGCGGCCCACCGACCCGTCACCGGCGATCCGCTCGACCTGCTCCCAGGTGACCGGCACCCCCAGGTCGTTCAGCCTGGCGATCATGCCCTTGGCCCGCGGCACCCGGTCGTCCCGGACCAGTTCCCGCTCGGCGAGCAGCGCGGGCTCCTCAGGGTCGAACAGATAGGCCAGCATGTGCATGCTGATGCCGTCGAGCCGGCAGGAGAGTTCGGCGCCGGTGACCAGCGTGAGCCCCGTCGGCAGCACCGAGAGCGCCTCGGCGTGTCCGCGGGTGGTGTCGTGGTCCGTCAGCGCCACGACGTCGAGACCGGCGGCGGCGGCCTTGCGGACCAGCTCGGCCGGGGTGTCCGTACCGTCGGACGCGGTGGAGTGGGTGTGCAGATCGATGCGCACGACGCGTTACTCCAAGCGGTGACGGACGGAAGGGGACGCTCCAGGATAACCGGATTTTCGGCCATGCCGGTCACACCCGAACCGGCCGTGCGCCCCCTACCGATCGCCGATCGGCCCTCACGCCTCCAGCAGTCGCGGCGACAGCGCCCCGCAGGGCACCAGCTCCACCTCCGCCCCGGCGTCCCGCAGATCGGTGAGGACCAGCTCGTCGTACATCAGCAGGCCGGACTGCTCCGGCCACACCACCGCCCACAGCCACATGCCGAGCGCCTCGCCCGCGAACACGGCCCGGTCGTCCGGCGTCTTGGAGACGTGCCAGAGCGGGGTGGGGCGGCCCGCGGCCAGCACCTTGGCCTGCGGCGGCTTCTCGACGTTCATGTACGGCCCCGGATCCGGTCCGTCGATGCCCGCGTACCGCGCGCCGAGGCCGACGCCGAGCTCCTCGGCGACCAGGATCAGCTCACCCATTCCGCCCAGCGGTCCGGGACCGGTGCACGCGACGGCCGTCGCCCGGCCCCCGCTGCGGTCGTCACCCGCACAGGCCACTCCCGTGAAGAGCCAGCCCACCGGCAGCGGCCACGGCATCCACACCGGCACCCTGGTGCGGTGCACGACGACTTCGAGGGCCTCGACGCTCGGCGGTATCACGGGCTGCAGCGGGTGCACGGCGCCGTGCACATCGCATTGCCAGGCATCCGAGAAGAGGCCGGGAGCCCTGACCCGGCCACCGCACTTCGGGCAACTGGGTTCGCCCCTCATAGAGCTCCACGGTCCTAGCTCGGGCGCGTCACGTCAAGGACGATCACCCGCCCGGCGCAGTCATCTTGTGGAACGAGCAGGATGTTCACACCGATGAGTTCCGGACAGCGGGCTCAGTCGAGGGAAGCGGACCTGCGGGACGGGTCCCTGAGGTCCGTGCCCTGAGTCAGCCAGCGTTCCTGAAGGGCCTGGGCGCCGTGCACGCGCTTCCAGGCGGCCTCGTTCGGGGTCATCGGCAGCAGCGGCAGGAACCGCACGGGGTCCAGGGGCTCGTCCAGCTCCAGGTCCTCCACCAGGCCGCCCGGCTCGGCGACCAGAACCGAGGTGAACGGGGCCCCGGGCCACAGCGGTTCGCCCACGTCGAGGGAGGCGCCGGGGGCCACGACCACGCCCTCGACCTGCGGGGAGGCGGCGAGTACGGCGAGCGGGCGGAGCACCTTGTCGGTGTCGGCGACGCCGCCCCGCACCGACAGCACCAGCTCGACACGCGGGCCCTTGACCTGGTCCGCGATCACCGCCGTGGGGTCGGTCATGGGCTGCGCGGACATGCCGAGGGTGGCGTAGCGCACGATGTCGCCCTCGTGGAAGCGCAGCACCTCGATACGGTCCGTGCCCAGGAAGGTGACCGCCGCGCGTGCGTCCGGTTCGCCCAGTGCCGTACGCAACCGGGCCTCGACCAGAGGAAGAACATCAGCCATGCGGCGAGCATAGAACTCGTCAGTACCGGGCAAAGCAGAGCCTTGACAGGCCAGTCGGCTGATACGCTTGGTCGGCGGTTCGGGCAGCACGCGGAAGCGTCCCATGGCCCGGACGCCTGGTGTGTCGCTCCCCGCTCACGGGGATGGTGGATCGTCCCTCACGAGGGACCGGCCGGAGGAGGTGGGGCTGGCATGGACCGAAGTCGACCGTGCAGTAGCACCCGCTCTTCCGCCCGCTGATGTAGCTGCTCCCTGTCTGGCTGCCGCCTTTCGCCTGCGCGTCTTCATCGGAAGAGCACTTCGTTTCGTTCTGCCTGATCTGCCCCAGTAGCTGTATCAGCGACGAAGCTCGCCACCGCGACGGTGCGGTGCTCCCCGCTTTGTGGACGTGCCAAACATCCGCAGTCCAGGACGTCCTCATTCCGGGTTGTTCCACCCGCCGCCCCGGCGCCTTTCGTTGCATGAATGCGAAGGAGCCCGCCATGTCGATGATCCGCGACCTGCGCGCCGTGGTCCGTCCCTCCTCCCGTGTCTCGCTGCGCAAGGAGAGCGGCCCGTACGACACCACCCGCGATCCCGTGACGGCCACCGCCGTCGTCGACTGCGCCGTCTACCGCGACGGCCGGCGCCTGGAGACCGAGGGCGGCCAGCTCACCCCCCAGGAGGCGATGCGCCTGGTGCGTCGCGACGGGGGCTTCGTCTGGATCGGCCTGCACGAGCCGAACGAGGCCGAATTCGCGGGCATCGCCGCGGAGTTCGGGCTGCACCCGCTGGCCGTGGAGGACGCCGTCCAGGCCCATCAGCGGCCCAAGCTGGAGCGTTACGACGACTCCCTGTTCACGGTCTTCAAGACCATCCACTACGTCGACCACGACCGGCTCACCGCCAGCAGTGAGGTCGTCCGGACCGGCGAGGTGATGTGCTTCACCGGCCGGGACTTCTTCATCACCGTCCGGCACGGTGGGCAGGGTTCCCTGCGGGCCCTCAGGCACCGCCTCCAGGACGACCCCGAGCTGCTGGCCAAGGGCCCCTCGGCCGTGCTGCACGCCATCGCCGACCATGTGGTGGACGGCTACATCGCGGTCGCCGACGCGGTGCAGGACGACATCGAAGAGGTCGAGACGCAGGTGTTCTCGCCGGGCCGCAAGGGCACGCCGCGCGGCACGGACGCCGGGCAGATCTACCAACTCAAGCGCGAGGTGCTGGAGTTCAAGCGGGCCGTGGCGCCGCTGCTGCGGCCGATGCAGTTGCTGAGCGAGCGGCCGATGCGGCTGATCGACCCGGACATCCAGAAGTACTTCCGGGACGTGGCCGACCATGTGACGCGGGTGCAGGAGCAGGTCATCGGCTTCGACGAGCTGCTGAACTCCATCCTTCAGGCCAACCTCGCCCAGGCCTCCGTGGCACAGAACGAGGACATGCGGAAGATCACCTCGTGGGCCGCGATCATCGCCGTGCCGACGATGGTGTGCGGGGTGTACGGGATGAACTTCGACTACATGCCCGAGACGCACTGGAAGTACGGCTACCCGCTGGTCCTCGGTGTCACGGTGGCCATCTGTCTGGGCATCCACCGGACGCTCAAGCGCAACGGCTGGCTCTGAAGGGGCCTGGATAGGCTGGGCGCATGACAAGCGAGCTGCTCGACCGTGCCCTCGTCGAGGAGGCCACGAAGAAGTCCGGCCTCATCTGGGTCAAGGGCCCCGGGGACCCGGCCCGCGCGCTGTGGCACGTGTGGCACGAGGGTGCCGCCTGCGTGATCGGTGACGGGCCCGGGGAGCAGCCGCTGCCGGGGCTGTCCGACGGCGGGCCGGCCGAGGTCACCGTGCGGAGCAAGGACAAGGGCGGCCGGCTGGTCTCCTGGTCCGCGAAGGTGGTGGAGCTCCCGCCGGGGTCCGAGGCCTGGGAGGCGGCCGTCGCCGAGCTCAAGGGCAAGCGGCTCAACGCGCCGGACGCCGAGACGATGCCCGAGCGCTGGGCCCGCGAGTGCCGGGTGCTGCGCCTGGAGCCGACCGGGGCCACCTCCCCGCTTCCCGACGGCTCGCTGGCCGAGGCCCCGCTGCCGACCCCGGTGACGACGCGGCGGCCGGTCCCGGCGGGGCTGCCGAAGCTGTTGCTGAAGAAGAAGCGCCGGAAGCGCTAGCGGCAGGCCTACGACGTCGGGAGCTGCTTGCCGTAGTCGAGGGTCTCGTCCTTGGCCGGCTTCTTCAGGGGGAAGTCGGCGCCCCAGCCCGAGAAGGTGAGGGTGCCCGCCTTGCCGGCCCGCACCAGGCGCACCGGGTACGGCTCGCCCTCGAGCGAGACGTCCAGGGTGCCGCCGGAGCCCTTGTCGCCGGTGACGCGGATGGTACGCAGGCCCGACTGCTCGTGGTGGCCGTCCGTGGCCAGTTCGCCGTGCAGCGTCAGCAGACCACTGAGCAGCACACTCTTATCGGTGAAGCCGATGAACTTTTTGTACGACGGATCACCCTGCGGCACCTTCACATACTTCTCGGCGAGCTTGCCGGCCGCCGCCGCGTCCGCCTCGCCGCCGTCCTTGCCGCCGTCCTCGCCGGCCCCCTGCCCCCAGAACTCGGCACCGGCCTTCAGATACAGCTCGTCGTCGATCCGCAGCAGGCGAAACGTCTCCCCCTTGGTGGTGACCGAGCCGATGCCGCCCTTCTCCTTCAGCCGCATGTCCAGCGTGTACGTGCGTCCGCTGGTGACCACGGTGCCGTGCAGCCGCACCGTGCCCACGGACTTGGCGGCCTGCTGCGCTCTGCTCTGGATCTGGTCGGCGGGCAGTCGCCCGACACCGTTGGTGCCCTCGTTCGGATCCTCGGAGCATCCCGTGAGCGCCGTTCCCGTCACGAGCAGTGCGCACACGGCGCCGGCCAGCACGGCCCTGCGGGAACGGCCCTGGGAGATCGGAATCACAGGTGGGCTGCCTCTCTGACGGGGGACCTGAACGGCGTACCGCAGAGTACCGGGGCCCGGAGGGCCGGGCGGAGCCAGTCCGTCCGGACCGGCCGCGGGCGCACGGCCGATCGGGACGGGCTAGCCTGAAGCCCACCCGAGCGGGCAATCCGGAAAACGAACGCAGCAGGCAGTACACGGCAACGAAAGACCCCGCACGCAAAGGAGCCGCCGCCATGGCAGCCGGTGCCCCCCGGTTCTTCGTCTCCCACGTCTCCGGTGTCGCCGTCTTCGATCCGGCCGGCGACCAGGTGGGGCGCGTGCGCGATCTGGTGGTCATCCTGCGGCCCGGCCGGCGTCCGCCGAGGCTGCTGGGCATGGTCGTGGAACTCTCCACGCGGCGGCGCATCTTCCTGCCCATGAACCGGGTGACCGCCGTGCAGGCCGGCCAGGTCATCACGACCGGGGTGCTCAATGTGCGGCGCTTCGAGCAGCGGCCCACCGAGCGGCTCGTCTTCGGTGAGCTCCTGGACCGCCGGGTGACGATGGTGGAGACCGACGAGGAGGTCACCGTCCTCGACCTGTCGGTGCACCAGCTGCCGGTCCGCCGCGAGTGGGAGATCGACCGGGTCTTCGTGCGCAAGGGCAAGAAGGGCGGAGCGTTCCGGCGCGGCAAGGGGGAGACGCTGACCGTCGAGTGGTCCGCGGTGACCGGGTTCTCCCTGGAGGAGCACGGGCAGGGCGCCGAGAACCTGCTCGCCACCTTCGAGCAGCTGCGCCCCGCCGACCTCGCCAACGTGCTGCACCACCTCTCGCCCAAACGGCGCGCGGAGGTGGCCGCCGCGCTCGACGACGACCGGCTCGCGGACGTGCTGGAGGAGCTGCCGGAGGACGACCAGATCGAGATCCTCGGCAAGCTGAAGGAGGAGCGGGCCGCCGACGTGCTGGAGGCCATGGACCCCGACGACGCGGCCGACCTGCTCGGTGAGCTGCCGGAGGCGGACAAGGAGCGGCTGCTGAGCCTGATGCAGCCCGGGGACGCGGCCGACATGCGGCGCCTGATGTCGTACGAGGAGCACACGGCGGGCGGTCTGATGACGACCGAGCCGATCGTGCTGCGGCCCGACGCGACCGTCGCGGACGCCCTCGCCCGGATCCGCGAGCCCGACCTCTCCCCCGCGCACGCCGCGCAGATCTACGTCTGCCGTCCGCCCGAGGAGACGCCGACCGGCAAGTACCTGGGCACCGTGCACTTCCAGCGCCTGCTGCGCGACCCCCCGTACACGCTGGTCGGTTCCATCCTTGACGACGACCTCCAGCCCCTGGAGCCGGACGCGACGCTGCCCGTGGTCGCCGGGTTCTTCGCCACGTACGACATGGTGGCGGCGCCGGTGGTCGACGAGGCGGGGTCGCTGCTGGGCGCGGTGACCGTGGACGACGTGCTCGACCACATGCTCCCGGACGACTGGCGGGAGACCGAGTTCCACCTCGACGACGAGGTGGTGCCCGATGGCTCCTGAGCGCGACGGCGCACGCGAGCGGCTGCCGGCCGGTGCCACCGCCGCCGGGCGGCCGCGCACGCCCCGGCTGGACCAGCCGCGGCCGCCCAGGCGCCGGTTCCTGCCCGAGTGGGACCCGGACGCCTTCGGACGGCTGTCGGAGCGGATCGCGCGCTTCATCGGCACCGGGCGGTTCCTCGTCTGGATGACGGTCGTCATCATCCTGTGGGTGCTGTGGAACGTGTCCGTGCCGAAGGATCTGCGCTTCGACGAGTACCCGTTCATCTTCCTGACGCTGGCGCTGTCCCTTCAGGCGTCCTACGCGGCCCCGCTGATCCTGCTGGCGCAGAACCGGCAGGACGACCGCGACCGGGTGAACCTGGAGCAGGACCGCAAGCAGAACGAGCGGTCGATCGCCGACACCGAGTATCTGACCCGGGAGATCGCCGCGCTGCGGATCGGACTCGGGGAGGTGGCCACCCGGGACTGGATCCGCTCCGAGCTGCAGGACATGGTCAAGGAGCTGGAGGGACGGCAGAACGGGCACAAGGACCATCACGGCCCTTTCCCGGCGATGCGGGCGGAACGGCCTCCGGGACGTGACGCAGAAGACCGCTGACGTCCTTACCGGCGGGTGTACCCGGCGCCGTACCATCGTCCTTATGGCTACGGAAGACGCGGTGCGCGAAGCACTGGCGACGGTGAACGACCCCGAGATCAACCGGCCCATCACCGAGCTGGGGATGGTCAAATCGGTGGAGATCGGTGCGGACGGTGCGGTCGCGGTCACCGTGTACCTGACGGTCTCCGGCTGTCCCATGCGGGACACCATCACGCAGCGCGTGACGGACGCGGTCTCCCGGGTCGACGGTGTCACCCGGGTCGACGTCACGCTGGACGTCATGAGCGACGAGCAGCGCAAGGAGCTGGCGAACGCCCTGCGCGGCGGCCAGACCGAGCGCGAGGTGCCCTTCGCCAAGCCGGGCAGCCTGACCCGGGTGTACGCGGTGGCATCCGGCAAGGGCGGCGTCGGCAAGTCGTCGGTGACGGTGAACCTGGCGGCGGCGATGGCGGCCGACGGGCTGAAGGTCGGTGTCGTCGACGCCGACATCTACGGCCACTCCGTCCCGCGCATGCTGGGCGCCGACGGACGTCCCACCCAGGTCGAGAACATGATCATGCCGCCGTCGGCGAACGGCGTGAAGGTGATCTCCATCGGCATGTTCACCCCGGGCAACGCGCCGGTGGTGTGGCGCGGCCCGATGCTGCACCGCGCGCTCCAGCAGTTCCTCGCGGACGTGTACTGGGGCGACCTGGACGTGCTGCTGCTGGACCTGCCGCCCGGCACGGGCGACATCGCGATCTCCGTCGCCCAGCTGGTCCCGAACGCCGAGATCCTGGTCGTCACCACGCCCCAGCAGGCGGCGGCCGAGGTGGCCGAGCGGGCCGGGTCGATCGCTGTGCAGACGCATCAGAAGATCGTCGGCGTGGTCGAGAACATGTCCGGGCTGCCCTGCCCGCACTGCGGCGAGATGGTCGACGTGTTCGGCACGGGCGGTGGCCAGACGGTCGCCGACGGCCTGACCCGGACGACCGGTGCGACCGTGCCGGTGCTCGGCGCCATCCCGATCGACGTCCGGCTGCGCGAGGGCGGCGACGAGGGCCGGCCCGTGGTGCTGTCCGACCCGGAGTCCCCGGCGGGCTCGGCGCTGCGTTCGATCGCCGGCAAGCTGGGCGGGCGGCAGCGGGGTCTGTCGGGCATGTCCCTGGGCATCACGCCGCGCAACAAGTTCTGATCACATACGAAGGGCGCCGTCCGGTGCGGACGGCGCCCTTCGTGTGCTTCTTCGCTCAGGCGTCGTACGCGGCGATGTCCTTGACCACGGAGAAGCCGAGGCCGTAGGCGCTCATGCCTCTGCCGTACGCGCCCACGTGCACGCCCGCCTGAGTGGAACCGGCGAGCACCCAGCCGAACTCGGACTCCCGGTAGTGGAACGGCGTCGGTACCCCGTCCACCGGCAGGGACAGCGTCGACCAGTCCTCGCCCTCCAGGTCGTCGGCGAGGACCCAGGCCGTCTCCGTCTGCTGCTCCAGCCAGTCGTCGCGCAGGGAGTGGTCCATCTGGCCGGGCCAGGTGAAGGAGAGCAGCCCCACACCGGCGAGCCAGGCGGCGGAGGAGACCGAGGTGGCCTCCAGCAGACCGGTGCCGTCGGCGCTGCGGCGGACCGGGTTGGCGGCCACGGTCACCACGACCGCGAACTTCTCCTTGGCGTCCTGGTCGGACCCGGCCGCGAACTCGCTGCGCACGGAGGGCTCGTCGCCGTGCCCGACCGATCCGTGCTCGACGGCCCCGTCGGCCGCCAGTCCGACCTGCATCAGCCAGCGCGGTCCCGTGAAGGCCTCGTCCAGGCCGTACCACGGGAAGGGCGCGCGCAGGTAGCCGTCGACGGTACGCCGGGCGGAGGGGACCTGTTGTCCGTCCTCCGCGGCCGGCGCCTGCGCGACTGCCGAACTCGTCGTCTCCATGTGCCCGGACGCCTCCTCGCTCTCGTCGGACCGGGCGGCCCGCCCCCCTTCGGGCGTACTCGTCCGTTCCGCACAACAACTCGGCAGCATAGCCACCCTGCGGGCACAGGCCGCGAAACCGCCCGGCGCGTGGGCCGCCCGGAGGGCCGTATCAGGCCGTACGAGGCCCGGGTGGAGTATGAAACGCGTCACGTGCGCGGGGGCGTGCGCCCCCGCGCTCCGGGCTCAGGTGGCGTCCGCGTCGAAGGGCGGACGGTCCTCGGCCGCGGCGATCTCCGGCTTCTTGGTCATGTCGACGCGGCCGCCTGAGGAAGGCGGGGGCGTGGCCGCATCCGTCTCACGGCCGTGGACGGCGTCCGCGACCTCGGCCATCTCCTTCTTCAGGTCGAAGCCGTTGCGGATCTCCTTCAGCCCGAGATCGTCGTTGTCCAGCTGCTTGCGGATGAACGTCTTCGGGTTGAGGTCCTCGAATTCGAAGTCCTTGAACTCCGGGCCGAGCTCCTGCCGGATGTCCTGCTTGGCGCTCTCCGAGAAGTCCCTGATCTTCCGGATCGTGCGGGTCACGTCCTGGATGACCTTGGGCAGCTTCTCCGGACCGAAGACGAGCACGGCGAGGACGATGAGCGTCACCAGCTCGAGCGGTCCTATGTCATTGAACACCTGAAGCTCCTCGCGATGCCTTCGGTCCTCGGCCCTCGGTGCCGGCCTGTGGTCCTCCGTGGTCCGGGCCGGGTCCACGGTACCCGGCCATCCCGTACGACCGGTACTGTGCCGGGCGCCCGCATCCCGCTCAGCCGCCGTCCGAGGAGCCCAGCACCAGCGACACCGTCCGCTCCTTCCCGTCCCGCTCCAGGGTGAGCTCCAGCCGGTCGCCGGGGCGGTGGGCGCGGGTCTTGACGATGAGTTCCTCGCCGGAGTGGACGCGCGTGCCGTCGACCTCGGTGATGACGTCGCCGGGCTCGATCCCGGCCTTGGCTCCGGGGCCGCCGGTGCTGACCGGGGGGCCGCCGTCATTGCCCTTGGCGGCGACCCGGGCGCCGTCGCCGCCGTACTCCATGTCGAGGGTGATGCCGATCACGGGGTGGGCCGCCTTCCCGGTGTTGATCAGCTCCTCGGCGACGCGCTTGCCCTGGTTGATCGGGATGGCGAAGCCGAGTCCTATGGAACCGGCCTGTCCGCCGTCGAGTTCCGCGCCGTCGCCGGCGGACCGGATGGCGGAGTTGATGCCGATCACCCGGGCCTCGGCGTCGAGCAGGGGGCCGCCGGAGTTGCCGGGGTTGATCGGCGCGTCGGTCTGCAGGGCGTCGACGTACGACACGTCACTGCCGTCGCCCTTCTCGCCGCCCGCGGTGATGGGTCGCTCCCGGGCGCTGATGATGCCCGACGTGACCGTGCCGGCCAGGTCGAAGGGGGCGCCGATGGCGACGACGGGGTCACCGACGCGCACGTTGTCGGAGTTGCCGAGGGGCAGGGGCGCGAGCCCGCGCACGCCCTTCACCTTCACGACGGCGAGGTCGTAACCGCTGTCCCGGCCCACGACGGTGGCCTCGGCGGTGTCCCCGCTGTGGAAGGTGACGGTGATCTCGCCGTTGTTTCCGGCGGGTTCGACGACGTGGTCGTTGGTGAGGATGTGGCCGCGCTCGTCGAGCACGAAGCCGGTGCCGGTGCCGGCCGATCCGGCGCCGCTGACGTGCAGGGTGACGACGCTGGGCAGGGCGCGGGCGGCGATTCCGGCGACGCTGCCGGGGTCCCGTCCGGTCGTCTCCTTCTCCGCCTGCGGCAGGGTCACGGTGCCCACGCCGCCGTTGCGCTCCAGGTACGCGCCGACGATCCCGCCGAGGGCGCCCGACACCAGCGCGAGCAGCAGGGCGCCCCCGATGATCGCCCGTCGGGCGCGTCCGCGACGCCGCTTCCCGTCCGGCAGCGCGGGGCCGGTCTGCTGCAACGGCGCGCCCGCCGCGGCCGCCGCCCAGGGGTCGTAGCGCCCCCAGGGGTCGGCGGGCGGGGCGTCCGCGACGTCGGAGTGGGCCGGGGCGGGGACGGACGGGGCCGCCGTGTCCGTGACCGTGGGAGGTGCGGCGCTCGCCATCCCGTGCGCCGGAGCGCTCGCGGGGTGCTGCACGGGCGGCGCGGGCGCCCAGGGGCCCGGCTCCCCGTACGGCGGAGTGCTGTAGGCATCGGGCTCGTGCAACGGCCGCGCCTGCCCACCGCCGGCCATGTGCGCCTCCCCCGGTGCCCCGCCGACGCCGTCGACACAGGCCCCGGGGCCACCCGGCCCACCGGCCCTGTCGTCGCCGGGCGCGCCGGCACCGGACCCGTCCACACCGGACACCGGGACGGCCGAGGACACAGCGGCCTCGGCCGACGCGCCCCCCACAGCACCCGCGGCCTCGGGGGAGGTGCTGTCAGGTGCGGGGGCGGGGGAGGCGGCCGGTGCGTCCTCGTCCGCCGCAGGGGCGGGCCGGGGGCGGTCCAGTTCGTAGTCGCCCTCGTGGTCGGTGGTGACCGGTGCCCGGACCGGGCTGGCCAGTTCGAAGTCCCCCTCGGGTCCCTCCGAGCTCACGGTCGGCTCCTCCCCCGGTGGGCCCGGCTTCCCCTTGTTCATGCTCTCCCCACAGCTGGACACTGGCTCGGCGCCCGTCCGCGTGGGCAGGGGCGCGCCGCCTGGAATTCAATCAGGTTCGCGCGCCCTTGCGCAGTGGACAGGTCAGCGGGATGTGCTGGTGGGCGTAGGGGTGACGAGGCCGGAGGCCCTGAGCCCGGCGGTGGTGGTCCAGGCCGTCAGGGTGAGCGGCGGGGCGGATTCCAGCGGGCGTATCAGCGGGGACACCGCCGTGGCACCGCCCTGGGAGGGCGGCGGAACGCCGGGCAGCAGCGGGGCGGTCACCCCGGCCGGCGCGACAGGTGTGTCCTTCCGCGCGCTCTGCCCCGTCATCTGGCCCAGCAGCGGTCCGGCCCCACGGCGCCGCGATTCGGGCGCCGTCGCCGCGCCGGCGCCCTGCGTGCGCATCGGCGTCACGTTGCTGCCCTTCCCCGAGCCGCGCGCCTCCGTGTCGGCGGGCCCCGTCGCGGTGACTCCGCCCAGGGCGATCGCGGCCAGCGACACCGCTCCGGCGGCGACGAACGCGAACCGCAGCCCGCGCGAGGCCGGCCGGTCGGTCTCGTGACGGCTGACGTCGTGGACGGCGAACCCGCGGCCGGCCACTCCGGCCGCCGGGGCCGGGTCGTGCCGCCGCACGGGGGTGTAGGCGAACTCGAAGCGCTCGCGCCGGTTCCCGAAGACCCCGGAGGAGCCGAACCGTCCGGACGCGCCGCCCGGCAGCCCTCCGCCGCCCAGCGGCGGGCCGCCGTCGCCGAGGTCGCCCCCGGCCGGCAGCCCTTGCAGGCGGGCCAGGAAGCTCTCGGAGGGCGGCGGTGGGGCCGCCTCCGCGAAGACGTTCTTCAGGCGGCGCTGCGCGTCCACCTCCGCCTTGCACTTCGCGCAGGTGGCGACGTGCGCCAGTACGCGCTCACGCGCGTCATGACCGAGCTCTCCGTCCACCAGGGCGGAGAGTCGGTCTCCCAGGTGCTGCTCTGCGAGGTGTCCCTCGAAAGACTTCGGCTGTGAACCGCTCACGCGCTCGCGCCCCCTCCTCCCAGTGCGGGGACACGCGGCATGAAGGAGCGGCGGTCCGCGCGCGCCTGGGGCGAGCGGTGCGCGAGGGCCTTGCGCAGCTGGGAACGGCCGCGGTGGATCCGGGACCGGACGGTGCCGAGCTTGACGCCCAGGGTGGCCGCGATCTCCTCGTACGACAGGCCCTCGATGTCGCACAGGACGACGGCGGCGCGGAACTCCGGCGCGAGGGTGTCCAGGGCCTGCTGGACGTCCGCGTCGAAGTGGGCGTCGTTGAAGACCTGCTGCGGCGTGGGCTCCTTGCTGGCCAGCCGCTCGGCCGCGTCGTCGCCCAGCGCGTCGAAGCGGATCCGCTGCTTGCGGCGGACCATGTCCAGGAAGAGATTGGTGGTGATCCGGTGCAGCCACCCCTCGAAGGTGCCGGGGGTGTACGTCGACAGGGAGCGGAAGACGCGGACGAAGACCTCCTGGGTGAGGTCCTCCGCGTCGTGCTGGTTGCCGGTGAGACGGTAGGCGAGCCGGTAGACCCGGCCGCTGTGCATGCTGACGATCTCCTCCCAGGTGGGCGGAGTCCACGCCTGCCCGTCCGCGTCGCTGGAGAAGGTCGCGGTCTGGGCCGGGTCGCCGGCGCGGTGGTGGTCAGCAGCGGTGTCGTTCACGGATTTCGGCCTGCCCGCCGATCCGAGGATGCGCCGCAGCACTCCTCCGCGATCCACAGGTGCAGCCGCACCTCCCCTGTCGGCTCTGGTGGTGTCCAGTGGAGCCCCTACCATAGCCACCTCGCCCGTTAGCTCCGGATAAGCGGTTTTACGAGAATTTGATCTGGGCTGCCATGGCTCGTACGACTGCGTCTGCACTTGCTCGGCGTCCTCGTCCACTCCCCACCCCCCGTCACGGCACGCACCACTTGCTCATCCCTTTGAACGACCGGTCCCATCAGCAGGTTCCCGACGCCAACGGATACAGTCACGCCCAGGCAACCACGGGGACAGGAGAGGGTCATTACCGCCAACCGGCAGACGAGCTGGGCGTTCGCCGACGCCTATGTCGCCGAGGACGAGGCGCTGCACTGGGCCCGGGACCGGGCGCGTGCCGCGGGCCTGCGCTCGGTGTCGCCCGGCACGGGCGCGGCCCTGCGGTTGCTCGCCGCCAGCGTGGACGCCAAGGCGGTCGCGGAGATCGGCACCGGCTGCGGGGTCTCCGGGATCCATCTGCTGCACGGGATGCGGCCGGACGGGGTGCTGACCACGGTCGACCAGGAGCCGGAGCACCAGCAGTCCGCCCGGCAGGCGTTCCGCGACGCCGGTTTCGCCGGCAACCGGGCCCGTTTCATCCCGGGCGGCGCGCTGGACGTCCTGCCGCGCCTCGCGGACGCCGGTTACGACCTCGTCTTCTGCGACGGCGACCGGCAGGAGTACCAGGACTACCTCGCTGAATCGTTGCGCCTGCTGCGCCCCGGAGGCCTGGTCGCCTTCGAAGGCGTCTTCGCGAACGGACGCACGGTGGACTCCGGTCCGCAGCCCTCGGAGGTGCTGCGGCTGCGGGAGCTGGTGCGGACCGTGCGCGAGAGCCAGGAGCTGGTGTCGTCACTGCTGCCCGTCGGGGACGGGCTGCTGTGCGCCGTGAAGCGGTGACCGGAACGCCGGCGAGGTGACCGGAGACGCCGGCACCGACGATGCACCGCCCCCGCGCAAACAGCCGCCCCGGCACCGCGTGCGGCGCCGGGGCGGCTGAAAGGGTATGGTCGCTTGCGCGTCAGCCGACGACCTTCTTGAGGGCGTCGCCGAGGGCGCCGGCCTCGTCCGGGGTCAGCTCGACGACGAGCCGACCGCCGCCTTCGAGCGGAACGCGCATGACGATGCCCCGCCCCTCCTTGGTCACCTCGAGCGGGCCATCACCCGTCCGCGGCTTCATGGCCGCCATGCTCGTTCCCCTTCCTGAAACCCAGCTAAACCGTCTGAGCCGACGGCCCACTGAAGGGCACCTGCGGTCCCTGAAGCAGGACACACGCCACCGGCATCGAACACATTGCTTCCAGGCCATTATCCCGCATCGCAGGACCCGATGACCAACATCAGTAGGCATCGCTTGGGCAACGCGCGCGAGCAAAACCACTCAATTCGGCGATGTGACTGCGATACTGCGCCACCGCACACACGTTCGTGGACCGGAATCCGCCGAGAATTGTTTGACGCAGGTCACACGCGGGCCGCGCTCCCGGGCCGGTGATCTCCGTCATGCTGTCCTGCAGACAGGGACGTACCCGCCGGTAGGTCCCGAGCCGCGACACGGAGGGATACGCCATGGCCGACACCGTGCTCTACGAGGTGAGCGACGGACTCGCGACGATCACGCTGAACCGCCCGGAGGCGATGAACGCGCTGAACGTGGCGGCGAAGGTCGCCCTCCGGGACGCGGTCAGGTCCGCCGCGGACGACGACGCCGTACGGGCCGTGCTGCTGACGGCCGCGGGTGACAGGGCGTTCTGCGTCGGGCAGGACCTCAAGGAGCACATCGGGCTGCTGGCCGCCGACCGGGAGACCGGTTCGGGGCAGACGATGAGCACGGTGCGCGAGCACTACAACCCGATCGTGAAGGCGATCGCCGGGGCCGCGAAGCCGGTGGTCGCGGCGGTGAACGGGGTCGCGGCGGGCGCCGGCTTCGGCTTCGCGCTGGCCGCGGACTACCGGATCGTCGCGGACACGGCGGCGTTCAACACCTCGTTCGCCGGTGTCGCGCTGACCGCGGACTCCGGGATCTCGTGGACGCTGCCCCGGGTGATCGGCCCCGGCCGCGCCACCGACCTGCTGCTCTTCCCGCGCAGCATCTCCGCCCAGGAGGCGTTCGAACTGGGCATCGCCAACCGGCTGGTCCCGGCGGCGGAGCTGCGTGCCGAGGCCGAGAAGGTGGCCCGCGCGCTGGCCGAGGGCCCGACGGTGGCGTACGCGGCGCTGAAGGAGTCCGTGGCGTACGGGCTGAGCCACTCGCTGGAGGAGTCGCTGGAGAAGGAGGACGAGCTGCAGACCCGGGCCGGTTCGTCGGAGGACCACGCGATCGCGGTGCAGGCGTTCGTCAACAAGGAGAAGCCGAAGTACCTGGGCCGGTGAGCCCTCGCCGGGACGGGCGGGCGAGGCGTTCGGCTCAGCCGCGCCTCGCCGCGCACGCTTCCAGGTGGTCGTTCACCAGCCCGCAGGCCTGCATCAGGGCGTACGCCGTGGTGGGGCCGACGAAGCGCAGGCCGCGCTTCTTCAGGGCCTTGGACAGCGCCGTCGACCCGGGCGTGACCGCGGGGACGTCGGCGAGGGTCTTCGGCGCCGGGCGGTCCGCCGGGTCGGGGGCGTGGGACCAGATCAGGGCGTCCAGGTCGCCGGGCGCCCACTCGGCCAGCACGCGTGCGTTGGCGAGGGTCGCGTCGATCTTGGCGCGGTTGCGGATGATGCCGGTGTCGGCGAGCAGGCGCTCGCGGTCGGTGTCGGTGAACTCCGCGACCGTGGCGATCTCGAAGTCGGCGAAGGCGGCGCGGAAGCCGGGGCGGCGGCGCAGGATGGTGATCCAGGACAGGCCGGACTGGAACGCCTCCAGGCTGAGGCGTTCGAAGAGGGCGTCGTCGCCGTGGACCGGGCGGCCCCACTCCTCGTCGTGGTAGGTCACGTAGTCCGGGGTGGACAGTGCCCAGGGGCAGCGCGGGAGGCCGTCCGGTCCGGCCGGGGCGGCATCGCTCACCGCTGCGGCACCGCTCGTGGCTGCTGCGTCGCTCACGGCTGCTCGTCCTCCCGGTGCGGGGCCGCCTTGTCCATGGAGAGGTGGGCCGCGGCGGCCCGGGCGCCGGCCAGCGCGGACTCCAGGTCGGCGATGCGGGCGTCGCGCTCGGCGAGTTCGGCGCCGAGCCGGCCGAGGGCGTCGTCCACGTCCGCCATGCGGTAGCCGCGGGCGGCGAGCGGGAAGCGCAGGCCGTCCACGTCGGCGCGGTTGAGCGGTCGGTCCGGCGGGAGGAAGTCCACCAGGCGCTCGGGGGCCGCGTCGGGCAGCGGGCCGTTGTCACCGCCGCCCACCACGGCGAGGGTCACCGCGGCGACCACGACGGCGAGCGCGACGACCAGGAACAGGAACATAACCATCGCCGGGGCCCCCACGGTCGGATTGAGTCGGAGTCGGATGTGTGGCTCCGATCGTGCCATGCGAGTCTGACAGTCGTGACCGCCGGGCGGACGGAGGCGGTCAGGACGGACGCACGAGAAGAGGTCACAGGGGATGCTCAGGCTGGGCAGGCGGGAATTCGCACCGCACGAGCGGGTGATCATGGCGATCGTGAACCGGACCCCGGACTCCTTCTACGACCAGGGCGCCACGTTCCGCGACGAGCCCGCGCTCACGCGCGTGGAGCAGGCGGTGGCCGAGGGCGCCGCGATCATCGACATCGGCGGGGTGAAGGCCGGTCCGGGCGAGGAGGTCACGGCCGAGGAGGAGGCGCGGCGGACGGTCGGCTTCGTCGCCGAGGTGCGGCGGCGCTTCCCCGACGTCGTGATCAGCGTGGACACCTGGCGGCACGAGGTCGGCGAGGCCGTGTGCGAGGCGGGCGCGGACGTGCTGAACGACGCGTGGGGCGGGGTCGATCCGCGGCTCGCGGAGGTCGCCGCGCGGTACGGCGCGGGGCTGGTGTGCACCCACGCGGGCGGCACGGAGCCGCGGACGCGGCCGCACCGGGTCACGTACGCCGACGTCATGGCCGACATCCTCGACGTGACCGTGGGGCTGGCGGAGCGGGCGGTCGCGCTGGGGGTACCACGGGAGTCGGTGATGATCGATCCGGGGCACGACTTCGGGAAGAACACGCGGCACAGCCTGGAGGCGACCCGGCGGCTGGACGAGATGGTGGCCACCGGCTGGCCGGTCCTGGTGTCGCTGTCCAACAAGGACTTCGTCGGTGAGACGTTGGACCGGCCGGTCAAGGAGCGGGTGGTGGGGACGCTCGCGACGACCGCGGTGTCCGCGTGGCTGGGGGCGCAGGTCTACCGGGTGCACGAGGTCGCCGAGACGCGGCAGGTGCTGGACATGGTGTCGGCGATCGCCGGGGAGCGGGCGCCGGCTGTGGCTCGGAGGGGGTTGGCGTAGGGCTCCTTTCGCCCCCGCCGCCCCTTCCCTCCCCCACCCCCTACCGGCCCGCTTCCTTCGACACCAGGGCGACCGCCTCGTCCACGTCGTCCGTGACGTGGAACAGGAGCAGGTCCTTCTCCGACGCCTTGCCCTGGGCGATGACCGTGTGGCGGAGCCAGTCGACCAGGCCGCCCCAGTAGTCCGTACCGAACAGGACGATCGGGAACTGGGTGACCTTCTGGGTCTGGACCAGGGTCAGGGCCTCGAAGAGTTCGTCCAGGGTGCCCAGACCGCCGGGCAGCACCACGAAGCCCTGGGCGTACTTCACGAACATCATCTTGCGGACGAAGAAGTACCGGAAGTTCAGGCCGATGTCGACGTAGCGGTTCAGCCCCTGCTCGAAGGGCAGCTCGATCCCCAGGCCGACCGAGAGGCCCTTCGCCTCGAGCGCGCCCTTGTTGGCCGCCTCCATGGCCCCCGGACCGCCCCCGGTGATCACCGCGAAGCCGGCCTCGACCAGGCCGCGCCCGAGCCGCACGCCCGCCTCGTACTCGGGCGAGTCCACCGGCGTGCGCGCCGAGCCGAAGACGCTGATCGCGGGCGGGAGTTCGGCCAGGGTGCCGAAGCCCTCGATGAACTCCGACTGGATGCGCAGCACCCGCCAGGGGTCGGTGTGGACCCAGTCCGAGGGGGCGCGCTCGTCCAGCAGTCGCTGGTCGGTCGTGCTCGCCTGCACCTGGTCCCGCCGGCGGAGGACCGGCCCCAGACGCTTCTCATGTGGCGGCTGCCGCTTCCCCACCGGGTTGCCCGTAGCCATGTGCGCTCCCTCCGATTGCCAGGTCGTACCGCCTCAGCGTAGATCTACGCGGGTTACGTACGGGGGACGTCAGCATGTCCACGGGAGAGCGTTCCAAACGCGCCGGCGGCGCGCCGCGCTCAGGCCGTCAGCCAGGACCGCAGCCGCTCCTCCCCCGCGAGGATCTTCGCGGTGTCCACACGCTCGTCCCGCCGGTGCGCCAAGTGGGGGTTGCCCGGGCCGTAGTTGACCGCCGGGACGCCGAGCGACGAGAAGCGGGCGACGTCCGTCCAGCCGTACTTGGGCTGCGGTGTGCCGCCCACCGCCTCGATGAAGGCCGCCGCGGCCGGGTGGGACAGGCCGGGGAGCGCCGCGCCGCTGTGGTCGTCGACGACGAGATCCGTCACCCCGCAGTCCGCGAAGACCTCGCGGACATGGGCCAGCGCCTCCTCCTCCGTCCGGTCCGGGGCGTAGCGGAAGTTCACGGTGACGACACACGCGTCGGGGATGACGTTGCCGGCCACTCCGCCGGAGATGCCGACCGCGTTCAGACCCTCGCGGTACTCCAGGCCGTCGATGACCGGGTGGCGGGGCTCGTACGCGGCCAGGCGGGCGAGGATCGGGGCGGCGGCGTGGATCGCGTTGGAGCCCATCCAGCCGCGTGCGGAGTGGGCGCGCTCGCCGGTCGTCTTCAGCAGCACCCGCAGGGTGCCCTGGCAGCCGCCCTCCACCTGCCCGTCGGAGGGCTCGAGGAGCACCGCGAAGTCGCCCTCCAGCCATTCGGGGTGGGCGTCGGCCACGTGCCCCAGGCCGTTGAGGTCGGCGCTGACCTCCTCGTTGTCGTAGAAGACGAAGGTCAGATCGCGGTTGGGGGCGGGGACGGTGGCCGCGATCCGCAGCTGGACGGCCACGCCCGCCTTCATGTCGCAGGTGCCGCAGCCCCACAGCGTGCCGTCTGCGTCGAGCCGGGAGGGGACGTTGTCCGCGATCGGGACCGTGTCGATGTGACCGGCCAGGATCACCCGCTCCGCGCGCCCGAGCCGGGTGCGGGCCACGACGTTGTTGCCGTGGCGGTCGACAGTGAGGTGCGGCAGGGTCCGCAGCGCGGTCTCGATCGCGTCCGCGAGCGGCTTCTCGGTGCCGCTCTCGGAGGGGAAGTCGACGAGCTGCGCGGTCAGGCGCGCGGCGTCCAGCGTGAGGTCAAGCGGGGTGTCGGCCATGCTCTCGACCCTAGCGCGCCGGGGGTTGGGACCACTGTCCGCACCTGGCTCACATGGAACCGTACTCTCCAGTACCTTGTACGCGTGCCAGAGCCGTCCCTTCCTTCCCAGCGCACGCGTCGCGGTCGTTTTCTCCGCTGGAGTGCGGGTCTTGCGGTGCTTTCCGCGGTCGCCGGTTACGTCGTGGTCCAGTACGACACCGGGGGCACCGGCGGGCCCGGCTGCAAGGTCGTCTCCGGCAAGGACGACGGGGCGACCTACGAGTTCACGCCCGAGCAGGCGGTGAACGCGGCGACGATCACCGCCGTGGGCACGGCGCGCGAACTGCCCGAGCGGGCCGTGACGATCGCGCTGGCGACCGCGCTGCAGGAGTCGGCGCTGCGCAACATCGACTACGGCGACCGTGACTCGCTGGGTCTGTTCCAGCAGCGTCCCTCGCAGGGCTGGGGCACGCCGAAGGAGATCATGGACCCGGCGTACGCGGCGGGGAAGTTCTACGAGCACCTGGAGGAGGTGCCGGGCTACACCCGGCTGCCGCTCACCGTCGCCGCGCAGCGGGTGCAGCGCAGTGGCTTCCCGCAGGCGTACGCCAAGCACGAGCCGGACGCCGCGCTGCTGGCCGCCGCGCTCACCGGGCGCTCGGCGGCCACGCTGACCTGCGAGGGACGTCCCGCGGCGACCCGGGCGACGGGTGCGGACGCGGTACGGGCCGCACTGGCCCGGGACTTCGGACGGGACGCGCTGGAGCCGGCCGGCGCGGAGGTGGACGCCTCGGCGTCCCCGGCGGACGCGGACGGCTCCGGCGTCGGTGGTTCCGACGGGCGGACGGTGACGGTTCCGGTCACCGCCGGGAGCGGAGCGGACGCCGGGAGGCGTGCCGGGCCGCGGGGGTGGCAGCTGGCGCACTGGGCCGTGGCCAACGCCTCCGAGCTGCACATAAAGCGGGTCTCCTACGCCGGGCGGGAGTGGACCGCCGGGCACACCGACAGCGAGTGGCGGTCGGCCGACGGCAAGGGGTCCGCGGACACCGACGGGGGCGCGGGGGCGGTGCGGATCACGACCGCGCAGTAGTACGGGCGCTCACCCGCGGGGATGGCAGGTGGCCGGACAATGCGACGCATTGCCAACTCTTTACGGGGACACGCCGCAACCTTCGCGGCGGTCGAGCGGTAGTCACTGCGTCCGAGCCCGGTGGTCGACAGCCGGTCGATCTCCTGCCGGGCGGCCGGACACCCATCGTTGTCTGCCGTCGAAGGAGCACCATGTCCCTCCCCCTGACCCGTCGGATCGCCCGTGCCGCGCTGCTCGTCGCTGCGGGAGCGGCCGCCGGGGTCGGTGCGGCCGGTACCGCGAGCGCGGCTCCCGAGCTGCCGTCCGCCCCGAACCTCGGGCTGACCGCCCTCGACGGGGCGCCGGGCAGCACCGTGGACAACGTGTCGAAGGGTGTCGGCAAGGCCACGCCCTCTGCTGACGAGGTGACGCCGGCGGCGGGTACGACCGTGAAGAAGGCCGTGCCGGTGGTGAAGCAGCTGCCGACGGACTCGGTGGCCAAGGGTGGCGTGCCCGCGCCGGTCAAGGGCCTGCCGCTCGGCTAGGCGCCCGGCCTGCACCGTACGGCGACGGGGCCTGGGGTGTTCCCCAGGCCCCGTTCCCTGTCTGCGCCGGAAGGTGTTCCGCAGCCCGGCGTTGGCGGGGTGCCGCTGGGCACCGTTCAACCCACGGCCACTGCACCCGGGCCCGGCTGCCGGGTCACGTTGCGGTCAGGCGGTGGGCGGCGGCCTGGACTCGGGCGTCCGTGGCGGTCAGGGCGACGCGGACGAAGTGCGCGCCGGCGGGGCCGTAGAAGTCGCCCGGCGCCACCAGGATGCCCAGGTCGGCGAGGTGGGCGACCGTGTCCCAGCAGGACTCGTCCCGCGTTGCCCACAGGTAGAGGCTGGCCTCGCTGTGCTCGATGCGGAAGCCGTGGGCGAGCAGGGCCTCGCGCAGGGCGGTGCGGCGGGCCGCGTAGCGCTCCCGCTGGACGCGGACGTGCTCGTCGTCGCCCAGGGCCGCCACCACGGCCGCCTGCGTCGGCGCGGAGGTCATCATCCCGCCGTGCTTGCGGATCTCCAGCAGCGGACCGAGGACCGCAGGGTCACCGGCCAGGAAGGCCGCGCGGTAGCCGGCGAGGTTGGACCGCTTGGACAGGGAGTGCACCGAGACGATGCCGTCGTAGGAACCGCCGTTGACGTCGGGGTGCAGCACCGAGACCGGGTCCGCCTCCCAGCCGAGTTCGATGTAGCACTCGTCGGAGAACACGAGGACACCGTGCTCACGGGCCCAGGCGACGATCCGGGTCAGCTCCTCCTTGGACAGCACCCGCCCCGTCGGGTTGGACGGGGAGTTCAGCCACAGCAGCTTCAGGCCGGCCGGGTCCAGCTCGGTCGGATCGTCGTACGACACGTGATCCGCGCGGGCGAGGCGGGCGCCGACCTCGTAGGTCGGGTAGGCCAGGCGCGGGTGGGCGACCTTGTCGCCGGGGCCGAGTCCGAGCTGGGTGGGCAGCCAGGCGACCAGTTCCTTGGAGCCGACGATCGGCAGGACGTGCCGGTGGGTGACCTCACGGGCGCCCAGCCGGTGCTCCACCCAGCGGGTGATCGCGTCGCGCAGCTCCGTCGTGCCCCAGACCGTGGGATAGCCCGGCGAGTCCGCCGCGGCGATCAGGGCCTTCTGGATCGGCTCGGGCACCGGGTCGACGGGCGTGCCGACGGAGAGGTCGACGATGCCGTCGGGGTGCGCGGCGGCCGTCTTCTTGTACGGCTCCAGCTTGTCCCAGGGGAAGGTGGGCAACCGGTCGGAGACTGCGGACACGGGTAGGGCTCACTTTCTGGTACGGCGAACGCCTCGGCCCCGCACGGCGGTCCGGAGGGACCGGGCCGTACGGGACCAAGGCGGCACGTCGGTGCGGGGGCCGCTTACGGGACGGCTACGCCTGCGGCGGCAGCGCGGCGATGAACGGGTGGTCCCGCTCGATCAGACCCAGCTTGCTGGCGCCGCCGGGCGAGCCGAGCTCGTCGAAGAACTCGACGTTCGCCTTGTAGTAGTCCTTCCACTCCTCGGGAGTGTCGTCCTCGTAGAAGATGGCCTCGACCGGGCAGACCGGTTCACAGGCGCCGCAGTCGACGCATTCGTCCGGGTGGATGTACAAGGACCGCTGGCCCTCGTAGATGCAGTCGACCGGGCACTCCTCGATGCACGCCTTGTCCTTCACGTCGACACAAGGCTGCGCGATGACGTAGGTCACGCTGTCGTTCCTCCTCGATAGGGCGCTGGCGGGCCTCCTCAGGCTCCGCCGCCTGGCGCGCGGGAGCGCGGCGTCGTCGATGCCCGCCCCTAGTATCTCCGTTCCTGGGCATGATCCGAACAGGAGGGGTGAACTGACCTGTGGAAATCTCTGCCGCCGGGCGCCTCGAGGTCCGCATCACCACTGCTGACGTGGGGAAACGGGTCTCCGTACGGCGCTTGATCGAACATGGTCCAACGGGTGAGAAGTTCACCGACACGGTCGGCGTTCTCACATCATGGGACAACGGTGTGCTGCGGATCACAAGGAAGGACGGGGAAAGTGTCCGCGTCGCGGAGTCCGCGCTGGTCGCGGGCAAGGTGATTCCCTCCGCACCGGCGCGTCGGCGTGGCCCCGCGGCGTCGTACGAGGAGCTGGCGCGGGTCTCCGCGCGGGCGTGGCGGCCCGTGGAGAGCGAGCGGCTCGGCGCGTGGGAGCTCAGGAGCGCGGGCGGCTTCACGCGGCGGGCCAACTCCGTGCTGCCGCTCGGTGACCCGGGCATGCCGCTGGACGACGCGCTGACGGCCGTACGCGGCTGGTACACGGCCCGCGGGCTGCCCGCCTATGTCCAGACCGCCACCGGCGCCGAGGGGACGCAGGAGGTGCTCTGTGCGGAGCTGGAGCGGCGGGGATGGGTGCGGGAGGTGACCGCCGAGCTGTGGGTGGGCGCCCTGGCGCCGGTCGCCGACCTCGGCGGGGAGCCGTCCGGGGTGACGCTGGCGCGGGAGGCCGACGAGGCGTGGCTGGCCCGGTACCGGCGCAAAGGAGTGAGCGAGGTGGCTCTGCGGGTGCTGGGGAGCGGGGCGTCGGTGTGGTTCGCCACGGTGCCGGGCCGGGAGGCCCCCGCGGCCATCGGGCGGTGTGTGGTGGACGGCCGGTGGGCCGGGTTCGCCGCGGTCGAGGTGGACCCGGAGCAGCGGCGGCGGGGGCTGGCGACCGCCGTGATGGCCGCGCTGGCCCGGCGGGCGCTGGACGAGGGCGCCTCGGCGGCCTGGCTCCAGGTGGAGGACGACAACGCCGGCGCGCGGGCGCTGTACGAGCGCATGGGGTTCGCCCCGCACCACGCGTACCACCACTACCGCGCCCCCGCATCGCCGGAATCGTCGGCTCCGGCAGGTGACGGAGCGCCGTGAGCGGGCACGAACCGGGTATGCGTTCCCCGTACCCCCCGCCGCCCGGACGCTCCGCGGAACTGCGCGAGCGGTTCGCCGAGGAGGCCCGCTGCGAGCGGCCGGGCCTGTCCACGCTGTGCCTGCTGGTGGGCGCGGAGGCGGACGGCACGCTGGACGAGGCCGGGATGGACACCGTGGAGGTGGAGCTGGACCGGCTGGCCGGCGAGCTGCCCTACCGGCCCGGCTCGCCGCGCGCGTGGGCGCTGGCGCTGCGGGACCTGCTGGGTGAGCGGTACGGCTTCCACGGCGTCCCGGGCGACTACCAGCGGCTGGAGTCCTCGCTGCTGCACGAGGTGCTGCGGCGGCGGCGCGGGCTGCCGATCCTGCTGTCGGTGGTGTGGATCGAGGTGGCCCGGCGGGCGGGGGCGCCGGTGTACGGGGTGGCGCTGCCGGGGCATTTCGTCGTCGGGTTCGGGGAGCCGGGCGCGAGGGCCGGGCAGGTGCTGGCCGACCCGTTCGACGGGGGGCGGGTGCTGAGCGGGGCGGATGCGGAGCTGCTGGTCGCGGGGGCGACGGGGGCGCCGCTGGACGCGTCGATGCTGGCGCCCGCGGGGGTGCTGGACGTCGTCCTGCGGATCCTGAACAACGTACGGGCGTGGGCGGCGGCCCGTCCGGAACGGTCGGACGTATCGCTGTGGGCGGTGGAGCTGTCCCTGCTCCTCCCCTCACACGCGGCGCGGCTGCGCTACGAGCGGGCGCAGCTCCTGGTGCAGCGCGGTGACTTCCAGGACGGCGCGCGGGAGCTGGAGGCCTACGCGGAGGTGGTGGCGGCGGTGGACGAGCCGACGGCGGAGCAGGTGCGCGGACAGGCCCGGGCGGCCAGGGCCCTGCTGAACTAGGCGAGACCGTGCGCGGGCACCCGGTGGGTCATCGGGTGCCCGCGCACGGAGGTCGCGTCAGCTGGGGTCGGTCTCGATGACGGCGACGCGGTCGGTCTTGCTGGTCAGTGCCTGGCGGAGGGCGACGTAGACGTCCTGGGGGGTGACGGCCGTCTTCTTCCCGTTGCCCCGGGTGATGAGCACACCGTCGAACGTCTGGCCGTACAGCTCCTTCAGGGCGTTGAGGTCGGGCTTGTCGACGAGCTTGTCGTTGACGGGCACCACCCGGAGGAACTTCCAGAGCGACTTCTCGGGGCTCATCGGGATCGAGTGCGCCGGATCGGTCTGCACGGTCACGATGTCCGACATCGCCGGCTCGGCGAACTCCTTCATCATCCGGTCGACCTCGGCCTTGGAGACCTTGGGCTGCTGGACGGTGGTCGGGACCTTCACCGCGGTGGAGGTGCCGGTCTCCACGAGGGTCCGGTACGCCTCCGTCACCACGTCGGACGCCTTGGCCACGTCGATGCCCTGGCCCGCCTTGGGATAGACGGGAACGGCCTTGCCGGACTCGAACGTGATCGAGCCCTCGGTCACCGAGCCGGAGCCGCCTGCGGCGTTCTCCAGGGCGGCCTGCAGCTTCTCCTCGTCGACGGGCATGTGCGGTTCGACGACGCGCTGCTGGCCGAAGAGGGAGCCGATCACGTTGACCGGGTTGTAGTCGCTCGTGGCGGCCGCGCCGACGGTGGCGTCGGCGTCGAACTGCAGGCCCGCGTTGTCCGGCTGCAGCTCGACGGTACTGCCGTCGACCGACAGCTTCAGCGGCTTGTTCAGCCGGTCGCCGAGGGCCGCGTTCAGCTTCTTCACCGCGTCGTCGCGCGTGCCGCCGCCGATGTCGACGCCGAGCACGGTGGTGCCCTTGGGCACGTCCGAGCTGTTCATCAGCAGACCGGCGCCGTAGGCGACACCGGCGAGGAAGAACACACCGCCGCCGAGCAGGGCGAGCTTGTTGCGCCCCTTCTTCTTCGGCGGCTTCGAGGAGCTCGCCGGGGGCGGGGAGACCGGCTCGGGCAGCTTGGGGGGCGTGTGCGGACGGGGGCCGTCCGTGCCGGGGCGGCCGGGCGCGTCGAAGGCCGCGCTCGGCGGGACGACGGGGATGCCGCTGGTGACGGTGTGCCCGGAGACGTTGTCGTGGCGGGGACCGTAGCCCGGGGTGCCCGGTTCGGCGGGCTGCTGGGGCGTGAGGATCGCCGTGTCGTCGCTGAGGCCGGCGCCCGGGGCGCCGGGCCGGCCCTGCTGCGCACCGCCGGGGCCGGGAGCGCCCGGAACGCCGGCGGGCGGCATGGTGGGGGCGTCGCCGGTCACCGGGCCGCCGGTGGGACCGGCGGGGTTCTGCGGGCCGCCGTACCCGGGCCGGGTGTCCTGACCCGGCACGCCGGCCGGACCGCGCTGCCCGGGGGCGCCGCCGGGTCCTTCCCCGGTGAAGAACGGCAGGTCGTCGCGGCGGGGCTCGCCGCCGGGGTGCCCGCCCGGGCGGGTGCCGGGGCCCGCCGGCGGGCCGGCCAGCGCCTCGGTCACGTCGAAGGAGCCGGTGCCCCCGCCGTGCCCGGGGGCCACGGGCCCGCCGGTCGCACCGGTCGCGCCGGTGGGTCCCGGACGCGTCGTACCGCCGGAGCGGGGGCCGCCCGGCGCGCCCATGGCGCCGACCACACCGCCGGGACGTCCGGCGCCGGTCCGCGCGCCACCGGGGGCACCCGGCGCGCCACCCCGTGTCGCGGGTCCCGCACCACTTTGCGCACCGCCACTCGCGGCGGGGCCCGGACCACTCGGCGCACCGCCACCGGTCGCGGGACCGGAACCGCTCGGCGCACCGGCCCCGTTGGCGGACGAGCTACCCGTACCGCCCTTGCCCGCGCCCGACTTGCGGGGCGCGAACCAGTCACTGGCCGGCTTCTCCTCCGCCGCCGGGGCGGCGGGCTGGGCCGGCGGGGCGGGCCGACCGGGAGGCTCGACCGCGGCGGGGGACGGAGCCGACGCCGGGGACGGAGCCGACGCCTCGGCGTCGGTACGGCCCTTCTTCTCCGCGTCCTTGACGGGCTTGCGCACGACGACCGGCGGAATGGGCCGCGATCCGGGGATGTTGATCCGGATCCGGGTGGTCAGCGTGGTCTCGGTCTTGCGTTCCTCCGGCCGCGGGGCCGAACGGCCCGCGTCCGTACCCGCGTCCGGAATCGCCGGAATTCCGTAGGGCGGCGTGCCCGACGGGTAGGCGGCTCCACCGTGCCCGTTGGGCCCGGAGGACGGAGTGTCAGTTTCACGACTCAAGGCAGGTTCTCCCGGTTGGCTCCGCCGCCCGTCACGACCTCACGGTGGGGGTCCCCCCTGCTCGGGCGAGGCCGAGAGTTCGAGGGAGGCTCGGCGGCGCGCACCACCTTACTGGCCGCATCCGGCCCGTATCCCAGTACCGCCGGGGAAACCCACACCGGACCCGCACGCCCATGACACGGCGAAGTGGTACGTCACTTGCCAAGTCGGGCGGGGCCGCCGTCCGGTTGCCGCCCGCCACCGAGGGTGGCGCAGATCACAGCGACCCCGATGCCGCCGAGCAGGAAGAGATAGGAGCCGGCGCCCGCGGCGAACAGGAAGTCGCCTTCCGGACGGCTGGCGGTGAGCAGGATGACGACCAGCATCCAGCCCGCCGCGACCACCGCACCACCGGCCCGGCTGCGCATCACCCGCGCCGCGCCCAGCACCAGTCCGGCCTCGCCCGCGAGGGCCAGCAGCAGCCCGCCGGGGAACCACGCGGGCTGGATGAGCGTGCCGGCCACACCGACCACCGCACCGAGCACGAACAGCCCCAGGAAGGCGCCGACCCGACCGGCGGAGGGCGGACGCAACGGCTGCGCCATCATGGGCGCCCGCTCCCCGCTCATGACGCCTCCCCGCCGCCGATTCCGGCGAACAGGTCGCTTTCCCGGCTTCCGGGGCGTTCCCCGCGTACCAACTCGTAGTACTCGGTGGTGAACAGCGGCTGCGCGAGTTCGTTGGACAGCACGAAGTAGGGTTCGGCGACGGTGATCTGAGTGGCGTGCGCGCGCATGGCGGCGGCCTTGGCGGCCGCGTACGCGGTGCCGTCGACGGCGGTGGTGACCTGTGCGTCGTCCACCACACCCGGTACGTCGTCCACGGCGCCGGCCTTCTCGAAGGGCAGCTCGGCGAGGTCGCCGCCCAGCCGGGCGAAGGACTCCTCGGCCACGGACCGGGGCACGCGGTTCCAGTAGACCTTGGGAACGCCCCACCCGGCCCCGGCGGCGAGCTCGACGGCACGCATGGCGACGCGGTGGGTCTGGATGTGGTCCGGGTGCCCGTAACCCCCGTTCTCGTCGTACGTGACGAGGACCTGCGGCCGCACCTCCAGGATCACCTCGGCGAGCATCCCGGCGGCCTGGTCGACGGCGGCCTGCCAGAAGCAGCCGGGGTCGTCGTTGTCGGGCAGCCCCATCATCCCGGAGTCGCAGTACCGCCCGGCCCCGCCGAGCAGCCGGAAGTCCGTGACGCCGAGCGCGCGCATCGCTTCCCTGAGCTCCCCGAGCCGGTGCCCGCCGAGTGCGGCCCCGCTCAGATGCCGCAGCCCGGGCGGAATGACCTCGCCCCGCTCACCGAGCGTGCAGGTGACCAGTGTCACATGGGCACCCTCGGCGGCGTACCGCGCCATGGTCGCGCCGTTGTTGATCGACTCGTCGTCCGGGTGGGCGTGCACCAGCATCAGACGCCGGGAGGGCAGTTCCGTCATGGGGTCCACCCTATGAGGCGCGGACGGTCACTCCTCGCGCCCCGGGCCCCTCATCCCTCGTCGTCCTGGTAGCGCGGGAGGCCGCTGGTGGAGATGGTCCACTCGCCGATGGTGACGTCCTCGCCGTACACGAAGTCCTTGCGGGTGGCGTACCGGGGGCCGTCCGGCGTGGGGTGGATGTCGGTGAGAACCGCGCCGGTGCCGGTACGGGGATCGAAGATCGCGTAGACTGGGATGCCCAGTAGCGGATAGTCACGCATCTTGCCCACCCAGTCGTTCCGCGGATTGGACCGGGAGACGACCTCGATCGCCGCGATGAGCGTACGGGCGTCGAAGGAACCGTCGATGTCCATGTCCTCTTCGGCGATCACCATGACGTCAGGTCGGCGCATGACGCCCTCGGGCTCGTCCTCCACATCGGGCTCGCCCGTATGGGCCACAAGCTCTTCCGGCATCACCTTCTCCAGGCGCTTCCGGAGCCGCAGTGTGGTCAGCTCATGCCGACCGCTGGGCGACATCATGTCGTGGACGATCCCTTCCTTGGTGATCTCGAATTTGCCCGGCAACGTGTCGTCCGTGGACTGAACGAAGTCGCGCATGGCCCGGTACATGTGGGAGGCGCTCTGGTGCGCGCCGTCAGGTGCGATGGTCATGGCGCTCGCTCCTCGTCGTCTGTGCCCAGGGGCAAGGATCGTCACGTTCATGCTAGGCGGCCTCCTGGAGGTCGGTTCGGCAGTCGCGGCAGCGGCCTGGGTGCGGTGCGCGGAAGCCGCGGTCGCAGCCGTCGCAGTTCTGCATCGGAGGTCGGCGGGGCGGCGGCGTCGTGGCGGCCGGTGCGCGTCGCGGAGCCGGGGGCGGCAGCTGGGCAGTGAGGCGGTGGGCCAGGAAGGCGGCGAGGTGGCGTACGCCCTCGGGTGGCAGGTCCGCGGTCAGGGCGCGGCGTACGGCGTCGGGGGTGACGTTCCTCTCCAGCCAGGCGGCTACGCCGGGGGCCAGGTGGGCCGTGTCGGTGGCGGACAGGAGCATCTGCGGGTGGTGGCGGTGGAGGCTTGCGAGGATGCCGGCGGCGGCCCGGAAGAGGGCGGGGACATTGCATTCGGGACGCGGTACGGCGGGGAGCGCCTTGCGCTCGCGTGCGCTTGCCTGCGGGCGCGGCTGCGGCTGCGCTTGCGGTTCCGCCGCCAGGGGCTCGGGGTGGGGGCGCCGGACCGTCGCCGGCTGATTGCAGGAGACCGTACGGCTCACGATGCGGCCGGTGGACGTGCGGTGGCGTTCCCGGCGCAGGTAGCCGTGGCACTCCAGCTCGCGCAGGGCGGCGGCGATACGGGTGGCACCCTCGGGAAATCGCGCCGCAAGGCTCTTGATGTCGGCCGGGGCGCCCTTGGGCAGCGACTGGAGGTGCACGCCGAGCCCGATGGCGAGAAGCGAGAGCTCCCGGTGCTGGGCGAGGTGATTGCCGATCACCGTGAAGCGGGTGGTGTGGCGGGTGTTGTCGTGGTGCAGCCCACCGGTGCGGTGACCCCGGTTCGGGTGCTTGTCGCCCGCAACGCGGGCCTGGGCGTGCGGGCGCACGCTAGGGTTCTGGGTACCCATCGGGAAGCTTCCTCTTCCTCGGTGGTGAGGCCCTCGCACCGGGATTGCCGTCCCAGCGGGGGCCGTCTCATGTCTGCGGATGCGGTGGTGCGTTCGTTGCGCTGAGCGTCGGGCCTCGGCGACCCGAAAATCCAGCCGGACCGGCGATGTTCACCCGCCCGAGTGAGTACGGCCACGGGCGGGAGGGTCGGGTTTGGTGGGGGTGTTTTCACCGGAATTCTTTTTCTTTCAGTCGTCGGCGACACCGGAGCACGAAGATGCGGGTCCCGGTGGCGAGAAGGCCAGTTCGGCCCAGACGGTCTTGCGGGGGAACCACCCCTCGGTCACGCCCCAGCGGTCGGCCAACGCCTCCACGAGTTGCAGCCCTCGCCCCGATTCCGCGCCCGGGTCCGGCACTTGAGGCTGGGGCATCCGCTCACCGCGGGTGTCGGTGACTTCAATGCGGAGCGTGTCCCCGATCACGTAGAGCGTGAGCCGGAAGCTGCGTCCGGGGAGACGGCCGTGGGTGGCCGCGTTGGCCGCCAGTTCCGCGATGACGTGGCTCGCCCGCTCGTGCGGGAGCCCCCAACTCCGGAGCGTGTCCACGGCGAGCAGGCGGGCCAGGCGAGCGCCTCGCGGGGTGGACGACAGCAGCGTGCTGAAGTTCTGAACGGTGACGTCGGCCTGAGTTTGCTGATTCACATCACCGAGCGTGGCCGACTGGACATACTGATTTACGTAGTTGAGCTGTTACGTAGAGCGACGGTCCAGGATTCAGCGAGCCCTGTCCAAGCTGTCGAAGTCGCTCCTGCGAACAGGTCGGAACAGTACGTCGCGGCATCACGGAGGGGCACACATGTCGGTGAGCGGTGAGGCGGTGCGGGTCGGTACCGAGACGGACGAGCCGGGCTGGGAAGTCGACCCGGACGACGACTGGGCACTCGCCGTAGTCAGCACGGTAGGGCGGCAGTTGAGGCTCCGCAGGGAAGCGGCGGGGATGCGGGTCAATGACTTCGCAACGGCGGCCGGGTACGGAGCGGATCTCGTGTACAAGATCGAGACGGGCAAGCGGATCCCGAGGCCCGAATACTTGGACACGGCAGACGAGGTGTTGAACGCCGGCGGACTCATCGCGGCGATGAAGGAGGACGTCAAGAAGGTCCGATATCCGAAGAAGGTTCGGGATCTGGCGCAGTTGGAGGCCCGGGCGGTGGAGCTTCAGCTCTACGATCCCGTGAACTTCCATGGGCTCCTGCAGACACCTTCCTACGCTCGTGCGTTGTTCCGCATGCGGCGACCTCGATACGCCGAGGAAGAGATCGAACGCGGGGTGGCTGCCCGTACGGCCCGCAAGGCCGTCTTCGACCGCGACTCGGCGCCCGAACTCAGCTTCGTCCAAGACGAGTGGACGCTTCGACGACGCCTCGGTGGGAGCGACATCGTCCGCCAGCAGCTTGAGCACCTGTTGGTGGTCGCGCAATTGCCCAATGTCGAGGTCCAGGTGATGCCGATGGACCGAGAAGAGCACGCGGGTGTGGACGGTGCGATCGAGGTATTGAAGTTCGATGACGGGACGGCGGTTGGCCGTTCCCCGGGAGTCGCCGGCGGCCGTCCGGTCACCGATCCCCGGCAGCTCCGTATCCTTGAACTGCGCTATGGCATCATCCGGGCGCAGGCGCTCACTCCGAGTGAGTCGACTGCTCTCATCGAGCGGCTGTTGGGGGAGACATGATCCGCAAATCTTTGTCCGGGGACGCCTCCGGCCTCGCGTGGTTCAAGAGCAGCTACAGCAGCGGAGCCGAGACCGACTCCTGTGTCGAGGTCGCCACCCGACCCGGCACCGTCCACGTCCGCGACTCCAAGAACGTCGACGGCCCCCGGCTCGCCTTCGCCCCCGCCGCGTGGGCGGACTTCGTCCCGTACGCCGTCCGGGACTGATACAGCGGGCCTGCACCCGTGAAGAGAACCAGGCGAACGGCCAGACAAGCAGGCGGGCTTCTGGCCGCATTCGTCCTCATGGGAATCTCGGCGTGCGCGGGCGGTGGCGGTCCCTCGAAGCATGAGCTGAAGAAGATCGCCACGTCCGCCGCGGTGCAGACGAAGCGGGAGGCGGCCGAGAAGGACCTGCGGGAGCGCGTACGGGCGATCGAAGCGGGCCTCCGCTGGCTGAAGCCGCTCAGCGTGATCACCTACGACCAGTGTCAGCACACACGCGGCAATGCCCACCTGTTCGACCCGAACCCACCGAGGAAGACGTGGATGACGTGCCATATGTCCGCGTACATTTTCTTCTCGACGGACCGGAGCCCCGAGGACGTCGCGGCGGACATCCGCCGCAGCGGAGTCACGGAGTGGACCGAGAGCTCGGTCAACAATCTCCTCACCTACTACGGCTCGGACACGGGCCGGCAGCTCTCGGACCGATACGTTCCGAGGTTGACGAGCTACTCCGTGGACGGCATCCGCGAGTGGCTGCGCTGGGACACGGAGGAGGAGAAGGTCGCCCCGAACTACCCGCAGGACGCCCTGTGGGATCGCACCACCTATCGCTACAGCGAGAAGTCCGTGGATCAGCTCAGGCGGGAGAACGGCGTCCTCTACATGTGGTCGCTCCACACCAACGCGTACCACACGGCCTCCTGACGGGCACCGATCAGACGTCCTGGATGCGCCGGAACGGCTGGTCCGCCTCCAGTTCGAAGGCCAGTTCCAGCAGCGTGCGTTCCGCGCCCGGGCGGGCGGAGAACATCACGCCGATGGGGAGGCCGTCCGACGTCGTGGCCGTGGCCGGGACGGAGAGGGACGGGGTGCCGACGATGTTGTTGACCGGGGTGAACGCCACGTAGTGCACGAGGCGTTCGATCAGGGTGGCGTACGGGACGGTCGGGTTGAGGTGGCCGAGCGGGGGCGTGGTGTGGGCGAGGACCGGGGAGAGGATCAGGTCGAGGCCGCGGAACCCGGCCGCGTACGCCTCGCGCGTGCGCCTGAGCCGGCGCAGCACGCCCGGCGTGGTCCGCCAGTCCCGGACGTACGACGCGCGCAGGCCCCGGCTCAGACCGTCCATGCGGCGGCGGTCGAAGTCCGTGCCGAGCCTGCGGCCGGTGACGCCGATCAGGAACGACAGCAGGCCCCAGTAGGTGAGGAAGTCCTCGGTGAAGCGCGGGTCGATGGCCAGTTGCACGGGTTCCACGGTGTGGCCGAGCCGCTCCAGGCGCCGGGCCGTCTCCTCGACGGCCGCGCGGGTGTCGGCGTCGGAGCGGACGCCGTTCGGGGAGTCCAGCAGGAATCCGATGCGCAGGCGTCGGTCCGAGGGGCCCTCGACGATGCCCACGGGTGGCAGCTTCGGGTTGCGCCAGTGCTGCTCCGCCGCGGCGAAGAACGCGGCGCTGTCGCGTACCGAGCGGCTGACCACGCCGTCGGTGACGATGTCGATGGGCAGTTGGCGGCTCTGCGCGTTCGACACCATGCGGCCGCGGGTCGGCTTGAGACCGACGAGTCCGCAGCATGCGGCGGGGATGCGGATGGAGCCTCCGCCGTCGTTGGCGTGCGCGAGGGGCACGGCTCCGGCGGCGACGAGGGCCGCGCTGCCGCCCGACGAACCGCCGGCCGAGTGGCCCGTGTGCCACGGGTTGCGCACGGGCTCGCCGGTCTCGTACTCCGTGGTGGCGTTGAAGCCGAACTCCGGCAGCCGGGTCTTGCCGAGCACGGTGACCCCGGTGCTCAGGAACTGGCGCGCGAACGGGGCGTGCCGCCGGGCGGCGCGGGGGGCGAACGCGACGCTCCCGTGGCCGGTGGGCAGGCCCAGGTAGTCGGTGTTGTCCTTGACGAAGGTCGGCACCCCGGCGAGGGCGCCGGTGGTCCCGGTGCCGTGTGCCGGAATGTCGAGGTGCACCTGGACGGCGTTGAGCCGGTCCTCGACGGCCCTGACCCGGGCCGCGGCGGCACGGGCGGCCTCCTCGGCGCTGACCTCGCCCCGGCGGATCGCCCGTGCGAGGCCGACCGCGTCGTGGTCGCCGAGGGCGTCGTCCCGGAAGACGTGCACCCCAGGCCGCGCCTCGCGCCGCCCCTCGCTGCGTCCCTCGCTCTGTTCCTCGGAAGTCGTCACCGTCGGCTCCGCCCTGAACGCGTGGATGATTGCCCCGCCATCATTGCTTACCGACGAGTAACACGCGAGGGTTCCACGGGCACGGCTCAGAAGTTGATGCTGCTGATCATCCCCGCGATGTTGTTCGTCACCTCACTGATCGTGGGCGCCATCGTCGACGAGGCGAGGTAGAAGCCGAGCAGCATGCACACGACGGCGTGCCCTGCCTTCAGGCCGGACTTCCTGATCAGCAGGAAGACGATGATCGCCAGCAGCACCACCGCCGAAATCGAGAGTGCCACGGCGGCTCACCTCCAAGGATCCCAGGACGCGGGGGTAGGAATTGGGGGCAGATCAATCCACACAGCAGCCAGCAGGTTCATACCCACTATGCGCTAACGATCATAACTATCCGTACGTGCGCATCGATCGGCGCACTGCCGCACAAGGGGGCGCATGGCCAATATGGTCAGGGCATGACGACCGAGGCTGACTCCTTCCCCCGACGGCACGCCCGCACCCTGCGTTTCACACTCGGCGCGCCGCGTTCGTTCAGCGTGGCTCCCGACGGTTCGCGTGTCGTGTTCCTGCGCTCGGGTTCCGGTACGGACCGGGCCCATTCGCTCCGGGTCCTCGACACGGAGGGGGGCGGGGAGCGCGTGGCGGCCGACCCGCGCGCCCTGCTGGGCGGGGCCCTGGAGAACCTCTCCGCCGAGGAGCGCGCGCGGCGCGAGCGGAGCCGTGAGGGCGGTGCCGGCATCGTCGGCTATGCCACCGACGCCGCGGTCGAGTTGGCGTCTTTCGCCTTGTCAGGGCGGCTCTTCACGGCCGAGCTGCGGGCGGGGACGGCGCGTGAACTGCCCGCGCCGGGACCGGTGATCGACCCCCGCCCGTCGCCCGACGGACGGCACGTCGCGTACGTCGCCCGGGGTGCGCTGCGGGTGACGGGGGCCGAGGGCGAGGACGACCGCGCGCTCGCGACACCCGAGTCCGAGGAGGTCACCTACGGTCTGGCGGAGTTCGCCGCGGCCGAGGAGATGGGGCGTTCGCGGGGCTTCTGGTGGTCGCCGGAGTCGGACCGGCTGCTGGTGGCGCGCGTGGACGACACGCCGGTGCGGCGGTGGTGGATCTCCGATCCCGCCCACCCGGATCGGGAGCCGCGCCCCGTGCGCTACCCGGCGGCGGGCACACCGAACGCGGATGTCCGGCTGTTCGTGTTCGGCCTCGACGGTACGCGCACCGAGGTCTCCTGGGACCGCGCGCGGTATCCGTATCTGGCACATGTGCACTGGTCAGCGGCGGGAGCCCCGCTGCTTCTCGTACAGGCGCGCGACCAGCGCGCCTCGCTCATCCTGGCCGTGGACGCGGACACCGGAGCCACCCGGATGGTGCACGCCGACGAAGATCCAACTTGGCTGGAACTTTTCCCCGGTGTGCCCTGCTGGAGCCCCTCGGGTCAGCTGGTGCGGATCGCGGACGAGGGGGGCGCGCGACGACTCGCCGTGGGTGAACGGCCGCTCACGGGACCGCAGTTGCACATCCGTGCGGTACTCGACGTCTCGGACGACGACGTGCTGGTCTCGGCGTCGGCGGGCGAGGAGGCGGCCGATCCGGAGATCGGCGAGGTGCACGTGTACCGGGTGAACGAACTGGGCGTGGAGCGCCTCTCGCAGGAGCCCGGCGTGCACTCCGCGGTGCGCGCCGGAGGCGTGACCGTGCTCGTCTCCGCGACACCGGACCGGCCAGGTTCGCGGGCTCAGGTGCTGCGTGACGGGAAACCGACGGCGACTGTCCCCTCGTACGCCGAAGACCCTGGTATGTCCCCCCGCGTGACCCTGACCCAGGGGGGCGCACGCCGCATCCCGTGCGCCGTGCTTATGCCTCGGGACTACGCCGGTGACACCCTTCTGCCGGTGCTCATGGACCCCTACGGCGGTCCGCACGGCCAGCGGGTGGTCGCCGCCCACAACCCGCATCTGACCTCGCAGTGGTTCGCCGACCAGGGCTTCGCCGTGATCGTCGCGGACGGGCGCGGCACCCCGGGCCGCTCGCCCGCCTGGGAGAAGTCCGTCCGGGACGACATCGCCGCCGTCGTCGTCCAGGACCAGGTCGACGCGCTCCAGGCGCTCGCCGCCGACTTCCCGCTCGACCTGGACCGGGTCGCCGTCCGGGGCTGGTCCTTCGGCGGCTATCTGGCGGCCCTCGCGGCCCTGCGCCGCCCCGACGTCTTCCACGCGGCCGTGGTGGGCGCCCCCGTCACCGACCTCCGTCTCTACGACACCCACTACCAGGAGCGCTACATCGGCCACCCGGACGAGCAGCCGGACGTCTACCGCCGCAACTCGGTGATCGACGACGCGGGTCTGGTCGACGCCGCCGAACCGCACCGGCCGATGATGGTCATTCACGGGCTGGCGGACGACAACGTGGTCGTCGCGCACTCCCTGCGGCTGTCCTCGGCGCTGCTGGCGGCCGGCCGACCGCACGAGGTGCTGCCGCTGTCGGGCGTCACGCACATGACCCCGCAGGAGGAGGTCGCCGAGAACCTGCTGCGGCTCCAGCTCGACTTCCTCAAGCGCGCCCTGGGACTCGCAAACGGGGACGAACCGCGTTAACACGCAGGCAACTTCACGGAAGCGGTTCCGATATACGGACACGGAACGCTGAACAGCGTACGGCCGTGCGGGTGCCGTAAACGGGCCGGGGTGCGCCATGTCACCCCGGCCCGTCACCGTTCCTGAGGCCCTCCTCACGGCACCACGTGCTTCTCCGCGGCGAAGTGACAGGCCGACGCGTGCGCCGCAGGACCCCCGCCCGCCCCGAACCACGCGGGCACCGCGAGCGCCGGGACCTCCAGCGCACAGCGCTCCTGTGCCTTCCAGCAACGGGTCCGGAAGCGGCAGCCGGAGGGGATGTTCGTGGGGGACGGGACGTCGCCGCTGAGGATGATCCGCTCCCGGCGCTCCCTGGCCTCCGGGTCCGGCACGGGGACGGCGGAGAGCAGCGCCTGCGTGTAGGGGTGCGTCGGATGGTCGTAGATCTCGGTGTCGGTGCCGGTCTCCACGATCCGGCCGAGGTACATCACCCCGATCCGGTCCGAGATGTGCCGCACGATCGACAGGTCGTGCGCGATGAAGATGTAGGCGAGGTCGAACTCGCTCTGCAGCCGGTCCATCAGATTGATGACCTGGGCCTGCACCGAGACGTCCAGTGCGGAGACCGGTTCGTCGGCGACGATCACCTCAGGCCGCAGCGCCAGCCCCCGCGCGATGCCGATGCGCTGCCGCTGGCCGCCGGAGAACTGGTGCGGATAGCGGTTGATGTACTCCGGGTTCAGGCCGACGACGTCCAGCAGTTCCTGCACCTTCCGGCGCCGGTCGCCCTTGGGCGCCACCTCGGGGTGGATGTCGTACGGCTCCCCGATGATGTCGCCCACCGTCATCCGGGGGTTGAGGGAGGTGTACGGGTCCTGGAACACCATCTGGATGTTGCGGCGTACGGCCTTCAGCGCGCGCCCGGACAGCCGGGTGATGTCCTCGCCCTTGTAGCGGATCGAACCGGCCGTCGGCCGCTCCAGGTTGACCAGCATCTTCGCGACCGTCGACTTGCCGCAGCCGGACTCGCCGACGATGCCCAGCGTCTCGCCCCGGCCGAGGCGGAAGTCCACGCCGTCGACCGCCTTCACGGCGCCGACCTGCTTGCGGAAGACGACGCCCCGCGTCAGCGGGTAGTGCTTGACCAGGTTGCCGGCCTCCAGGACCGTCTCAGCCATTGAGGCACTCCGTCCAGAAGTGGCAGGCACTCCCCCGCGTCCCCGAGACCTCGTACAGCGGGGGCTCGTGGGTGCGGCAGACGTCCCGGGCCAGCGGACAGCGCGGGTGGAAGGCACAGCCCGGCGGGATGTGCAGGAGGTTGGGCGGCAGGCCCTTGATGGCGTAGAGCTCCCGCCCCTTCTGGTCCAGACGCGGGATGGAGTCGAGCAGGCCCCGGGTGTACGGGTGCGCCGGGGCCTTGTAGATGTCGTGCACGGGTGCCGACTCGACGATCCGGCCCGCGTACATCACGGCGATGCGGTCGGCGACGTCGGCGACCACGCCCAGGTCGTGGGTGATGAGGATCAGGCCCATCCGGTACTCGCGCTGCAGTTCCGCGAGCAGCTCCATGACCTGGGCCTGGACGGTGACGTCGAGGGCGGTGGTCGGTTCGTCGGCGATGATCAGGGCGGGCTCCAGGGCCAGCGCCATCGCGATCATGATGCGCTGGCGCATGCCGCCGGAGAACTGGTGCGGGTACTGCCGGACCCGCTCCCGGGCGGCGGGGATGCGCACCCGGTCCATCAGCTCGACCGCCTTGGCCCGGGCGTCCTTGCGGGACATGCCCCGGTGCACGGTGAACATCTCACCGAGCTGGTCGCCCACACTGAGCACGGGGTTGAGGGACGACAGCGCGTCCTGGAAGATCATCGCCATCTCGGCGCCCCGGACGCGCCGGCGTTCGTCCTCCTTGAGCCGCAGCAGGTCCCGCCCCAGGAAGACGACCTCGCCGCCGGTGATCCGGCCGGGCGGCATGTCGAGGATGCCCATGACGGCCTGCGCGGTCACGGACTTGCCGGAGCCGGACTCGCCCAGTACGGCGAGTGTCTCGCCGGCCTCCACGCCGTAGCTGACGCCGTTGACGGCCTTGGCGACCCCGTCCCGGGTGTGGAACTCCACGTGCAGGTCCCGCACTTCGAGCAGCACGGCGGATCACCTCAGTTTCGGGTCGAGGGCGTCGCGCACCGCGTCGCCGAGCATGATGAACGCCAGAACGGTGATCGCGAGGGCTCCGGAGGGCCACAGCAGCGCGTGCGGGGCGTTGCGGATGTACGGGGAGGCGGCGGAGATGTCGATGCCCCAGGAGACGCTGGGCGGCTTCAGACCGACGCCGAGGTAGGACAGGGTGGCCTCCAGCGCGATGTAGGTGCCGAGCGCGATGGTCGCGACGACGATGACCGGCGCGACGGCGTTGGGCGCGATATGGCGGAGCACCAGGCGTGAGTTGGAGGCGCCGAGCGCGCGGGCGGCCTGGACGTAGTCGTTCTGTTTGGCGGTGATGACGGCGCCGCGGGCGATGCGGGAGATCTGCGGCCAGCCGAGCAGCACGATGAAGCCGATGACGGGCCAGATGGTGTTGCTGGTGATGACGGACAGCAGCACCAGTCCGCCGAGGACGACCGGGATGGCGAAGAAGACGTCGGTGATCCGGGACAGGACGGAGTCCCAGAAGCCGCCGAAGAACCCGGCGAGGGCGCCCAGGACGCTGCCGAGGACGGCGACGCCGAGGGTGGCGAGGACGCCGACCGCCACGGAGGTACGGGCGCCGTAGACGGTGCGGGTGTAGACGTCGCAGCCCTGGCCGTCGAAGCCGAAGGGGTGTCCGGACTGGGAGCCCTGCTGGGCCTTGGACAGGTCGCACGCGAGCGGGCTGCCGGAGGCGATCGCCGAGGGCCACAGGGAGATGAAGAGCAGGAAGAGGATGACCAGGGCCGAGACGATGAAGACGGGGTTGCGGCGCAGGTCCCGCCAGGCGTCGGACCACAGGGAGCGGGGCCGCTCCTGCGGCCCGGCGCCGTCCGGGCCCTCCGGCCGCTTCTCCAGGGTCTCCGCCTCGTCGACGCCCAGGTCCATGGTGCCGCCCATGGAGGTCCCGGCGATGGCGCGCTCGGGTTCGTGGTGGTGGTCAGGCATAGCGGATCCTCGGGTCGAGCACGGCGTAGAGCAGGTCGACGACGAGGTTGGCGACCAGGAACACCAGCACCAGCACGGTGACGAAGCCGACGACGGTCTGGGTGTTCTGCCGGAGGATGCCCTGGTAGAGCTGGTAGCCGACGCCGTGGATGTTGAAGATCCGCTCGGTGACGATGGCGCCGCCCATGAGGAAGCCGATGTCGGCCCCGATGAAGGTGACCACGGGGATCAGCGAGTTGCGCAGCAGGTGCCGGACCACCACCCGGTGCCGGGGCAGGCCCTTGGCGACGGCGGTGCGGACATAGTCGGAGCGGCGGTTCTCCGCGATGGAGGTGCGGGTGAGCCGGGTGACGTAGGCGAGGGAGACCGAGGCCAGCACCAGGCCGGGCAGCACCAGTTCCTCGAAGGTCGCCTCGGAGGAGACCGAGGGCCGGATCCAGCCCCACTTCACACCGAGCAGCAGCTGGAGCAGCAGGCCGGTGACGAAGGTGGGCACCGAGATGACGACGAGGGTGAGCAGCAGGACGCCGGTGTCGACGGGGCGGCCCCGGCGCAGTCCGGTGACCACGCCGAGGACGACGCCGACGACGATCTCGAAGAGGATCGCGATCAGGGTGAACCGGATGGTGACGGGGAACGCCGTCGACATCAGCTCGGTGACCTCCTGGCCGTTGAAGGCCGTGCCGAAGTCGCCGGTGAAGACGTTCCCCATGTAGGTCAGGTACTGCTGCCAGACGGGCTCGTCGAGGCCGAACTCCTGCTCCAGCCGCGCGGCGGTCGCCGGATCGCACTGGCGTTCGCCGCACAGCCCGGCGATGGGGTCGCCCATCACGTTGACCATGAGGAAGATCAGCAGCGTGGCCCCGACGAACACCGGGATCATCTGGAGCAGCCGCCGGACGACATAGCGCCCCATGGCGGATCAGCTCACCTTGATCTGGTCGTACACGGGGACGCTGAAGGGGTTGAGCTTGACGTCGGACAGCCGCTCGGACCAGCCGGCGCTGCCGTTCTGGTACCAGAGCGGGATGGCGGCCATGTTGTCGCGGACGACCTCCTCGGCCTGCTGGAACAGGCCGATCGCCTTGGCGGTGTCGGTCTCCTGGTTGGCGCGGTCGACGAGGTCGTCGAACTCCTGGTTGGACCACTTGCCGTCGTTGGAGGAGGCGTCGGTGTAGTACAGCGGCTGGAGGAAGTTCTGGATGAGCGGGTAGTCCATCTGCCAGCCCGCCCGGAACGGGCCCGTCATCTTCCGGTCGGTGATCTCGTTGCGGAAGTCGGCGAAGGTGCCGACCGGGTTGGCGGTGCAGGCGCGTTCGTCGTCCAGCGCGTTGTTGATGGAGTTGCAGACGGCGTTGACCCATTCGCGGTGGGATCCGGTGTCCGCGTTGAAGGTGATCGTCACCTTGCCGCCGGGCAGGCCGCCGCCCTCCTCGATGAGCTTCTTCGCCCCGTCGGGGTCGTACGCGCAGGCCTTTCCGCACAGGCCGTCCTGGAAGCCGCCGTCCTCGCCGAGGACGGGCGAGGTCCAGTCGGTGGCGGGGGTGCGGGTCTTCTGGAAGATCGTGTCGGTGATCTGCTCGCGGTCGATCGCCATGGACAGGCCCGTGCGGACCTTCTCCGAGCCGGCCTTGTTCCAGTCCTCGTCGTAGAAGGGGAAGGCGAGGGTCTGGATGATGCCGGCGGGGGTGTTGAGGTAGCGGTCGCCCAGGTCGTCGCGCACGTTCCTCAGCTGGGCGGCGGGGACGTCGTCGACCAGGTCGAGGTTGCCGGCGAGGAGGTCGGTGTAGGCGGTGTTGTTGTCGGTGTAGACCTTGAGGTCGACGCCGCCGTTCTGCGCCTTGTCGGGGCCGGGGTAGTCGTCCCATGTGCGCAGCGACATCTGCGAGCCGCGGGTGTAGGAGTCCACCAGGTACGGGCCGTTGCCGACGGGCTTCTTCACCCAGGCGTCGTGGTCGTCGAAGAAGGCGCGGGGCAGCGGGGCGAAGGCGTTGTAGCCCAGGGTGTCGGGGAAGGTGGAGAACTTCTGGGTGAGCGCGACGGTGAAGGTGCGCTCGCCGGTCACCTTCAGACCGGACAGGGTGTCGGCGGTCTGCTCGCCCTCCTCGGGGTGGACCTCGTCGTAGCCCTGGATGTAGCCGAAGAAGTACGAGTTGCGCTGGTTGTTCCGCAGGCTCGCGCCGTAGTTCCAGGCGTCGACGAAGGACTGGGCGGTGACCTGCTCGCCGTTGCTGAAGGTCCAGCCGTCCTTGACGGTGATGGTGAAGTTCTGCGAGTCGGAGGTCTCGATCTTCTCGGCGAGCATGTCCTGGGCCTCGCCGGTCTCCGGGTGGTACCGCTTCAGGCCCCGGAAGATCATGTCGAGGACCTTGCCGCCCTGGACCTCGTTGGTGTTCGCCGGCTCCAGCGGGTTCTGCGGGTCGCCCCAGGAGGCGCTCAGCACGGCCCCGGCGTCGCCGCTGCCGCCTTCCCCGCCTCCGCAGGCGGTCGCGGCGAGGGCGACCGCCATCGCGCATGCGGCCCATCTGGCGTGCGTGGCTCCGCGCATGGGTGCCTCCTCGTGGGTGAGCCGGGTGCGTACGCCGATCCTTCACGCCAATATCGCCGCAAAAGGCGCACCGGGCTCATTCGGTTCCACCGTCGGGGTGCGGTGGGACTCCGAACGGATGACCCGCGCGGGGCCACCGCGGAAACCGGCCCGTGTGTCAGTGCCCTCCGGCACGATCATTGGCATGACACCGTTGCTTCTCACCGACATCGAACAAGCCGTCCGCGACAGCTGGAGTGCCGAGACGTGCACCCCCGAGTACCGCTCGCGCTGGACCGGGGACAACCCGGCCCGGGACCAGTGCGGGGTGACCGCGATGGTGCTCAACGACCTGCTGGGAGGTGAGCTGATCCGGGGGGAGGTCCACGTCGACGGGGAGCGGGTGGACTACCACTGGTGGAACCGCCTGGGCACGGGCGTCGAGATCGACCTCACCCGCGAGCAGTTCGGACCTCACGAGAACGTCGTCTCAGGCGTCGTCATCCCCCGCCCGTCCGAGATACGAAGGCTCCGCGAGGAGTACGAGCTCCTGCGCGACCGCGTCCTGGACAAGCTCGGCCGGCGGCCGACGACGGCCTCCGGCGCCACGCCCGGTCAGCCGGCCTGAACCCGTTCGGCCACAGGCGGCCGAAACCGCACGAGCCGGTTCCCGGTACCCGCGCGGGGTACCGGGAACCGGCTCGTGTTGCCGTGATGCGGTCAGGCCGCGTGGACGACGTCCTTCTCCTCGGCGAAGTGGCAGGCCGACTCGTGGGCGGCCAGGGAGTCCGAGCCCTTGAAGCGCTCGGGAATCGCCAGCAGCGGGACCTCCTCGGCGCACTTGTCCTGGGCCTTCCAGCAACGGGTGCGGAAGCGGCAGCCCGAGGGCGGGTTGGCCGGGGACGGCACGTCGCCGGTGAGGATGATCCGCTCGCGGCCCTCGCGGGACTCCGGGTCGGGGACCGGGACCGCCGACAGCAGCGCCTGGGTGTAGGGGTGCGTCGGGTGGTCGTAGATCTCCGTGTCCGTGCCGATCTCGGCCATCTTGCCGAGGTACATCACGCCCACGCGGTCCGAGATGTGCCGGACGATCGACAGGTCGTGCGCGATGAAGAGGTAGGAGAGGTTGAACTCGTCCTGCAGCTTCTCCATCAGGTTGACGACCTGCGCCTGGACGGACACGTCCAGCGCGGAGACCGGCTCGTCGCAGATGATGATCTCGGGGTTGAGGGCCAGGCCGCGGGCGATGCCGATGCGCTGGCGCTGACCGCCCGAGAACTGGTGCGGGTAGCGGTTGATGTACTCGGGGTTGAGACCGACGACGTCCAGCAGGTCCTGGACCCTCTTGCGGCGGTCGCCCTTCGGCGCCACCTCGGGGTGGATCTCGAAGGTCTCCCCGATGATGTCGCCCACCGTCATACGGGGGTTGAGCGAGGTGTACGGGTCCTGGAACACCATCTGGATGTTCCGCCGGACCGCCTTCAGCGCACGCCCGGACAGCTTGGTGATGTCCTGGCCCTTGTAGAAGACCTCGCCCGCGGTCGCCTTCTCCAGCATCATCAGGAGCTTGGCGACCGTGGACTTGCCGCAGCCGGACTCGCCCACGATGCCGAGCGTCTCGCCCTGGTAGAGGTCGAAGGAGATCCCGTCCACGGCCTTGACCGCGCCGACCTGGCGCTTGAACAGGATGCCCTGGGTCAGCGGGAAGTGCTTCACCAGGTTGCGCACCTGGAGGATCGGCTCACCGCGCTCGACGCGCGCGTCGAGCGCCGCCACCGCCTCCTCCTCGGTCGCGGCGTCGACCGTCTCGACCTCGGCGGTGTGGGGGGTGGCGTCCATGGACTCGTCCGTCTTCTTCAGCTCAGCCATGGATCGTCTCCTTCCAGAAGTGGCACGCGCTGCCGCGGCCGGCCAGCTCGCCGCCGTCCCGCTCGGTGACGGGGAACAGCGGCGGGATGTCCGTACGGCAGATGTCCTGCGCCTGCGGACACCGCGGGTTGAAGGCGCAGCCGGACGGGATGCGCGTCAGGTTGGGCGGCAGTCCCTTGATCGCGTACAGCTCCTGGCCCTTCTGGTCCAGGCGCGGGATCGAGTCGAGCAGGCCCTTGGTGTAGGGGTGCGCGGGCCGCTTGTACAGCTCGTGCACGGGCGCGGTCTCCACGATCCGTCCCGCGTACATCACCGCGATCTTGTCCGCGACGTCGGCGACGACACCGAGGTCGTGGGTGATCAGGATCAGGCCCATGTGGTACTCGCGCTGGAGCTCCGCGAGCAGGTCCATGACCTGGGCCTGGACGGTCACGTCGAGGGCCGTGGTGGGCTCGTCGGCGATGATCAGGTCCGGCTCCAGGGCGAGCGCCATCGCGATCATGATGCGCTGGCGCATACCGCCCGAGAACTGGTGCGGGTAGTCGTTGACCCGGGCCGCGGCGGCCGGGATCTTCACCCGGTCCATCAGCTCGATCGACTTGGCCTTGGCTTCCTTCTTGGACAGGCCCCGGTGGACGCGGAACATCTCGCCGAGCTGGTAGCCCACGGAGAGCACCGGGTTCAGCGAGGACAGCGCGTCCTGGAAGATCATCGCGATCTTGTTGCCGCGGATCTTCCGGCGCTCCTCGCCGGACATCTTCAGCATGTCCTGACCGCGGAAGAGGATTTCGCCCTGGGGGATACGGCCGGGCGGCATGTCGAGGATGCCCATGACGGCCTGGGCGGTGACGGACTTGCCGGAGCCGGACTCGCCGAGCACGGCGAGCGTCTCGCCTGCGGCGACGGAGTAGTTGACGCCGTTGACGGCCTTGGCGACCCCGTCGCGGGTGTGGAACTCCACGTGCAGGTCGCGGACTTCGAGCAGCGGACGGCCGGCGTCCTGCGAGCCGTCCGGCCCGGGGCTCTCGGCCGTTTCATCGATGATGGTCACGTACGCCTCCCTCAGCGCAGCTTGGGGTCGAGGGCGTTGCGTACCGCATCGCCGAACATCAGGAACGAGAGCACCGTGATCGAGACCATCACCGACGGGACGATCAGGGTGTGGGGGGCGATACGGAGCTGCTCACGTCCACGCGCCACGTCGCCGCCCCAGGAGACGGCCGTGTCGCCGAGCCCCACGCCCAGGAAGGACAGGGTGGCCTCGGCCGCGATGTAGCCGCCGAGCGCGATGGTCGCCACGACGATGATGGGTGCGACCGCGTTGGGCAGGATGTGCCGGAACATGATCCGGGACGTCGAGGCGCCGAGCGCCTTGGCGGCCACCACGTAGTCGGACTGCTTGATGGTGATCACGGCGCCGCGGGCGACACGGGCGATCTGGGTCCAGCCGAGGAAGGCGAGGGCCAGGATGACGACCAGGACGGTGCGGTCCTCGAAGGAGTTGAGGATCACCAGGGCGCCGAGCAGGAACGGGATGCCGAGGAAGATGTCGGTCATCCGCGAGAGCAGGGTGTCGGTCCAGCCGCCGAAGTAGCCGGCGATCATGCCGATGACCGTGCCGAGGACGGTGACGGCGAGGGTGACGCCCACACCGACGGTGATCGAGGCGCGGGCGCCGTAGACGACCCGGGCGTAGATCGAACGGCCCTGGACGTCGTAGCCGAACCAGTCCGGAGCGAAGAAGTGGCTCCAGTTCGGCTTGCCCAGGTAGTGGTTGGCCAGGTCGGCGTCGCGCGGCGAGGCGCTGGTGAACAGTCCCGGCCAGGCCGCCATCACCAGCAGGAACACGATCAGCAAGGCCGAGACCAGGAACAGCGGGTTGCGCCGCAGATCGTGCCAGGCGTCGGACCAGAGGCTGCGCGCCTTGTCGGGAGCCGGGCCGGAGTCAGTGACGACGACGCCTGCGGTGCTCGCGGTGTCCCCGGGAAGGGCGTCGACCGTCTTCTCGATGGTCTTGTCAGGCATATCGGATCCTCGGGTCCAGGACCGCGTAAAGCAGGTCGACGATCAAGCTGGCGGCGAGGTAGATGAGCACCATCAGCGAGGCGATACCCACGACCGTGGCGCCCTCGCGCCGGGTGAGCGCCTCGTAGATCTCGACGCCGATACCCCGCACGTTGAAGATGCCCTCGGTCACGATGGCGCCGGTCATCAGGCTGCCGATCTCGATGCCGAGGAAGGTGACCACGGGGATCAGCGAATTGCGCAGCAGGTGGACACCGATGACGCGGCGACGCGGCAGCCCCTTGGCGATGGCGGTGCGCATGTAGTCGGAGCGCAGGTTCTCCGCGATCGATGTACGGGTCAGCCGGGCGACATAGGCGAGGGAGAGCGAAGCGAGCACGGTGGCGGGAAGCGCCAGCTGGGAGAAGTCCGTCGAGTCGGTCACCGTGGGCGTGGTGAGGTCCCACTTGAACGCGAGCAGGTACTGCAACAGGAAGCCCAGCACGAAGGACGGCATGGAGACGAGGAACAGGGTCAGCGTCAGCAGTCCGCGGTCACGCAGCGTGTCGGGGCGCAGGCCGGCGGCGACACCGAGGCCGATGCCCACGAGCGTGACAAAGGTGAAGGCGAAGATCGTCAGTCTGACGGTCACCGGGAACGCGTCGGCGATGATGTCGCTGATGGGTCGCTGACTGGCGATCTGGGTACCGAAGTCGCCCTGGACCAGCCCAGTCATGTAATTCACGTACTGCTGCAGAAGCGGCTGATCTAGACCCAGATCCTTCTTGATGCTCGCGACCACCGCCGGGTCGTACGCCTGATCCCCCATCATCGCCCGGACGGGGTCGCCGGGAAGGGCGTACATCATACAGAAGATGATCAAGGTTGACCCGATGAAGACCGGGATCATCTGGAGCAGTCGTCGTGCGACATAGCGCCCCATAGGTGCCTCCGTGAGGGGTTAACGCAGGTGGGGGGCCGTCTCCTGGTGACGAGACGACCCCACGCACCTCCCACTGCCGCCTCAGCGGCGGCAGTGGGTTTACGGCCGAATGGGAAGAGCCCTTGGGTTCCTCTTACTTGGTGGTGACGGCCCACACTTCGAGGTCACCGTGGAAGTCGACATTGACGTTGTCGACGTTCTTACCGTGGCCGCCGTTGATGCGGTAGTACCAGAGCGGGATGGCCGGCATGTGCTCGACCAGCTTCTTCTCGACCTCCTGGAAGGCCTTCACCGACTCCTCAAGGGAACTGGCCTGGTCGGCCTCGTTCATCAACTTGTCGATCTCCTTGTTGGAGAAGCGACCGTTGTTGGCCTCGGCGGTGGTGTGGTAGAGCTCCTTCATGAAGTTGGCGTTGACCGGGTAGTCGGCGACCCAGCCACCGCGGTACATGCCCTTCACCTGGTCGTTGTCACGGGCCTCGAGGTCCGTGGCGAAGTCCGGCTTGGGGTCGCCGACGCAGTCGACGCCGGTGGCGTTGCGGATGGACTCGCAGACCGCGGTCACCCACTCCTTGTGCCCACCGTCGGTGTTGTACTGAACGGTGAACTTGTTGCCCGGAACGCCGCCGCCCTCTTCGACGAGCTGCTTGGCCTTCTTCGGGTTGTACGTGAACACGTCGGTGTCCAGGTCCTGGTTGCCCTTGACGCCGGGCGGGGTGAAGGACTTGGCCGGTGTACGGGTGTTGTTCAGAACCGTCTTGGTGATCGTCTCACGGTCGATCGCCATCGACAGGCCCTGCAGGACCTTCGGGTCGATGTCCTTGAAGGTCTTGGAGTAGAACGCCGGGGTCAGCGTCTGGATGGCCGCGTACGGCTGCTCGATGGCGCCGTCGCCGAGGTCCTGCTTGTACTTCGGCAGGTCCGTCGGGCCGACCTGGCGGATCATGTCCAGGTTGCCGGAGACGACGTCCTTGTAGGCGGCCTCGAGCGTCGTGTAGGCCTTGAACTGGACGCCCTTGTTCTTCGCCTTGTTCGGGCCCTGGTACTCGTCCCAGGCCTTGACCTGGATGAGCTTCTTGTGGTCCCACTTCTCGAACGTGTAGGGACCGTTGCCGATCGGCTTCTGGCCGAAGGCCTTCGGGTCGTCGTAGAAGACCTTGGGCAGCGGGGCCCACGTGGCGTAGCCGAGCTTGTAGTTGAAGTACGGCATCGTGTACTTCAGCTCGATGGTGAAGGTGTGGTCGTCCACGGCCTTCAGACCGGACATGGTCTCGGCCTTCGGGTCACCCTTCTCCGGGTGGACGTCGTCGTAACCCTTGATGTCCTGGAACCAGAAGGAGTTCTGCTGGTTGTTCTTGATGTTGGCGTACCAGTTCCACGCGTCGATGTACGACTTGGAGGTGACCTCTTCGCCGTTGTGGAACTTCCAGCCCTTCTTGAGCTTGACCGTCCACGTCTTCGAGTCGTCGGTGGTGACCGACTCGGCGTTCGTGTAGACGATCTCGCCCTGGGCGTCGAAGTCGAGCAGCTGGGTGAACAGGGACTGGATCACGTACGAGCCGTTGGACTCGTTGGTGTCGGCCGGGATCAGCGGCTTCTGGGGCTCGCCGACGTCGATCGAGACGTAACCCTCGGGCCCCGAGCCCTTCTTCTGCCCCTCGTTGTCACTGTCGCTGCCTCCACAGGCAGTAGCAGCCAGCGCGACGACTATCGCACCCGCGACCCACTTGGCGCTCTTGGCACCGCGCATGGGTTCCTCCTCATGAGTCCATTGGTTCACCGCAAAGGGGAGCACACGACAGCCCACCGTCCACCGCCCGTCGTCGGTGTAGGAGATCGTCAGGTGCCCCCGCGCTCGTGAGCTGCGCCGTCAGCGCGCGGCTCGTTGATCCGAGCTCTACCGGCCTAACTATCTGCCATGCACCGTGACCGAACCACACCCCCGAGGTATCGGTTCGATCACAGATGGGGCCTACATCTTCCAAAATCCGGACAAACCCTTTGGTGAAAGATCCTTACGAAACGGACTTGTTACACACCTATCGGGATCGCCTGTCCGAATATCGGACACTCTCCGGGGGAAATCCGATTGCGAGTAGCGTGGCCGCCGTGCATGGCACCTTCGGGGCTGCTGCGTGCTCAGCACGCCTGGCCGGCAAGGCCTTTGGTCATGCCCGCGGGCCCGGATGCGCCGGCGCAGATCGCGCCGTTCCCTGAGGAGGGTAGTGCGATCGAACCGCTTCGACGATGCGTCCCGGCCAGATCAAGGGTTTTCCCCCTACCGAGTCCGGCCTGGTCCCTTTACCGCGTTTCCTCGATGCGTCCGCCGACGTCCTCGGCTCCCTGACACCAACGGCGCCGGCCAACCCGTGCAACGGGTGACCGGCGCCGTCGTCCGTGCCGCAGAAAGTCTCCTGCCGCCCTCAGCCGTGCTTGGCGCGGCTCGCGGCGCGGGCGCGCTCGCGGGCGTCCAGGTTCACCTTGCGGATGCGGATGGCCTCCGGGGTGACCTCCACGCACTCGTCGTCACGGCAGAACTCCAGGGACTGCTCCAGCGACAGCTTGCGCGGCGGAACGATCGACTCGGCCACGTCGGCCGTGGACGACCGCATGTTGGTGAGCTTCTTCTCCTTGGTGATGTTGACGTCCATGTCGTCGGAGCGGGAGTTCTCGCCGACGATCATGCCCTCGTACACCTCGGTGCCGGGCTCGACGAAGAGCACGCCGCGCTCCTGCAGGTTGGTCATCGCGAACGCGGTGACCGCGCCGGAGCGGTCGGCGACCAGGGAGCCGTTGTTGCGGGTGGTCAGCGTGCCGAACCAGGGCTCGTGGCCCTCGTGGATGGAGTGGCCGATGCCCGTGCCGCGCGTCTGGGTCAGGAACTCCGTACGGAAGCCGATCAGACCGCGGGAGGGCACCACGAACTCCATGCGCACCCAGCCGGAGCCGTGGTTGGACATGTTGTCCATGCGGCCCTTGCGGACGCCCATGAGCTGCGTGACCGCGCCCATGTGCTCCTCGGGGACGTCGATGGTCATGCGCTCGACGGGCTCGTAGACCTTGCCGTCGACCTCCTTGGTGACCACCTGCGGCTTGCCGATGGTGAGCTCGAAGCCCTCACGGCGCATCTGCTCGACGAGGATGGCCAGCGCCAGCTCGCCGCGGCCCTGCACCTCCCAGGCGTCGGGGCGGTCGGTGTCCAGCACGCGGAGCGAGACGTTGCCGATCAGCTCGCGGTCCAGACGGTCCTTGACCTGGCGGGCGGTGACCTTGCGGTCCTTGACGGCCGCCTTGTTGTCCGCGCCCTTGCCGGTGCCGCCGCGGCCGACCAGCGGGGAGGTGTTGGTGCCGATGGTCATGGAGATCGCCGGCTCGTCCACCGTGATCAGCGGCAGCGGAACCGGGTTCTCCGGATCGGCCAGGGTCTCACCGATCATGATGTCCGGGATGCCGGCGACGGCGCAAATGTCACCGGGCGCCGCCTTCTCCGCGGGCTTGCGGGTGAGCGCCTCGGTCATCATCAGCTCGGAGATGCGCACATTGGCCACGGAGCCGTCGCGCTTCATCCAGGCGACCGTCTGCCCCTTCTTCAGCTCGCCCTGGTGGACGCGGAGCAGGGCGATACGGCCGAGGAAGTTGTCGGCGTCGAGGTTGGTGACGTGGGCCTGGAGCGGGGCGTCCTCGTCGTAGGTCGGCGCCGGGATGTAGTCCAGGATCGTCGAGAAGAACGGCTCCAGGCTGGTGGAGTCCGAGGGGACCGTGCCGTCCTCCGGCTTGGTCAGGGAGGCGACGCCGTCGCGGCCGCAGGCGTAGACGATCGGGAACTCGATCTGCTCCTCGTCGGCGTCCAGGTCGAGGAAGAGGTCGTAGGTCTCGTTGACGACCTCGTCGATCCGGGCGTCCGGACGGTCCGTCTTGTTGATGCAGAGGATGATCGGCAGCCGCTGCTGCAGCGCCTTGCGCAGCACGAACCGGGTCTGCGGCAGCGGGCCCTCGGAGGCGTCCACGAGCAGCACCACACCGTCGACCATCGACAGGCCGCGCTCGACCTCGCCGCCGAAGTCGGCGTGGCCGGGGGTGTCGATGATGTTGATCGTGATGGGCTCCCCGCCGTCCTTGGGGTGGTACTTCACCGCCGTGTTCTTGGCGAGGATCGTGATGCCCTTCTCACGCTCCAGGTCGTTCGAGTCCATCATGCGGTCGTCGACCGAGTCGAGCTGGTGGGCGGCGAAGGCGCCGGCCTGCTTCAGCATGCCGTCGACGATGGTGGTCTTGCCGTGGTCGACGTGGGCGACGATGGCGACGTTGCGGATGTCGTGGCGCGTGGCCATATAAGGCGTACTCCCGGAGTGCTGAGGAATGCCCCGCACGAGCGTCTGTGGTGTGCGGGCCCTGCCGGGCTGAACACGCCACGGCCTCACCCCATGGTACGGGTGCGTCGACCCCGGCACAGTCCCGAAGGTGTCTGCGCAGCTCAGCGGTCAGGCAGCCGTCTCCGCCGCGACGGATCCGGCCGGGCACCTCTCCCGGGCGGCGGTGCGGCCGGCCGTGGCGTCGGCGGCCTCCTCGGAGCAGGGCAGGAAACCGGTGCCGGTCCCCTCCCAGGTCCGCACCCGGCCCCGGACCGGCTCCGCGCTCCCGCAGGTGTACGTGAAGTCGGCCTCCACCAGGTCGACCCAGCCCCACGCGTAGTACGCGCCCTTCAGGTCGCCGGTCGCCGCCTCGAAGAAGTGGTCCTCGTCCGCGCGCTCGGTCTCCGAGGGGCCCGCGAGGGGCTCCTCGGCCTTCAGGTGGGTGCCCAGCGCCTCGATCACCACGGCCGCGCCGACGCCCCGGGGCGCGCCGGTCACCGAGGGGCGGTGGACGAGGTCGCCGACGGGCTCGAGGCGGGCCTCGTAGGAGTCGGTCCTCTTCTCGAACCGGATCGGGTCGGCCAGCCCGGTCAGTTGTTGCGTCCGCCGGATCCCGGACCACGTGTAGGCGGGGTCCGCGCACGCCGTGGCCGCGGCCGTCGTCTTCCCGTCCGCCCCGCCGTCCGGGTCCCCCGTGCATCCCGCGAGGCCCGCCACCAGGGCAGCGGTGGTCAGGCCCGCCACCATGAGACGTCGTACGGCACCGCGCATCCGCCGGCCCCTTTTCCCCCCGTGCACGGCCGCCCCGCGTCCGCACTGTGATCGTGTCGGTACTCATCGTGCGGGCGCCGGACGGGGGTGGCAAGCCAATTGAGCGTTCGCTGAGCTAACCGGCGGACGGGGCCCCGGGCGACGGGCCCGCCGCCGGCTTCGCCCCCTTCTTCAGGAAGCCCATGTCCTCGTACACCGGCGTGCGCAGACCGAAGGCGCCGACGTTGGCCAGGTTCTTGCGGGCCGCGGTGAGCTGGGGGCGCTGGTAGAGGGGGATCGAGCCGGCCGCCGCCCAGATGCGGGAGTCGGCCTTGCGGAGCAGGGCGTGCCGCTCGGAGTCGTCGAGGGTGCCGATGGCCTGGTCGAAGAGCTGGTCGACCTGGTCGGTGCCGACGCGGGTCCAGTTCTGCTCGACGTTCAGGGAGCCGTCGGCGGCAGGGACGGGCTTGGAGTGGACGGGGCGGGCGTCGGTGGCGGGGAAGGCGGTCGCGGGCCACGAGTACAGGGCGAGGTCGTACGCGCCGGAGGCGATGTGGTCCTTGAAGTAGCTCTCGTCGTCGACCTTGCTGATGTCGGTGCGGATGCCGATCCTCTCCAGCATCCCCGCGATCCGGCCGGCCACGGTGGCCAGCATGTCCGAGCCCGGCCCGGTGGGCAGGACGAACCGGAGGGTGAGCGCCTTGCCGTCCTTGGCGACGGGGGCGTCCTCGGCCCGGGCCGGGGCGGCGGTGCCCTTGGGGGCGTAGGCCCCGGGGGCGCCGCCCTGCCGCAGGGGCTGGGTGCCGGTGCCGGAGTCGCGCGGGGCCTTGTTGTCGCCGCCGTCCCCCTCCCCGTCCCCTTCGTCGCCCCCGTTGTCCTCGCCGACGATGTACGTGCCGTCGTCGCCGCCCTCCGACTCGCTCCCGGAGTCCCCCTCGGCGGAGGCGTCCTCGGAGGCGTCCTCCCCCTCCGCGCCGGCCGCCTCCTCGCCCTCGTCCTTCTTCTTCTCCTCCTTGACCGGACCGCCCGGCACCCAGCCGGCGTCCGCGAGCAGGGCCCGCGCCTCCTTGGCGTCCTGCTTGCCGAGGGCGCCGCTGTTGTCGGCGTAGGCGGCCTGGCCGGCCAGCGCGAGGTGGCTGCCGACAGGCTCGGCGGGAAGGCCCAGCGGCTTCAGCACCGCCTCGGCGAGGGCCCGGCGGTCCAGGGCGCGGGCCACGGCGCGGCGGACCCGCTCGTCGGCGAGGGGACCGTCGGCGCCGTTGAGGGCGAGCTGGGTGTAGGCGGGCTCCAGTGACTTGCGCACCTCGAAGCCGGTGAGGGCCTTCTGCTGACGGGCGTACTTGGCGGCCTTCTTGCGGAGCTTCTTGCGGGCGGAGATCTCCTCGTCGGCGGCTTCCTCGTCGGAGCCGTTGGCGACCGCCCAGGAGCGCAGCGCGTCCGCGGCGGAGCGGTCGGCGCCGGGGCCCGCGAGGGGGCTGCTCTCGCTCTGCGGAAGGGCGGCGACGGTGATGCGGCGGGCGGCGGAAGGATCGATCTCGGCCAGGTCGAGGGTGCCGGCGCTGAGCGCGGAGATCCGCTTGTCGCGGGGTACGGCGCGCAGCACGATCCTCGAGAGCCTCGCCGGGTCGCCCCACCAGCGCGTGTTGCGGGTGAGGGTGACCTCGTCCTCCTCGGTGTCGACCTTCTGCACCGTGAAGGGGCCGGCGGTGACCTTCAGCTTCTTGCGCGCCCCGTCGTTGAAGGAGTCGGGCGTGCCCATGACCTCCTTGGGGTAGAGCGGGGTGAACAGTGACCTCCAGTCGGCGTAGGTGCGCCGGAAGGTGACCTTGACCTCGAGGTTGTTCTTGCCCCGCTCGATCTTCTCGATGCGGTCGTAGCCGGCGTTGCGGGCGGTCCAGTAGGCGGTGTCCTTGCCGGACAGGGCGCGCCACTGGGCGGCGAAGTCGGCGGCGCCGATCTCGCGGCCGTCGCTCCAGACCGCCTGCTGGTTGAGCTTGTAGACGACCACCTGCCGGGGCTCGGTGTCGACGACCTCGGCGGACTCCAGATAGTCGGGGTTGCGCACCACCCGGCCCCGGCCGTCCATCCGGTACAGGGACGGCAGCACGGCCTGGGCGATCCGGGAGGTGGTGGCGTCGGCGTCCGCCTGGAAGGTGTTCAGGGTGTCGGGGACGGTGTCCACGGCCCAGCGCAGGGTGCCCCCGTCCGCGATCTTCGCCCGGTCGGCGCGTGCGATGTCCGCTCCCGCCGCCGGCTTGCCCGCGGGGTCGTCGGACCCGCATCCGGCCAGCGCGGGCACCGCGAGCAAGCCGGCGGTGAGGAAGGCGACCGAGCGCAGAGCCGCGCGCGGGCCGATGCCGTCGTGGGACATCTCTGGGTACCTCCGGAAAGCCGCGGGCGTTACGATCACTTTTGGTGGTATTTGGAGCTCATCCGATGTATGCGGCCCACTGAAGAGGAAAGGGTTCGGCAACTCGGGGCGACACGGCGGCCACGGGTGACAAGCCCACCCGTGCGGCGCAACGCACCGTGCGGTGCACCCATACGCCTCGGCCAATCGATGCACATCCCTTCACAGCGCAAGGTGTGACGCGCAACACTCGCAGGCGCATGAACGTTGCCGCCTTGGGCCAGAGGGACCCGTGGAAGTGAGGGCAAGTCATGTCCGTGCACGACGAACTGACATCCGTCCAGCGCTGTCTCGACGACCTGATCCGGTCGGTGGGGCGCCTGGAGAAGCAGATGGGCAGCGGCGGCCTGGAGATGCGCCGCGTCCGCGCCGACACCAATCACCTGCGCGAGAGCGTCGCGCTGCTGCGGGAGACGGCCGCCGCCACCGCGGCACCGCAGAAGCGGCCCGATCTCGTGACCATCTCCGACACGCCGTACGACCCCACGCTGTGGGTGGACACGGACGACGAGGGTCTCGGCGCCCGCAACCGTCACGCCCCCTGACCCCTACCGGAGTGGACAAGTGGCCACTGGCACGGAACCTCCTGCCACAGAACCCCATCACCCGAGCGGCGGCGTGAGAACCGGCACGCGCGCCGCGATCGCCGCCCCGCACCTGCGGACCGACCGCTGGTGGCTGGCCCCGGCCGCCACCGCGGCCGGGCTGCTCGCCTTCATCGTCTACTCGACCTGGCGGGCGTTCGCAGACGCCGACTACTACGCGGCGCCCTATGTCTCGCCGTTCTACTCGCCGTGCCTGGCGGAGAACTGCGAACCGATGAAGGCAGGGCCGAACTGGGAGCTCTTCGGTAGCTGGTGGGGCATCTCGCCGGCGATCATCATCCTGATCTTCCCGCTCGGCTTCCGGCTGACCTGCTACTACTACCGCAAGGCCTACTACCGGGGCTTCTGGGCGTCCCCGCCGGCCTGCGCGGTGGCCGAGCCGCACACCAAGTACACCGGGGAGACCCGCTTCCCGCTGATCCTGCAGAACATCCACCGGTACTTCTTCTACGCGGCGATCCTGGTCGCCGGCATCCTGACCTACGACACCGTGCTCGCCTTCCGCGACGAGGACTACAACTGGGGCCACATGGGTCTGGGCACCCTGGTCTTCCTGGTCAACATCGCGCTGATCTGGGCGTACACCATCTCCTGTCACTCCTGCCGGCACATCGTCGGCGGGAAGCTGAAGCACTTCTCCAGGCATCCGGTGCGCTACCGGATGTGGCAGTGGGTGGGCCGGCTGAACGCACGGCACATGCAGCTCGCCTGGGCGTCGCTGCTGAGCGTGGCGCTCGCCGATTTCTACGTGTATCTCGTCGCGTCCGGTGTCTTCGACGATCCGCGCTTCTTCTAGCTGGGGGCCTTCACTGATGTCCGTGGTCGACCGACAGGAGTGGGACGTCGTCGTGGTCGGGGCCGGCGGCGCCGGTCTGCGCGCCGCGATCGAGGCGCGCGAGAGGGGCGCCCGTACGGCCGTGATCTGCAAGTCGCTGTTCGGCAAGGCGCACACCGTGATGGCCGAGGGCGGCATCGCGGCGGCGATGGGCAATGTCAACGCCGGTGACAACTGGCAGGTCCACTTCCGCGACACCATGCGCGGCGGGAAGTTCCTCAACCAGTGGCGGATGGCCGAGCTGCACGCCCAGGAGGCCCCGCAGCGGGTGTGGGAGCTGGAGACCTGGGGCGCGCTGTTCGACCGGACGAAGGACGGCCGGATCTCGCAGCGCAACTTCGGCGGCCACGAGTACCCGCGCCTCGCCCACGTCGGCGACCGTACGGGTCTGGAGCTGATCCGCACCCTCCAGCAGAAGATCGTCTCGCTCCAGCAGGAGGACTTCCGGGAGACCGGGGACTACGAGTCCCGGCTGAAGGTCTTCCAGGAGTGCACGGTCACGCGCGTGCTGAAGGACGGCGAGAAGGTGAGCGGCGTCTTCGGGTACGAGCGCGAGACCGGCCGGTTCTTCGTGCTGGAGGCGCCCGCCGTGGTGATCGCCACCGGCGGGATCGGCAAGTCGTTCAAGGTGACGTCGAACTCGTGGGAGTACACCGGCGACGGGCACGCGCTGGCGCTGCTGGCCGGGGCCCCGCTGCTGAACATGGAGTTCGTGCAGTTCCACCCGACGGGGATGGTCTGGCCGCCGTCGGTGAAGGGCATCCTCGTCACCGAGTCGGTGCGCGGGGACGGCGGGGTGCTGCGCAACTCCGAGGGCAAGCGGTTCATGTTCGACTACGTCCCGGACGTCTTCAAGGAGAAGTACGCGGAGTCCGAGGAGGAGGGCGACCGCTGGTACGACGACCCGGACCACAACCGGCGCCCGCCCGAACTGCTCCCCCGCGACGAGGTGGCCCGCGCGATCAACGCCGAGGTGAAGGCGGGACGCGGCTCCCCGCACGGCGGGGTGTTCCTGGACGTGTCCACGCGGATGCCGGCCGAGGTGATCAAACGGCGGCTGCCGTCGATGTACCACCAGTTCAAGGAGCTGGCGGACGTGGACATCACGGCGGAGGCGATGGAGGTCGGGCCGACCTGTCACTACGTGATGGGCGGTATCGCCGTCGACTCCGACTCGGCGGCGGCGCGCGGGGTGCCGGGGCTGTTCGCGGCCGGTGAGGTGGCCGGCGGGATGCACGGCTCCAACCGGCTGGGCGGCAACTCCCTCTCGGACCTGCTGGTGTTCGGGCGCCGGGCGGGATGGCACGCGGCCGAGTACGCGGGCTCGGCGGGGGGCGTGCGGCCCCGCGTGGACGACGTACAGGTCGACACGGCCGCCGCGGAGGCCCTGCGCCCGTTCTCCGCGGAGGGCGGGGAACCGTCCGAGGGCCCGCCGGAGAACCCCTACACCCTGCACCAGGAGCTCCAGCAGACGATGAACGACCTGGTCGGCATCATCCGCCGCGAACGCGAGATGGAGCGGGCCCTGGAGAAGCTCGCCGAGCTGCGGGTGCGGGCCGGCCGGGCCGGGGTCGAGGGGCACCGGCAGTTCAACCCGGGCTGGCACCTCGCCCTCGACCTCAGGAACATGCTGCTGGTCAGCGAGTGCGTGGCCCGCGCGGCACTGGAGCGCACCGAGTCGCGCGGCGGCCACACCCGCGAGGACCACGCGGGGATGGACCGGTCCTGGCGCAACGTCAATCTGCTGTGCGCGCTCGCCGACGGCGCGGACGCTCCCGCGGCCGACGACGCGGCACGCGGCCGGATCGCCCTCACCCGTGAGACCACCGAACCCATCCGCCCGGACCTGCTCGCCCTCTTCGACAAGGAGGAGCTGGTCAAGTACCTCGCCGAAGAGGAGCTCTACGAGTGAGCAGCTACGAGGCCCGCTTCAAGGTGTGGCGGGGGGACGTGCAGGGCGGCGGCCTGGAGGATTTCAAGGTCGAGGTGAACGACGGCGAGGTGGTTCTCGACATCATCCACCGCCTCCAGGCCACCCAGGCCCCCGACCTCGCCGTGCGCTGGAACTGCAAGGCAGGCAAGTGCGGATCGTGCTCGGCGGAGATCAACGGGCGTCCGCGGCTGCTGTGCATGACCCGCATGTCGGTGTTCGACCGGGACGAGACCATCACCGTGACCCCGCTGCGGGCCTTCCCGGTGATCCGGGACCTGGTGACGGACGTCGGCTTCAACTACACCAAGGCCCGGCAGGTTCCCTCCTTCGTGCCGCCGGAGGGGGTCGGTCCGGGCGAGTACCGGATGATGCAGGAGGACGTGGACCGGTCACAGGAGTTCCGCAAGTGCATCGAGTGCTTCCTGTGCCAGGACACCTGCCATGTGGTCCGTGACCACGAGGAGAACAAGCCGGCGTTCGCCGGACCGCGTTTCCTGATGCGGGTCGCGGAGCTCGACATGCATCCGCTGGACGCGGCCGAGGACACCGGCCTGGACCGCAAGCGCACGGCCCAGGACGAACACGGCCTCGGCTACTGCAACATCACCAAGTGCTGTACGGAGGTCTGCCCCGAGGGCATCAAGATCACGGACAACGCGCTTATCCCGCTGAAGGAACGGGCGGTGGACCGCAAGTACGACCCGCTCGTGTGGCTGGGCAACAAGATCCGGCGCCGCTCCTCGGCGGGCTGAGTGCCCCACGGTCCCGGTCACGGCCCGTCCGGGCGGTGCCCGGCTGTTGCGGGTCATGACGTTGCTGACACCACCGACGGGGAGTTCGGTGTCCCGTGAGAGCTGGCGGGCGGCAGCGCTCGACATCGTCCGACTTCGGTCAGGTACTCGCTCATCGCATCACGGTTGCGGATGAGTACGTCGATCCGCTCGGTGAGCCGGTCCCGCTCGGCGGCCAGCAAGGCCAGCATCTCCGGTGTTGCATCGGGAAAGTGGATCGATCGAGGTTTGTCCAGGCATGGAAGTATCTGCTTGATGATGCGGGTGGGGAGTCCCGCATCCAGCAGGCCACGGATTTGGTTGACCCTGTCCACGTAGCGGTCGTCGTACTCCCGATACCCGTTCGCGCCCCGGTCCGGGACAATCAGCCCCTGCTCCTCGTAGTAGCGAAGTAGTCGACGGGACGCACCTGTACGTCGCGACAGTTCACCGATCCTCACGCCCGTCGAAGCTACTCGGCGCACCTCGACTTGACCATCACATCTATGTGAAGGTTTGAAGATTCGGTCCATGACCACCACGTCTTCTGACACACAGTCTCGTACGCGACAGGTCGGCCTGCCATGGTCGGCGCTGTTGGCACTGGGGACTGCCGTCTTCATCACGAGCTTGACGGAGACTCTGCCTGCCGGTGTACTGCCCGAGATGTCGGCCTCACTGGGCACCAGTTCAGGTGCTACCGGCCAGGCCGTCACCGTCTATGCGGCCGGTACGGCATTGACCGCGATCCCGCTCGCCTCGGCGACAGCATCTGTTCCGCGGAAACCACTGCTGCTCGGCGCCATGGCCGTCTTCCTGGTGGCCAACACGCTGACTGCGGCTGCACCGGCATACATCGTCCTGCTTGCGGGCCGGTTCCTCGCCGGTGTGGCCGCGGGCCTGGCGTGGGCGATCCTCGCCGGCTACGCCCGTCGTATCGCACCAGTCGGCTTGGAAGGCCGCGCCATCGCAGTGGCGATGACCGGGATCCCTGTGGCGTTGTCCTTGGGGGTTCCGGCCGGCACGCTGATCGGTGAACAGGTCGGATGGCGGGCGGCGTTCGGCGCTGTCTCCCTGGTCACTCTTGCCGTCATCGGCTGGATCAGCGTGTCCGTCCCCGGCGTGGAGCAACCCGCCGTTGAACAGGCTGACACCAACCGTCCGGACCCCGCACCAGAATCAGCGAAGTCGTCCCTGCGGCAGACCCTGGCAGTGCCCGGTGTCGCGGCGATCATGGTCACTGTCACGACGTTCGTTCTCGGGCACACGATCATCTATGCCTACATCGCTCCCTACCTGCAGCACGCCGGGCTCGGGTCGGCGACCGACGCGGTTCTCCTTGCTTTCGGTGTCGCATGCCTGGTGAGCATGTGGTACGTCGGACGCCATGTCGACCGCCGGCTACGGGCGCTGATGGTCACCGGTGCGGTGCTTTTCACTCTCGCCACCGCGGCCCTTGCCGTCACCACAACACACGCCATCGTCTGGGTCGCGGCTGTTCTTTGGGGCCTGGGGTGGGGCGGTGCCCCGACCTTGCTGCAAACCGCAGCCGGACAAGCCGGAATGCGGCGCAGCAGCATGGCCGCTGACACCGCGCAAGCCGTCCTCGTCACCCTCTGGAACGCCGCGATGGCCCTTGGCGGCATCGTCGGTGGTCTCCTGCTGCAGAGCTCGGGCGTCACCGTGGTCGCCGTGTCAGCCGCCACCCTCGGAGCAGTCAGCCTGCTCATCGTCGCCTGGGCCCGACACCACGCATTCCGCAACACTCAGGACACGCCATGGCACACGCCAACGCACCCCAGAGCTTGAAGGACGTCGGTGGGCATCTCCAGGGCGACCGCATCGAAGTAGGTCAATCGCTACCGCCACCACGGCGAGCTTGGGCTGCACGACAGAAGCTCGACGCCGCTACATCCAGCCGTCGAAACCGTGCCGGACGATGGTGCGGGTCATGGCGGTGCGAGCCGCGGCGAGTTCGGAGGTGATGCGCCGTTCCCGGTCGGTGTCCATCGTCACGGCGGCGGGCACGGACGGGCCGGTCAGCAGGCACCTGCGCCTGAGGTGGGTCGGTGGATGGGTGGAGTCGACGCTGTGCCCCCGGCGAGCGCCGACGCGACGCCGCCGTTCGTACTCGTCCTCGGGAACGGACGCCGCATAGGCGCCGAGCCGCTCCCAGATCCCCTCCGCACCCGCCTCGGCCGCACGGATGCCGCGACTTCCCCCGGCGGCCGCCTTGTTGGCCTCGCTCCGGAGGAGGACCTCGATCGAGTCCGTCACCAGGAGCCGGTCCATCAGCTCGACCGCCGCCTCGGTGGACCCGGCACGGGCGGCCGCACGGTCGGCCAGGTACTCGGCTCGCCGGCCGGCCCGCAGCATCAGGTGGTCGAGCAGGAACAGCACTCCTCGCAGGAGCAGGCGCGGTACGGCGTAGAACAGGTTGACGAGCAGTTCGACAGCGTCCGGGTGGGGGGTCGGGGCGAGGTAGTAGTACCAGGTGGTCAGCGAGCGGTACGCCGTCGCCACGACGAAGCCGTGGCGGGTGTCGCCGTTGCTGTAGTGGCCGAGTTCGTGGCCCAGCAGCGCGACCTTCTGCTGCGGCGTGAGCATCTCCCACAAGGGCAGCCCCAACCGCAGTGCCCGCCGTCCGCGGAGACCGACCTCCTGGACCCCCGCGTTGATCTCCGTCTCGATCGCGATGCGGTCCACCCCGCGCGTACCCACCACCTCGGCGATCTCGTCGATCAGCGCATAGAGCTCGGGCGCGTCCTCGCGCAGCAGGACCGGGGCCGTGTCGCCCAGTCTCGCCACGCGCGGCCTGAGCGTCCAGGCGATCAGCAGGAGGAGGGCTCCCAGCACCGTTCCGAAGCCGCCCCACCCCGCCACAAGACACCAGATCCCGCCGAGGGCCAGGGCCGCGGTCACTCCGTGCACGACGAGCGCGAGGGCGTAGGCGAACAGCGAGGAGGCGTCACGCCGGGCGCGCAGAGTCCCGCCGGCCGTCACCTCGGCCAGCAGTTTCTCGCCGTACCGCCGGGCCAGGGCACGGCGAGCACGGTGCAGCCTGTCCCCTTCCCCCTGCTCCGGGCCCGGATCCGGGTCCACGTTCCAGTCGCAGGCACGGCACCACGTGACGAATGTGGTGTCCGTGCTGACGGCGGCACCGCACTCCGGACATGAGCGGACCTTCTCCTCGGTGGTGCGCACGGCCGCGCCCTCCCCCCGACACCGGCCCCTCCCCAGAGGCCGCCTGTTCATGACAGCCAGAGAAGATCACGCCGTCCGGCCGGCGTAAAGATCTTCCCGAGCCGAAGGCCGAACCGTGATCCCAAAGAGACCGCTCAGTTCACCCAGCCCTCCCGGTACTCCTTCCAGTTCGTCTCCGTCGCCGCGAAGTCGATGTACGGGGCGACGCCGAAGAGCTCACGGTCGGGGTCCGTCCGGGAGAGGCCGAGGCGGGCGCCGCGGACGGCGGCGGCGACGGTCTCGGCATGGCCCCAGTGGTCGAAGTTGCTCTCGTGGTAGAACGGCAGACCGATCAGCAGGTGGGTGGTGGGCGGGGTGACCTCCAGCGCGAGGGAGGTCTGCTGGGCCACGAAACCGCCGTAGGTGCCCTCCAGTGGCTGGGCGGTGTCGTACGTCATCACGGCGATCTGGTCGACGCGCCGGGCGACCTGGCCGAAGAACTCCTGCGACCACCACTTGGGGTGTGCGGTGAAGAGGCCGAAGACGGAGTGCAGCGCTGGGAGCGGGTCGATCTGGTGGGCGGCCACGGACAGCTGCGCGTCCTCGGCGCGGGTGACGGCGCGCAGGTCGTCCAGGAGGGAGAGGTAGTCCCGGTCGCCGGAGTGCAGGGGCTCCAGGTCGAGGTGGACGCCGTCGTAGCCCACGTCCAGGACCTGGCCGGCGCTGCGGACGACCTCCGCGCGGGTGGCGGCGCGGTCCAGGTGCAGGCCGTCGGGACCCCCGTTGGCGAGGACGTCCCCGAGGAAGGCCTGGACGCGGACGCCCGGCAGCTCCCGGTGGACGGCGTCGATCAGCCAACGGGCGCGGGGGTAGGCCGACTTCGGCAGGGTTCCGTCGTGCTCCAACGGTCCGGAGTGGACGTACAGGTCACGGATCCCGGTGTCCGCGAGGCGGCGGGCGAGCGCGGTGACGTCGGCGTCCTTCTTGCGCCCGTCGACCCAGGCGTGCCCGAGCCACAGGGCGTCCCGGTCACGGGTGTACGTCCCCCCCGCCGGGTCTCCCATGTAGTTGACGCGCAGGGCCGTCCCGGCGGCGAGCAGCGGCACGAGCAGCACGAGGGCGACGGCCAGGGCGACACGTCTGGTCCGGCGGACCCAGGGTCTGCGACGCCGGCCGGCCGGGTCGCCGGGGGCGGGCGCGGCCGGGTCGCCGTCGGCCGGCGCCGGCGGGGAAGCCTCACCGACGGGCTCTCGTCGGGGAGCCTCGGCCCCTGCGTCGTCCGGGGCACTCGCTCCAGCGGACTTCGGCGAGGACGCCCCGCCCTCCGCGTCGACCGCCTCCGCCTCGGCCGGCTCCGGGGACGAGGTCGCCGGTTCCTGCGGGTCCGTACGTTCCATGCCGGCTCACCCCTCGCCCGGCGACTCCCTCGGGGCCGTCGCGTTGTTGATGTTGAGGGGGAGGACGAGGGGAACGGGCGTTCCGGTTGCGATCACCCGGCGGCGGGAGCCCGGCGTATGTGCTGGTGGCCGTCGAGGGGGAAGGCCGGCGGGGCGGCGGGGAGCACACCGGACAGCGCGAAGCCGCTCTTCTGCGCGACGCGGCAGGAGGCCGTGTTGTCGACCTGGTGCAGCAACTCCAGGCAGGTCAGGCCCTGGTGCGCGAAGGCGTCGAAGGCCCAGTCGGCCAGGGCCGTCAGAGCGCGCGGGGCCACTCCCCTGCCCCGCGCATGGGCCGCCGTCCAGTAGCCGACCTCGGCGGAGGAGGAGGGCGTGGTCGCGCGCTTGAGGACGACGTCGCCCGCCGGCCGGGCGTCGGATGCCCCTGTCTCCCGCACGGCGAACGCGAAGCGCTCACCGGCCTCCCAGCCGCGCTGCTGCTCGGCCACCCAACGCGCCGCGCTCGGCTCGTCGTGCACGGGCGCGGCCGCCCAGCGGCGCAGGGCCTCGTCCCGGTACAGCTCGGCGAGGACCGCCGCGTCCTCCGGGGCCCAGGGACGCAGAACGAGCGCGCCGGCCTCCAGGCGTACCGGAGTTGCCGGGGTGAGGTGCATGGCGCACAGCGTACCCACCCCGTCGGCGCCCCCTCAGAACAGGCTCAGCAGGGCCTCCGCCGGGTCGGTGAGGGTGGTGTCGGCGCCGGGGAGGGGGAGTTCGAACCACACCGTCTTGCCGCGGGGGGTGCGGCGGGAGCCCCAGGCCGCGCTGAGCAGGCCCACGAGCTGGAGGCCGCGGCCGCCCTCGTCGGTGTCCCGGGCCCGCCGGCGGCGGGGCTGGACCAGGCCCGCGTCCCAGACCTCGCAGACCAGGGTGCGGTCGAGCAGGAGCCGGAGTCTGATCTCCCCCTCGCCGTACCGCAGGGCGTTGGTGACGAGTTCGCTGACCAGGAGTTCCGTGGTGTCGATCAGGGGTTCCATGTCCCAGGCCGTCAGCCGCGCCCGGGCGTACTCCCGGGCCCGGCCCACGCTGCGGGGCTCACGGGGCAGGGTCCAGTCGCCGACGGAGTCGGCGGGCAGTCCCTGGACGCGGGCCATCAGCAGGGCGATGTCGTCCTCGCCGTGGTGGGTGTCCAGGGTGTTGAGGACGTGGTCGCAGACGTCCTCCAGGGGGGCGGAGGGATCCGTCAGGGTGCCGACGAAGGCTTGGAGGCCCTCGTCGAGGGGGTGATCGCGGCTTTCGACCAGTCCATCCGTGTAGAGCGCGAGCAGGGCGCCTTCGGGCAGTTCGACCTCGACCTCCTCGAAGGGCTCCCCGCCGACGCCGAGCGGCATGCCGGGCGGCACGTCCAGCATCAGCGCGGGCTCGCCGGGTTCGACCAGGACGGGCGGCAGATGGCCCGCGTTGGCGAAGGTGCAGCGCCGGGTCACCGAGTCGTAGACGGCGTAGACGCAGGTCGCCAGGTAGACCTCGGACAGGTCCGCCTCGCGGGGGCGGCGGGCGGCTCTGGTGGCCTGCTGGACGCCTCCCGCGAAGGCCTGGGAGGGGCCGCCGGGGGCGCCGAGCCCGCGGGCGATCTCGTCCAACTGGGAGAGCACCTCGGCGGGTTCCAGGTCGAGCTGGGCCAGGGTGCGTACGGCGGTGCGCAGTTCGCCCATCGCCACGGCCGCGCGCAGCCCGCGTCCCATGACGTCACCGACGACCAGCGCGGTGCGGTGGCCGGGCAGTTCGATGACGTCGAACCAGTCGCCGCCGACCTCGCTGGGCCGTCCGGTGGCCGCGTTGCCGGGCAGGTAGCGGCAGGCGATGTCGAGGCCGGAGGCCTCCGGGTCGCCGGGCGGGAGCAGGGACCGCTGCAGTATCAGCGCGCGTTCGTGCTCGCGCCGGTACAGGCGGGCGTTGTCGATGCAGACGGCGGCCCGGGCCGCGAGTTCGACCGCGAGGTCGCGGTCGCGGTCACCGAACGGTTCGCTGCCCTTGGTGCGGGCGAACTGGGCGAGACCCACCACGGTGTCGTGGGCGACCATCGGCACCGCGAGCGTGGACTGCACCAAGCCGCCGTCCTCGCCGGGGACGGTCTGCGGGCGGGCGGTGCGCAGGGCGTCGGCGCAGGGCGAGTTGAAGGCGTAGTGGTGAACGGCGCCGAGCTTGACCGGTTCCCCGGTGCCGCTGAACGGCGCGTCGGAGACCGCGCTGGCGAAGGCGACCCTGCGCACCTCGGCGCTGCCGTCGGCGAGCCCGGGCGGGGTCTCGTCGCCGGCCAGCAGCCCCTGGTAGAGGTCGACGGTGGCCAGGTCGCAGAAGCCGGGGACGACGACGTCGAGGAGTTCGCGGGCGGTGGTCTCCAGGTCGAGGGAGTTGCCGATCCGGGCGCCCGCCTCGTTGAGGAGGGCGAGATTGCGCCGCGCGGCTGCGGCCTCCCGGGCGGCGGCGCGGCGGGCGGTGATGTCGGTTCCGAGCCAGGCGATGCCGATGGGCCGGCCGCTGCCGCTGTGCACGCGGTAGAGGTTGACGGACCAGTGGCGACGCTCGTCGGAGCCCGGGACGAAGCCCGTGACGTGCATGTCCGTGATGGAGTCGCCGGATTCGAGGACCCGGCGCAGGGTCGCCGCGACCCGCTCGGCCTCCCCGCGCAGCAGATAGTCGTGGACGCCCTTGCCGCGGTGGTCGTCGGGGGTGCCGCCGAAGATGGACGCGAACCGCTGGTTGGCGCGGCGTACCCGCAGGTCGGGGTCGATCAGCAGGAAGCCGAACGGAGATTGGCCGAATATGGCCTGCGAGGCGGCGAGGTCGGTCTCGATGCGGCGCAGGGTGCGGACGTCGACGACGATGCAGACGGCGGCCTTCTCGCCCTCCTCGGTCCGCGTCGGCATGACGTAGACCTCGGCGAGGCCCTCCCGGTCGCGCTCGTCGGCCACCAGCGTGTCCGGCAGCCGGAAGGGCACCACTCCGGTCCACTCGCGGCCGTCGAGGATCTCGGCCATCTTGCGCTGACCGCGCTCGCGCCGGACGGGTTCGATGAACGCCTCGATGGGGTCCACGCCGACGGCCCGTTCCGCGGGGATGCCGAAGATCTGCTCGGCGCGCAGGCTCCACTGGTCGACCAGCCCGTCCGGGCCGATGGAGAAGGAGGCGACCTTGATGTAGTCGTACATGGAGCCGGGCGGACTGCTCTGCCACATGCCGTCGCCGGACGGAGCGTCGCCGGGGAGGGGGCCGTCGGCGGCCCTTCCCCTCGCGCCGCCCTTCGAGTCCTCGGACTCCGTGGCCTTCGCTGGTATCTCGCTCACGCGAACCGTCCCCTCCAGCTCACCGCGTCCGGCACCGGTCACCGGGGGCGGCTGCCCGCAGTATCCAGCACTACGGCGCCGCACGACACGGTGTTCACGATCACAGCACGGTCCCGATGCTTTTCGGTCCGCGCCGTGAGAACACTTCCAGTCTTCTAACCAGCGGACACGTCGTCGAATCCCCCTCTTCGACAACCTCCACAGGCCTGAACCGGTCACTCGACGGAAGGTTGCGGCGCGTACACCGGTGAACGCCCGTGCGAGGTCTCATCCGGGCACCGCCAGTTCGAACCACACGGTCTTGCCGGCGGCGCCGGGCCGGGTGCCCCAGCGGCGTGAGGCGGAGGCCAGGAGCTGCAGTCCCCGTCCGCCCTCGTCCTCCGGCCGGGCTTCACGTTCGCGCGGGGGGTCGGGGAGCGGGTCGGAGACCTCCACGAGGAGGACTTCGCCGCGTTCGGAGGGGCGTACCAGGCGCACGCCCACGGGGCCGGTGGCGTGTCGCAGGGCGTTGGTGACGAGTTCGCTGACCAGGAGGGCGGCGAGGTCGCCGATGTCGTCGAGGTCCCACAGCCGGAGCTGGTCGCGGACGGCGGAGCGGGCGGCGCGCACCGCTCCCGGGTCCGCGTTGAAGGTCCACGCGGCCCAGTCGCCGTCGCTGTCGGTCACGCGGATCACTTCCCCGCCGAGGGAGTGAGGGAGTTCCGTGAGGAGGTCCACCCATGTCCGGTTTCATGGGGTTAATGGGCACATACCCGATATCCCGGACGGAGTACCCCGTTCGACGGCGCATCGTGGCGCGCACGGCGCGGGAGGGCGCCCACGCTCCGTCACCCCCGCGTCCGCACGCCGGAGTCACGCTTCACACGCCCTCGCGGAGGCCGAGGTGGGCAAGGGTGTCCCGGACGGCCGGCACGTCGTGGTCGAGCCAGTCGACGTCCCAGATCCGCTCGGGGGTGAGCCAGCGCAGCTCGTCGTGGTCCTGGAGGGGTTCGGGGGCGGCGGACCCGGGGCGCAGCCGCGCCGTCCACACCTGCATCACATACGGCGCCCGCAGCGCCCACTCCCCCGGTACCCGCTCGGCCGCCTCGGCGTCGACCCCGAGTTCCTCGCGCAACTCCCGTACGACGGCGGCGTCCGGGGCCTCTCCCGGTTCGACCTTGCCCCCGGGCAGCTCCCAGCGCCCGGCCAGCTCGGCGGGCGCACTCCGCCGGGCGGCGAGCAGCCGCCCCTCGTGCCACAACGCCGCCCCGACCACCACGACCCGCTCACTCATGCGCCGGAGCCTACGGGAGACGCCGGAGCCTACGGGAGACACGGGCCGGGACCCGTCGGCGGCCGGGGTCAGTCCGCGGAGGTTCCGTTCTGGCTGATCCGCTCCACCCAGTAGAGCTGTTGGTGTCCTCGCCCGTCGAGGCTGTCCGCGATCCTCTCCGCCTCGGCGCGGGTCGCGTACCTGCCCACCCGGTAGCGATTGCCGTTGTCGTCCTGACGCACGACGAGCCAGGGAAGTGTCACCGTGCCGTCGTTCATCGCTCCCCTCCACTTGCCGCCCGCGGCCTGTGCCGCGCCCCGCCCGGTAAGGAAACCGCAGTCCGCATATGCCCGAGCCTACGCCTTGCCTTCACTGAGCGAATACGCCTTTTCACAAAGAGGTACGCAACCGGCCAGTACGCAGGGGGCGCACGGTGGTCACTGCGCCGTGCGGGAGGGTCGACGCATCCGGTCAGCGGCATACCGCCCGGCGTGCCCCGCTCCCGGGACGACCTGCGAGAACGGCCAGATTGCTACGGCTGCGGGGCAGCGGTGAACCGCCCCGCGCGCCGGGGCGGGCGGGGAGCCGGGGGCGCGGAACGGGCGCGAGGGGGTGGTGGAGCGGGAGCGGGGCGGGCGGGGCTACTTCACCGGAAGGTGGTACGCGGCCCGGTAGCGGTCGGCGGGGATGACCACGTCCGCCGTCTCCACCGGCCGGCCGGAGGCGAAGTACGTGCGCTGGATGACCAGGACGACATGCCCGGGCACGCCGCCCAGCAGGACCAGTTCCTCGGCGAGCCCAGGACGGGCGCCGACCTCCTCCGTGACGTTGTCCACGATCACGTCGATGGCGCGCATGCGCTCGACGACGCCCATGCCCCCCAGCGGCCCCTCCTCGGGGAGCATCACGGGGGTGCGGCCGGTGAGGGCGAGCGGCTCCCAGGACGTGGAGAGCATCATCGGCTCGCCGGCCTCCCGGAAGAGGTACTTGGTGCGCATCACGCGGTCACCGGGCTCGACGGCGAGCCGGCCGGCGATGGCGGCGCAGGCGTCGGTCTGCTCGCTGCTGGACTCCCAGGTACCGCGGACGCCCGCGTCGGCCTGTTCCTGACGGAAGGGCGTGGCCCCCCGCTCCGGACGGAACCCGGAGCGGGCCACGCGCCGGGGCACCGGGCGCTCCCGCACATACGTCCCCGACCCGGATCGGCCCTCGACGAGGCCCTCCGCCATGAGCACCTTGCGCGCCTCCAGCGCGACCGTGTCCGAGACGCCGTACTCCTCGCGGATCCTCGCCTGGGAGGGGAGCCGGGTGTGCGGGGGCAGCCGGCCGTCGACGATCTTCTTGCGGAGATCACCCGCGACGCGCAGGTACGCCGGCTGCTCACCGAATGTCACGGGCCACTCCCATCAGGTTGTACAGACAGCAACAGGGTGGCAACCGTAGGTTGTGCCAGGCAAGCAAAGGCCAGAGAATCACTCGATGTGATGACATCTACCGCGTGAGGGCTTTACCCAGGCACTTTCTCCCCGGTATGGGGCCCGTCACACCTTCATGGCACCGCTTTCCGGCGCGCGCTCCGCCTCCTCGTCGTACGCGGGCGGCGTGTCGGTCAGGCCGAGAGCGTTGCGTGCGGTGACCGCGATGGAGGGATCGGTCACGTACCGGCCCGCGTCGGTGTACTCGACGTAGGTGTCCGCGTCGGCGGCCCCGGCGGCCTTCGTCCACTCCTCCTCCGCCGCCGCCAGCTCGGCGGCGAGGTCGCCCACCGGCCCTTCGGCACCGACGGGCCACGCGTGCTCGCGCAGCAGCCGGGACTCCTCGGCGAGGGCGTCCGCGACCTTCGCCGCCCACTCCTTGTGTCCCGGCAGATCGTCCTCGGGGTGGTCCGACCCGGGGGCCTCGTCCAGTGCCGCGCCGAGGATGCCCTCGGCCTCGAGATACGCCACCTGGTGCGCGTCCAGCGTGGTCGCGTCCCGGCGGAGCGACCCGGTGAGGCCGGCCTGCGCGTCACGGTTGCCCAGGACACAGGTGATCTCGCGGTCGCCGAAGTCCCAGCCCTCCTCGGACGGGGTGAGGTGGTAGACGTCCACATGGCCGGGCAGCGCCCAGGTGTCCATGACGTAGGCCCGAAGGAGGCCTTGGCACCGTTCGGCGGCGGTGCCGGTGAGGCGGGCGGCGCCCGGGTAGGCACCGTCGGGCAGGGGGACGACGGCGAAGACCTCTCCGTCGTGCTCACGCGTGCAGGGCAATCGGTCGGCGTCGGTGGCCCAGCCCTCCAGTCCGCCGGGCGAGTTGAAGCAGTCGCCCTTGCGCAGGGCGAGGATGCTGTTGCCGCGCGCACCCTCCTTGACGTCCTCCCAGAAGTCGGCCGCGGCCCCGGTGATGAGCGCGACCGTCCACAGGGCGAGCCCGAGCGACGACAGCAGGGACCCGGCGACCGCCATGCCCCGTCCGCGCTCTCCCCGCCGTTTGATCCGGCCCAGGGCGATCAGACCCAGCACCAGCCCGAAGGCGGGCAGGAAGCACAGGACACCGAAGACCAGCGAGGCGATGGCGACCCCGTTGACCGCGGCGGGCGGCCGGGGACCGTAGGGCCCGTACAACCCGTACGGCGCGAAACCGGGCTGCCCGCCGTGGGGGAACTGCGGCGGTGGACGACCGCCGTGGTGCTGGGGCCCGTGGGGCGGAGGTATGGACACGAGCCGCATCGTAGGCGCGCGGTGACGGGCCCGCCCCCGGGGAGCCCTCCCCGGGGGCGGGGGTGTGCCGGGCGGATCTACCTCGGATCCACGTCAGAACTGCAGGGCCCAGCCGTTGAGCCGGCCGGAGTCCCACCAGGCGTTGTCGCTGACGCGCAGCTTCCAGGTGCCGTTCGCCGACTCACCGGAGGCGTCGACGGTGTAGGTGGTGCGGATGTCGTTCGCGCTGCCGCCGGTGCCGTACGACTTCAGCGTGTACGCCGTGCCGTCGGGGGCGATCAGCTGGACCTGGAGGTCGCCGATGTAGGTGTGGGTGATGTCCACCTCGACGGCCAGGTTCGAGGGCGCGTTGCCGGAGACGCCGGAGACGGTCACCGGGGACTCGACGGTGGAGTTGTCGGCGATGGTGTAGTCGCTCGTGTTCTCGAAGCGGTCACCGGTCGGGGGCGGGGTGGTGTCCCCTTCGCCCACGTGCAGCAGGCGGTTGGGCGATCCGCTGCCCGGGTTGCCGACGACGCCGGTGGTGGCGGCGGAGGTCAGCGCGGAGGAGACCTGGGCGGGGGTGGACGAGGGGTTGTCGGCCAGGTGGAGGGCGGCGGCGCCGGCGACGTGCGGGCTCGCCATGGACGTACCGGAGATGGTGTTGGTGGCCGTGTCGCTGGTGCGCCAGGCGGAGGTGATGGAGGAGCCCGGCGCGAAGAGGTCCAGGACGGAACCGTAGTTGGAGTAGCTGGCACGTGCGTCGCCGGAGGTGGTGGCGCCGACGGTGATCGCCTCCGTCACCCGGGCCGGGGACTTGGTGGAGGCGTTGGTGGACTCGTTGCCGGCCGCGACGACGAAGGTGACGCCGGAGGCGATGGCGTTGCGTACGGCCGTGTCGAGGGCGCTGTCCGCACCGCCGCCGAGGGACATGTTGGCGACGGCCGGCTTGACCGCGTTCCGCGCCACCCAGTCGATGCCGGCGACGACCTGGGCGGTGGTGCCGGAGCCGGAGTCGTTCAGTACCCGGACGCCGACGACCTTGGCCTTCTTCGCCACGCCGAAGGAACCGCCCGCGACCGTGCCGGCGACGTGCGTGCCGTGGCCGTGGCCGTCCTGGGCGGTGTTGTCGTTGTCGATGGCGTCGTAGCCGTAGGAGGCCCGGCCGCCGAAGTCGCTGTGGGTGATGCGGACGCCGGTGTCGATGACGTACGCCGTCACGCCCTCCCCGGCCGAATCCGGGTAGGTGTACGAGTTGTTGAGCGGGAGATCGCGCTGGTCGATGCGGTCCAGGCCCCAGGAGGGCGGGTTGGGCTGGGTGCCGGTGACGTGGAAGGTGCGGTTCTGGACCACGGCGGCGACGGCCGGGTCGGCGGCGAGACGTTTCGCCTCGGTCTCGGAGGCCTCGACCTCGTAGCCGTTGAGCGCCTTGGTGTAGGTGCGCTCGATGTCGGCGCCGTACTTCTCGGCCAGGGCGCGGCCCTCGGCGGAGCCGGAGCGGGCCTCGTCGGCCTTCAGGGTCACGATGTAGCTGCCGGCGACGGCGTTCGCGGCGCCCGCGTACTGGATGCGGCCTTCGGGGGCGGCCGGTGCCGCGCCCGCGGGGAGAGCGGAGACCAGGCTCGCGACCAGGGCCGCGGTGGTCGCGGCGCCGAGGGTGGCCAGTCTTCGCCGGGGGTGACGCATCACTGCCATGTGAGGGTTCCTCCTCAGTCGGTGGTGCGTGTGCTGTGGGGGTGTGGTGCGGTCGACGCACGTGCTGCACGTGTGGCGCAACGAATCGGCCACTGACAGGATCATGTCAATAGCGGTGGCCAAGACCGTGCGTCAGCCGAAAGATTGAGGGTTCCACAGGATTTGCACAAGGGTCCTGCACGAACGTATTGGGCCGGGAGGACGACAACACGACACCGGGCGGCCCGCCGTGCACGGCGGGCCGCCCGGTCGGGCACGGGGTGGCCCTCAGTCGTCGAAGGCCGTGGCGCGGGTGCGCTTCTCCCACGCCAGGACGTCCTCCCGGACCTGGTCGAGATGGCCGAGGACCGCGCCGACGCCGTCGTCGCCGAGCGGCAGCCGCAACGGCGCGTCCTGCGCCTCCAGAGCGGCCAGGATGAGCGCCGCCGCCTTCGCGGGATCGCCGGGCTGGGTGCCGTCACCGGCCGCGACCGCCGCACGGGTCTCGCCGACCTTGGCGTACACGCCGCTGTCGGGGCTGACCCCGGCCCTGCGGGTGTCGAACAGCGACGTCCGGAAAGAGCCCGGCTCGACGATCAGCACCCTGATGCCGAACTCCCGCACCTCGTCCGCGAGCGCCTCCGACATGCCCTCCAGCGCGAACTTGGTTCCGCTGTACGCCCCGAAGCCGGCGAAGGACATCTGCCCGCCCATGCTGCTCATCTGCACGATCGCCCCGGAGCGCCGCTCGCGCATGCCCGGCAGCGCGGCCCGCACCAGCGCGGCGGGACCGAAGACATGGACGTCGAACAGCTCGCGCAACTCGTCGTCGGCGGTCTCCTCGAACGCGCCCACATGGGTCCGGCCGGCGTTGTTGACCAGTACGTCGATCCGCCCGTGCCGCGCCACGACGTCCCGCACGACGGCCTCGGCGTCCTCGATGTCGGCGACGTCCAGGCGCAACGCCTCCACCTGGTCGGGGTGGGCGGCGACCAGGTCGTCCAGTGCCTCGGGCCGACGCAGCGCGCCGACCACCACATCGCCGTCGGCGAGGGCCGCCTCGGCGATCGCCCGCCCGAACCCGCTGCCGGCTCCCGTGATCAGCCACACCTTGTTCATCTCGGCTCCTCGTGCCTCGACTGCCCTTCGTCTCGCGAACCACCCTGCCGTCACGCCCCCTTGCCCGTCCAAGACCTACGCTGATAACCGATGGCTATGAAGACGGACGTTCACCTGAGGGATCTGCGCTACTTCCTGGCCGTGGCGGAGGAACTGCACTTCACCCGTGCGGCCGAGCGCCTGTACGTCTCCCAGCCCGCCCTGAGCAAGCAGATCCGGGCGCTGGAGCGGCAGCTGGGTGTCGCCCTGTTCCTGCGCGACCGGCAGGGCGTGGTGCTCACCCCCGCCGGGACGGAACTGCTGCCGCACGCCCGGCGCGTGCTGGCGGTCTGGGAGGAGGGGGCCGCCGCGGTGGAACGGGCGCGGGCGGCGCAGCGCAGCACCCTGGTCGTCGGGATGAGCACGAGCCCGGGCCGCGGGGGTCTGCTCCCGGCGATCCGTTCCCGCTTCACCGCCGCGCACCCCGACGCCGCGGTCCGGCTGCGGCAGGTCAGCTGGGAGGACCCCACGGCGGGGCTCGCGGACGGCGAGGCGGACGTGGCGTTCGTCTGGCTGCCGCTGCCCGACGCCGACCGGTATTCCTGGACGGTGGTCGCCGAGGAGCCGCGGCTGGTCGCCCTGCCCGACAGCCACCCGCTGGCCGCCCGCACGGACCTCACCCTCGCGGACCTCGCCGACGAGCCGTTCCTGGCCCTCCCCGCGGCCTCGGGCGTCCTGCGCGACCACTGGCTGGCCCTCGACGAACGCCCCGGCGGCCCGCCGCGCATCGGCGCGGAGATCGCGGGCACGGAGGAGACCTACGAGGCGCTGGTCGCGGGCCTCGGCATCTGCCTGGTGGCCCTCGGCAACGCCCCCCTGATCACCCTCGGCGGGGTCACCACCCGCCCGGTGCACGGCCTCTCCCCCACCCGCTACGCCCTGGCCTGGCGAGCGGAGGACTCGACCCGCCCCCTGGTCCGGGGGTACGCCCAGGCCTGCCGAACAGTGGCCCAGCAGGCCTCCTAGCCGTCACCCGCTGCCGTCCACGACTGGGTGAACTGGGCGCGGACCTGCGCGTCGGCCACCCGGAACCGCTCGACCCCGCCTGGCGCCCCATCGACCTGACGCTCGACTCCTTCCAGGACCGGGGCGCCGGGGACCGGGCCCCGTGGCCCGACGCCCGCTCGGTGCCCTGCTGATGGCTCCCTCCTTCCGGCGCCGGGACCATCCATGACCACCCGCATCGGGAGACTCCTCACCTGCCGGCCGCTCACAGCGGCCAGGCGGTCAGCAGATCGCCGGGGCCGTAGGAGGTGTCGAGCCCCGAGCAGTCGACTCCGCTGCGCGAGACCGCCATGACGGGAACAGGTTCGCCGGTGAGGGCGGCCCGATGCCGATGGAGGGCTGCCAGGTCATGCCGGTCGAAGGGCGACTGCTCCAGCCACTTGATGGAGCCGACGAAAAGCAGTTCCCGGGCGACGGGGGCGCGGTCCGCCCCGACGATGTCGATCTCGACATCGTTGGTGCGGGTCCAGTAGCCGCCCACTGCGGGGGCCGCGGGCAGCCTGTCATCCGGCAGTATCCGCGCCAGGGCCTCGCGGACAAGGGGCTCGACAGCCCGGCCGCGCCAACTGGTCCAGTTCTCCCGGATGCGTGCCAAGGTCAGGTCGCCCCGGCCCCGTTCGATCTCTTCCATGGACGGGCCGAGCAGGTGCAGCCAGAAGCGCAGGTAGGGATCTGCCACCCGGTAGCGGCGATCCTTTGAAGGACGCGGCGACACGGGCAGCTCCGCGGCGACGATCCGCTTGTTCGTGAGCAGTTCCAGGGCTCGCTGCAGCGGCGTGGCCCCGATTCCGCCGGCCGCACGGGCGATGTTGGTGAAAGTCCGCTCGCCACTGCCGATGGCCGCCAGCACCGTACGTGCCTGAGCCTGCGGGGGGAATTCGGCAGCCAGCGACCGCTCGGCCGACACCAGCAGGGCCGAGACCGGGTCACTCAGCGCCTCTCCGAGGAAGTCCCACAGTCCCGCGCCTCGCGGCCACTCCGCGCAGATCAGCGGCAGCCCGCCGGTGACCAGCGCGGCATCGAAGGCTTCCGCCGGTTCCAGCCCGAGCATCTGCCCCACCTCGGCGGGGTTCATGGGCCCCAGCACCATCTCCCGGCCGCGCTGATGGAAGGGGCGCCCGTAGCTGTTCAGGGCCTCCATCATCGACAGATCGGAACCGATGAGGACCAGCAGCACCGGCTTGGTCTCCAGCACCCGGTCCCAGGCCCGTTGCAGCATCCCCTCGAAGGCGCCACCGGCATCCATCAGGTACGGCACCTCGTCCATGACCAGCACACTCACCCGGTCGGCGGGCAGCGCCGCTGCCAGCACATCGAACGCGGCGTCCCAGCTCTCCGGCCGCGCGGCGGCCACGAGCCGCGCCATCGGCAGCGTCGATGCCCGGGCGTCCCGGGCGAGCCGTGCGAGATCGTCATCAGGGGACGCGCCGGTCGCCGCGTAGAACAAGAACGGGGCCCCGGAGCGCTCGGCGAACCGCTCGACCAGCCGCGACTTGCCCACCCGGCGCCGCCCACGCAACATCACGCACCGGCCGGGCCGCTCCCCGCCGATGCCTGCCGCCACCTTCCGCAGCTCACGCTCCAGCGCCGCCAGCTCCTGCCGACGACCCACAAAGTCCACCACGCCACCCACCTCCACGCATGTAACTAACGCAAATGTTAGCAACATGCTTGTTGGTTACCTCGCGGAGCGGCAGGAGTCCGCCACTCCACGCCCCAACGCTTCCCGCCCCTCTTGCACCGTCCCCGCATCCCCCCATCGCGGGCACCGATCCATGACGGGTAGCCGTCCACAGTCCCGACCTCCTACGACCGCCGGTAGGATCGGCACCATGAGTGGTAGCAGGAAGTATTCGATCAGCCTGCCCGAGGACCTCGCCGAGGCCGTACGCGCCCACGTGGGCCCCGGCGGCTTCTCCGCCTACGTCGCCGAGGCACTCGAACAGCGGGTCGCCATGGACAAGCTCCGGGAGATCGTCGTCGACTTCGAGACCGACAACGAAGCCCTCACCCGCGAGGAGGTCGAGGCCGCCCGGGCGCTGCTGCGCCACGACCACCAGCAGGCCGGCGGGGCCGCCGCCTGATGCCCGGCACCCTCCTGCTCGACAGCGAAGGACTCTCAAAGCTCTGCCGCAAGGACCGTACCGTCGTAGCTCTGGTCCAAGCGGCGTCGGAAGAGGGCATCCGCGTCGCCACCAGCGCCATGACCACTCTCGAGGCGGACTGCGAGCGCATCCACCCCGCCCGCATCAAGTGGGTCCTCTCCCGCGTCGACGTTCACGACGTCACCAAGGAGGTCGCCGACCAGGCCGCCGCGCTTCTGCGCACCCATCACCTCCACGGCCACGAGTACGCCATCGACGCCGCCTTCGCCGTCATCGCCCGCAACGCACCCCGGCCGGTCACGGTCCTCACGTCCGACCCCGAGGATCTGACACTCCTGTGCGGCCCTTCCGTGGAGGTCGTCAAGGTCTGAGGCAGTCTCACGCCGACCAGACCTGTCAATGCCCCACATCGCGGGGCGAGGACTCCCGCGGACAGAAGCGTGTGCCCGGCCCGCCAACAAGCGGGTCGGGCACAGTTTTTGACGAGAGTCACACGTTGAAGCGGAATGCCCGAGCTCCGCCACTGACCTGCGACGGAGCCGCGCACAACGCCCTGACCAGGCATTTCCCCGTTGGCGCGCGTTGGGTCCCGACGGTCACTTACGGGTGTCCTGCGGACTCTTTGCGGACCGCTCCCAGCCTCGCCTGCTCCTCCTCGACGATCTGGCGGGCCATCGCCGTATCCGAAACGTCGACCGCGTCCGGCGTCGACTCGGCGACCGCGCTGCGACGCGCGTACGCGTCGAACAGGCGGGTCTTGTTCTTCAGCATCTCCACCATCCGCTCGTCCACCCCACGGGTGGCGAGCAGCCGGTGCACCCGGACCGAACGCACTTGCCCCATGCGGTGGGCCCGCCCCACCGCCTGGTGTTCGATGGTCGGTTTGACCTGAGGCTCACAGATGATCACGACGGACGCGGCCTGCATGTTGAGCCCCACCCCCGCCGCCTGGATCTGTGCCATCAGCACCGCGTGACCCGGGACGGCGGCGAACTCGTCCACCAGCTGCTGACGGCGAGCGGGCGGCACACTTCCCGAGATCGGACCGAACACCTGACCGCCACCCTTGCTCCGTGCTCCATCCAGCGTGTCCTTGACCGTTCCAAGGACATCCCTGAAGTTGGAGAACACCACCACCTTCAACCCGTTCTCGGCGGCGTCCTCGACAATCTCTCGCAGCCGGTTCAGCTTGGCCGACTTCTCGGGGCGCGCGTACGCAGCTCTTCGCATCGCCATGAAGTTGCCGGCGCGCACGGCCTCCCGGTAGGCGTCTTCGTCCGACGCGCTCAGCTCCTCCCACTCGTCCGTCTGCTGGAGCACGGGCAGTTCGGTCAGCACATCCTGCTGATTGCGGCGCAGATAGACCGGGGCGACGGCCTTCCGGAATGCCTTGGAACCGGCCACACCGTCTCGGTCACCGACAGCCTCCGCCAGGTGCGGCTGGAGAATCTGCACAAGGCTGCGAAACTCAGCGACCCGGTTCTCCATGGGCGTGCCGGTCATGAAGAGAACACGTTCGCAGTGCCCGGACCATTCGGTCACGGCATGGGAGCGACGCGTCTTCGGATTCTTCACATAGTGCGCCTCGTCCACGACCAGCATCCCCACCTCGCCTCCTTCGGGGGCCGGGAAACCGCGCAAGGCGTCGAAGGTCGTCACTCCTACACCGCCCCGGCCCTTCCAGTCGGCGAACGCTTCCTGCCTGTCGGGGCCGTGAAGAGGCATCACGCGCAGCCTGCTGCGGGCCTCGATCTCGCGTGTCCAGTTGATCAGGACGCTGGCCGGGCAGACGACCATGAAGTGGCTCTGCCCCTCCGCAGCGAGATGAGTCAGAGCGGCGATGGCCTGGATGGTCTTGCCGAGCCCCATCTCGTCGCCGAGGATCACCTTGCGTTGCGCCAGGGCGAAACGAGCCCCAAAGGCTTGATAGCCGCGCAGCGACACCCGCCGGTGAGTGTCGTCAAGCATCTGGTCGCGGACCCGCTCGGCAACTTCGTCGGGCAGGAACCCCTCGGCAGCGGCAGTATCGGGTCTGCGGCCGGAGATCTCCGCGAGCAGGCTGTAGTACTCGGCGGAACGCAACTCGAAGTCGACCCAGGCCGCAACCTCGGTCGGGGTGCCGCGCAGCAGATCGACAGACGCCTGTGCGAGCAGCTCCGGCACACCGCCCTGCGTTGCTTCCTCGGTCAGCCTGCGGACCTCTGCGACGGCCTCCAGCGCCCGAACTCGTTTGGCCTGCCCCACCAGCAGCATCCGCAGCCGCCCGGCGGCTGGCTTGGCTTCGGCCAGCAGCGGACCGAGCCGCTCCGCGAGAGCCACGGCCGTGTCGGCGGCTCGCCGCGCATCGGGACCCGCTTCCACCAGCACATGCAGGGCCATGACGAGTGCGGTGGTTCGCGGCTCCGGCCGATCCACGTCGATGTGGACGGCGATGGTCTCCCGAACGGCGTCGGCTATCTGGCGTGCCGCCGCGATGACCTGATCAGCGGTCCGCTGTCCCACGCCGGGAATCTGCCGCAAACGGTAGGACCCGGCGTCAAGCACCTGCCGGACCGACCGCAGCCCGCTCCTCTCGACCTCCCCGAGCCTCAGCCGCCCCTCGGTGATCTCCTTCAGCCGGGCCACTGGGATGGCGTCGAGCGCCTGTTCCGCCGCCGTATCGCAGATCGGCTTCAGCGCCGCCCGAACTACCTCGACAGCCCGCCCGTGGTCACCGGCTACCGCCTGCGCCGCCTCGTACAGCCGCGCTCCCGCAGCAACCGCCTCCCGCTCACTGCGCCCCATCCCGCCCCGGCCCCTCTCGCTGCGTCCCCGCATACTGCCACCGGTGCCCCTGCACCGACCGGGACCGCAGACATTGTGTACACATGGCACACTCGGTACCCTTGGGTCATGACTCAGCCGCTGCCCATAGAGTCCATCCGCGACGTACGCGCTCACTTGGCCGAAGTCGTCGAACGGGCCGACCGCGACGACGTGCCCACTGTCATCACCCGTCGCGGCAAGCAGGTAGCCGCCGTTGTCTCGATCGAGGTGCTGCGCAAGTACCAGGAGTGGGAAGAGCGCGAGATCAACCGCATCATCGACGAGCGCATGGCGAGCCCGGCCGCCGGCGTCCCGATCGAGGACGTGATGAGGGAGACGCTGGCACGCAGTGAGTGACTACCGCACGGTGTTCCGGCCCGAGGCCCAGGCCGAGCTGCGCAAGATCCCGCGTGACATGGCGCTTCGTATCCTGGCCAAACTGACAGAGCTGGAGAGCGACCCCTTCGGCTTCAACACCACCGCACTCGTATCCCAGCCCGAGCGCCGCCGCCTACGGGTCGGCGACTACCGTGTCGTCTACACGATCGACAACGGGGAGCTGGTGGTGTGGGTCGTACACGTCGGACACCGTTCCACGGTCTACGACACGTAGCCGCTCCAGGTTCTGCGGACTACTGCGGACAGCACAACGGCCTGACCTGCATCGCCGCAGGTCAGGCCGCCTCTAGGTACGCGATCAGACGTTGAAGCGGAACTCCACCACGTCGCCGTCCTGCATCACGTAGTCCTTGCCCTCCATGCGGGCCTTGCCCTTGGCGCGGGCCTCGGCCACCGAGCCGGTCTCGACCAGGTCGGTGAAGGAGATGACCTCCGCCTTGATGAAGCCCTTCTGGAAGTCGGTGTGGATGACTCCGGCGGCCTCGGGGGCGGTGGCTCCCTTCTTGATGGTCCAGGCGCGGGACTCCTTCGGACCGGCCGTGAGGTAGGTCTGCAGGCCGAGGGTCCGGAAGCCGACGTGGGCGAGGGTGGCGAGGCCGGGCTCCTCCTGGCCGACGGACTGGAGGAGTTCGAGGGCCTCGTCCTCGTCCAGCTCGGCGAGGTCCGCCTCCAGCTTGGCGTTGAGGAAGATCGCCTCGGCGGGGGCGACCAGGGCGCGCTGCTCGTTCTTGAAGTCCTCGTCGGTCAGCTCGTCCTCGTCGACGTTGAAGACGTAGAGGAAGGGCTTCGTCGTGAGGAGGTGCAGGTCGTGGAGGAGCTCCGCGCGCTCGCTGCCCTGGACGATGCCGTGGGCGAAGAGGGTGTCGCCCTTCTCCAGGATCTCCTTGGCCTCCTCGACCGCCTTGACCTTGGGCGCGATGTCCTTCTTGATCCGCGACTCCTTCTGCAGGCGCGGCAGGACCTTCTCGATGGTCTGGAGGTCGGCGAGGATCAGCTCGGTGTTGATCGTCTCGATGTCGTCCTTCGGCGAGACCTTGCCGTCGACGTGAACGACGTTCTCGTCCTTGAAGGCGCGGATGACCTGGCAGATCGCGTCGGACTCGCGGATGTTCGCGAGGAACTTGTTGCCCAGGCCCTCGCCCTCCGACGCGCCGCGCACGATGCCCGCGATGTCGACGAAGTCGACGGTGGCCGGAAGGATGCGCTGGGAGCCGAAGATCTCCGCCAGCTTCGTCAGGCGGGGGTCGGGAACGCCGACCACGCCGACGTTCGGCTCGATCGTGGCGAACGGGTAGTTGGCCGCCAGCACGTCGTTCTTGGTCAGGGCGTTGAACAGGGTCGACTTGCCGACATTCGGCAGGCCGACGATTCCGATCGTGAGCGACACGTTGCGACTTCCCGTACGTGAGGATGGGGGACGAGGACCGGCCCTGCGGGGCCGTGTGGACCGATCCACCAGTCTACGGCGTGCCCGCACGCGCCCGGCCGACGCGTCGGACGTCCGGGCAACGTCCGGTTCCCGGCGTGTCTGACGGACCGTTCGGCACATAAAACGACCTAAGTTGGTCCAGTGGAGCAACACAGGACGCGACCCGCGCAGCACGGACCGCGACGTGACCCGGCGCCCGGGCCGCCGGGGCCGTCCAGAACTCCCAGGCCGTCCCGCCCGGTCAAGCCGCCGCTGCCGCCGCAGGCGGGCCGGACGGCGAGCGGCGGGGTCGCACGGTCCGCGCGGCCGGACCGGCCCGCCCGTGTGCCACAGCGCCGGCCCGCTCCCCCGGCCGCGGCCGGCAGGCCGCCCGGCCCGAAGCTCACCGGACTGGGCAGCGGGCTGTTCTGCGGGGCCGTGATGCTCGTCCTCGGACTGCTGACCGAGGCACTGTTCGGGGCGTCCCAGACGGTGTACGGCGTGCTGTACCTGCCGGTGTGCGTGCTGACCGCGCTGTGGGTGCGCGAGGGGGACCTGTTCATCGCGCCCGTCGTCGTGCCGATCGCCTTCGCCGTGGGGATGGTCCCGGTCGCCGACGAGGGCGAGGGCGGCGCCGTCGACCGGCTGATGGGCATGGTCACGGGCCTGGCCACCCAGGCCGGCTGGCTCTACGGCGGCACGCTCGCCACGTGCGTGATCGTGCTGGTCCGCAGAGTGCGCCGGGTCCGCGCGATCAACCGCCGCCTCGCCCGCAACCGCCCCCGTCCCCAGGGCCAGGGGGCGTCAGACACCCCCTAGACGCCCGTAGCCGCCCGCATCGCCGCTCCGACGATGCCCGCGTTGTTCTGCAGCTGGGCGGGGACGATCTCCGCCTTGATGCCCTTGATGTGGTCCAGGAACTTGTGGGACTTGCGGCTGACGCCGCCGCCGATGATGAACAGATCCGGCGAGAAGAGCATCTCCACGTGCGCCAGGTACTTCTGCACCCGGTGCGCCCACTCCTCCCACGACAGGTCGTGGTCCTCCCTGGCCTTGCTGGAGGCCCGCTTCTCCGCGTCGTGACCGTGCAGCTCCAGATGGCCCAGCTCGGTGTTGGGGACGAGGACGCCGTCCACGAAGAGGGCGCTGCCGATGCCGGTGCCGAAGGTCAGCAGGATCACGGTGCCCCGGTGGTGCCGTCCGGCGCCGAAGTGCATCTCGGCGACGCCCGCCGCGTCCGCGTCGTTCACCACCGTCACCGGCAGGCCGCCGAGGCGGTCGCCGAGCAGCACGCGCGCGTCGGTGTCGACCCAGCCCTTGTCGACGTTGGCCGCGGTACGGATCGTGGTACCGCCGGTGACCACACCGGGGAAGGTGATGCCGACCGGGCCGGTCCAGCCGAAGTGGTCGACGACCTGCTTGACCCCGTCGGCCACCGCGTCCGGCGTGGCCGGGTGGGGGGTGAGGACCTTGCAGCGCTCCTGCGCCAGGTCCCCCTTGTCCAGGTCGACCGGGGCACCCTTGATCCCGGATCCGCCGATGTCCACGCCGAAGATCTGCATGTCCCCACGTTACGACGAACGACGGACCGTCACGAAAGGCGGCCGCGCGACCGCCGTCGTCCCCTCACCGTCACTCCGCGGAACCGGCACCCGTCCCCCTGCCGCCGCGCTCGGCCACCAGGGCGGCGGCCTCGTCGCGCAGATCACGGCGGAGCTCCTTGGGCAGGGAGAAGACGATCGACTCCTCGGCCGCCTTGACGATCTCGACGTCCTCGAAGCCGCGCCGCGACAGCCACTCCAGGACCTGTTCGACCAGGACCTCCGGCACCGAGGCGCCCGAGGTGACGCCGACCGTGGTCACGCCCTCCAGCCAGGCCTCGTCGATCTCGTCGGCGAAGTCCACCAGGTACGCCGCGCGGGCGCCCGCCAGCTTGGCGACCTCCACCAGCCGCTTGGAGTTGGAGGAATTGCGCGAGCCGACCACGATCACCAGCTCCGCCTCGGCGCCCATCTGCTTGACCGCGAGCTGACGGTTCTGCGTGGCGTAGCAGATGTCGTCGCTGGGCGGGGAGATCAGCTGGGGGAACTTCTCCTTGAGGGCGTCGACGGTCTCCATGGTCTCGTCGACGGAGAGGGTGGTCTGGGAGAGCCAGACGACCTTGGAGGGGTCGCGGACCTCGACCTTCGCGACGTCGCCCGGCCCGTCGACGAGCTGGATGTGGTCGGGGGCCTCGCCGGAGGTGCCGATGACCTCCTCGTGGCCCTCGTGGCCGATCAGGAGGATGTCGTAGTCGTCGTTCGCGAAGCGGACGGCTTCCTTGTGGACCTTGGTGACCAGCGGGCAGGTGGCGTCGATGGTGGCGAGCCGGCCGCGCTCGGCCTCCTCGTGGACGACGGGGGCGACGCCGTGCGCGGAGAACATGACGATGTTGCCCGGGGGCACCTCCTCCGTCCGTTCGACGAAGATCGCGCCCTTCTTCTCCAGCGTCTGCACCACGTACTTGTTGTGCACGATCTCGTGCCGGACGTAGACGGGGGCCCCGTACTGCTCCAGGGCCTTCTCGACGGCGATCACGGCGCGGTCCACACCCGCGCAGTAGCCACGGGGGGCGGCGAGCAGGACACGGCGGCCAGGCGAAGCGGTCATGCCTCCCATCGTAAGGGCCGCGTCCAAGGGGTCCGGTCACGGTGCGTTGTCGGTGGGGCGCACTACTCTCGCGGCATGGCTGTCAACACGTCTGCGGAGGCTCCCATCCCGGTCGGGGAGGTGTCGCGGCTCATCGGCGGGTGGATCGACCGGCTCGGCGCGGTGTGGGTGGAGGGGCAGATCACCCAGCTGTCGCGGCGGCCCGGCGCCGGGGTGGTGTTCCTGACGCTGCGCGACCCCTCGTACGACATCTCGGTGGGCGTGACCTGCTACCGGCAGGTGTTCGACGCCGTCGCGGACGTCGTGAGCGAGGGCGCGCGGGTGGTGGTGCACTGCAAGCCGGAGTGGTACGCGCCGCGCGGGCAGCTGTCGCTGCGGGCGGCGGAGATCCGGCCCGTGGGGGTCGGGGAGCTGCTGGCGCGGCTGGAGCAGCTGAAGAAGAGCCTCGCGCGGGAGGGGCTGTTCGCGCCGGAGCGGAAGAAGCCGCTGCCGTTCCTGCCGCAGCTGATCGGACTGGTGTGCGGGCGGGCGTCGGCGGCCGAGCGGGACGTGCTGGAGAACGCGCGGCACCGCTGGCCCGCCGTGCGCTTCGAGGTGCGCAACGTGGCCGTGCAGGGGGTGCACGCGGTGCCGCAGGTGGTCCAGGCCGTGAAGGAGCTGGACGCGGTCGACGAGGTGGACGTGATCGTCGTGGCGCGCGGCGGCGGCAGCGTGGAGGACCTGCTGCCGTTCTCCGACGAGCAGCTGGTGCGGGCGGTGGCGGCGTGCCGGACGCCGGTGGTGTCGGCGATCGGGCACGAGCCGGACAATCCGCTTCTCGACCATGTCGCCGACCTGCGCGCCTCCACGCCCACCGACGCGGCGAAGAAGGTGGTGCCGGACGTGGGCGAGGAGTACGAGCGGGTGCGGATGCTGCGCGACCGCGCGCGGCGCTGCGTCCAGGCGCTGCTGGACCGGGAGGAGCGCGGGCTGGCCCACGCGCTGGCCCGGCCCTCGATACAGGATCCGCACCGGATGATCGACACCCGGGCCGAGGAGGTCACCGCGCTGCTGGAGCGGGGGCGGCGCTCGCTGCGGCACCAGCTGGACCGGGCGGACTCCGAGCTGACGCACACGCATGCGCGCGTGGTGGCGCTGTCCCCCGCCGCGACGCTGAAGCGGGGGTACGCCGTGCTGCAGCGGGCGGACGGGCACGCGGTGCGGGCTCCGGGCGAGGTGGAGGCCGGTGAGGAGCTGCGGGCACGGGTGTCCGAGGGCGAGTTCACGGTACGGGTCGATGCGTAGGGTGGGCGGAATGACCAGCAAGACGGAAACCGGGCAGCCGGCGGGAGCGGCCGAGGCGCTCGGGTACGAGCAGGCGCGGGACGAGCTGATCGAGGTCGTACGGCGGCTGGAGGCCGGCGGGACGACGCTGGAGGAGTCCCTGGCGCTCTGGGAGCGGGGCGAGGAGCTGGCCAAGGTGTGCCGGCGCTGGCTGGACGGGGCACGGGCGCGGCTGGACGCGGCGCTCGCGGAGGAGGCCGGGGCGGAGGATCCCGAGGAGGGCTGAGCCGGCGCAGGATGCCGTCCGTCCGTGAAGTGGATCACCACGCTCCGGATTTAGTTGAGTGTTGAACTTCTCGGGTGTACGGTCGTGCTCATCCATCGGCCCGTGGCCCCTACACGGATACCGGGACGACACACCCCCCGAGAAGGTTCACGCATGTCTCTCGCCCTTGACCCCGCCGCCCAGGACCTGCTGTTCCGCGAGGCGCGCACCGCCAACACGTTCACCGGCGAGCCGGTGACCGACGAGCAGGTGCGGGCGATCTACGACCTGGTCAAGTACGGCCCCACCGCCATGAACCAGTCGCCCCTGCGCATCACCCTGGTCCGCTCCCCCGAGGCCCGCGAGCGCCTCGTCCGGCACATGGCCGAGGGCAACCGGCCCAAGACGGCCACGGCCCCGCTGGTCGCGATCCTCTCCGCGGACAACGAGTTCCACGAGGAGCTGCCGCACCTCTTCCCGCACTTCCCGGGGGCCAAGGACGCCGTCTTCGGCGAGCGTCCCGTGCGGGAGGACGCCGCCGCGCTGAACGCCGCCCTCCAGGCCGCCTACTTCATCGTCGGCGTGCGCGCCGCGGGCCTGGCCGCCGGCCCGATGACCGGCTTCGACGTCGAGGGCGTCCGCAAGGAGTTCCTCGACGACGACCACACCCCGCTGATGGTCGTCAACATCGGCCGCCCCGGCCCCGACGCCTGGCACCCCCGGGGCCCGCGCCTGGAGTTCGAGCAGGTCGTCACCACCGTCTGAGACCACACGGCTCAGGGGGCGGGGGGGGGGGGGGGGGGGGGGGGGGGGGGGGGGGGGGGGGGGGGGGGGGGGGGGGGGGGGGGGGGGGGGGGGGGGGGGGGGGGGGGGGGGGG